>CAMBMH010000005.1 GCA_945868575.1 Singulisphaera sp. GP187 | reverse complement strand
CACTACAGTTTGACTCAAAGGTTTGGGGGCATCCAAATCCGTCAAACACGCCAACTTTTTCTTTTTGGCCGGAGCCAATAATCGTGACCAACTTGCCCAAATCCGGGTCCAATTTGAATATTTCTATTTACGCAAATCCTTATAAAATATAGAGTTACACCAATTTAATTCGGAGGCCCCGCGCCTCCACTTCCAAGCCGGGTTGCGAGAGATCGCCTCCCGGCTTTTTTATTCCATTACTATATATCAAAAAATATCATAAATCAACTTAAACACCGATATCCTCGTTCCATAGCTCGGGTTTGGAACGGATAAACTCCTCCATCAAGACAATGCAGCTGGGGTCCTGAACAACCTCGATCATCACTCCACGGGATTTGAGCAAGGACTCCTCACCCAAAAAGGTTTTATTCTCCCCAATCACAACTTTGGGAATCTTGTAGAGGAGAATCGCTCCCGTGCACATGGCACAGGGGGATAGAGTCGTATACAGCACGCTCTCCGCATAAACCGAGGCGGGAAGTCTCCCGGCATTTTCCAGTGCGTCGATCTCCCCATGGAGGGTGGGGCTCCCCTTTTGGATCCGCTGATTATGCCCCCTGCCAAGGATTTTCCCGTTGTGGACCAAGACCGATCCGATGGGAATTCCTCCCTCAGACAATCCCTTTTTTGCTTCTTCTATTGCCGCCCCAAGGAAGGAATCCATTTTGGGCCTTTCCAATAATTGTTCTTCAATCACCCAGTCCCGGGAAAAGAATCAAGTCCCGCCCGGCTCCGGGCAGATTTACCCGAATTTCTTAGCATGATCCTATGCATGAAACCAATGAAAACCCAATAGGACAAGGTACTCCTCCCGGCCGTCGAAAACGTCCGCTGCCGGGTGTGGATCCCTCAAATACTCCGGAAGGGGCCGGCCCCATTCTGGAATCGATCCAAAAAAATATGGGGGCCATTCCGACCATATATCGGATCATGGCCCACGCCCCGGCAGTTCTTGAAGCTTCCCAAAAAACCTCCCGTGCCCTGAACCACGGCCTCTCGGCAAGACTCAAGGAAATCGCTTACATACGGGCGAGCGCAATCAATTTGTGTGAATACTGACTGGTGATTCACAGGCGCCTCGGTCTGGGGGCCGGACTTTCACCAAATGAAATCGAAAAGTTGGGCGACCCCAACTGGTCGGACTGGTCCTCGTTTATGCCCCGGGATCAACGCGTCATTGCCTTTGCCACCGCATGGACCCTTCGCGGGGAAATGTCCGAGGAGGAAATGTCCCTTCTTGCGAAAGAAATCGGCCCGCAGGCACTCGTTACCCTTGCTTTGACAGTTCACCAGGCAAATTGGACCAATCGATTTGCGGAATGGTTTGTGTGCCCGGAAAAAGCAAAAAGCGCCAGCCCGGATCAGACAACCTGAGTCCGGGGCGCGCCTTTGTTAGCCTTTAAGACCTCGATTCAACCCAAGTCGAATCAGCCCTCAATTGGCATGATTTCGATTTTCCTGAAGTCGATCGGGTGACTCTCCGCTTGAAGGGAAATGTATCCTTCCTTGATGACAAAATTGGTTCCCTTGATCAGGGGCTTGGCGTATTTGTCGCCTGGATCGTATTGTGCCATTTCGTAGCTGATGACCTTTTCCCCGTTGATTAGGTGATTGATCACCCCACCGCCATGAACCTCGACCTCGGCCGAGACCCATTGATCTCCATGAAAGGTCTTTGAGGTCGAAGTGGTGCAATGGGTCTTGTGGAGTTTGTTTTTGTAGACCACATGGGTTCCGGGCGTGCAAAGGTTGCCCGTTGTCCGGGGATTCTTACCATCCCCACCCAAATATTGAACCTCAATGGAAACCGGAAAATCCTGATCCTTGAGCATGGTTTTCGGGTCCTGGCAATGGATCATCACCCCCGAGTTACGAAACGCCCAACCGGGGCCTCCTTTGCATTGTTCGCCGACAAATCGGTACTCCAAACGGAGGCGGTAGTGGGAGAAGCTCTCCTTGAAAAACAGATGGCCAAACCGCTCGCCAAAATCATCGTATTTGTCGTAGCGAACCTGGATCATCCCATCATTGACGCGAAAAGTGTCCCGGTCGTTATCCCCAAAATCGGCATACCTAAGTTTTGGGGTCCACCCATCAAGGGTTTTCCCATCAAACAGGCTTCGCCACTCGGCGGCGGGTTTCGCAACCGAAAAGGAAGGGGTGACAACCGATGCGGCCAAAAGCCCCCTGGTAAATTGACGACGGGAAAGACTCATTTCGAAATCCTTTGTTTGGATGGGGAAACAGATATGGAATTAGATTACGGGCTCAGTTCCCGGCCGCCATCTCGCGCCGGTAGAGGGGCAGGTGGCGATAGTAAACTTCAAGGGATAAAAGCGCCAAAGCGGTGTGCATCAGGCGTCCCCCCTCGTTATCGGAAATGTTTCCGGGAGTTGTACCGATGAAAAAACTACCCTTTTGGTGGGGGTTTTTGTCATTTGGTTTTCTTGGACCGCCGTATTGCTCGGAAACGAAAAAGTTGCGGATCCCGTTTCTGCCTGATCCATCCGCTCCTTCGTTCCAGAATTTCCAGGAGCCCCCCGCAGGTCCCATATGGTGCATCGCCTGGGTTGCATAATAAAGATAATAAATATCACGATTTGTCCCCGGGGGCTGCTTCTTTAGATAATCGGCCGCCGCGAGCATGATCTCGTTGACTGGGCGAACCCCAAGGTAAAGCTTGCAAAGCATTCCCACACTTGTCATTGTGGCGACATTGCCAGGCTCGCCGGGAAGATAGAAAAATTGCCCTTTGGCCTTGGGATCCTGGCACGACTCGATAAATTTTTCCATCGTCTTCATCCTCAGGGCATTGACCCGAAGGCCCGCCATCTGTCCGCTTTTGATGGCCATAAGCATCCACCCGGTCACGGACATATCCCCTGCCTCGCGGGCCCCGTAACGCCACCCGCCTCCCGCGGGATCCTGTCTCGAAAAAATATTATCGAGTGCCCGTTGGCTGGAAACCTTGATGAGTGGATCATTGGTCAGACCAAATGCCTCGCACATGGCGATCGTGGCAATCGCGTGGCTATAAGCGCCATCCGCATACGCGCCCTCCTTGTTTTGACGCTTCATGAGATAATTCAACCCGGCAAGGACCGTGGCGTGATAATCAACCGCCTGCTTTTCCTTTGGGACTTTTTGAGTTATTCCGGCTCCCAAAAAGGGAAGTAAGGCCAATCCGGTCGCGCCTGTGTCTTCCGAACTGTTTCCACGGTTTTGACAGGTGTCCTCAAAGATTTTGCCTCCGGGGAATGGCTCGGTTCGGGCGTGTTTGTGAAACTCACGAAAGGACCAATGACCATCCTGGGCCTGGTGCAGGGCCAACCAGCGAAGACCCATGGCAACAGCGGCCTCCGATTCCGGGTTGCCACCCTGCTCTTGCAAAAGCTGGACTTTTGCGGCCCCCGTCCGGCCGCCCACACCACCCGGGCTGAAGATCCCACCCATTCCCGAAAGCGAACTGAGCGCACCCGTTTGGGAAAGATCAATCGCTGGTGGGGCAGTAGTCGCTGCACCAACACCTGGAGGCGGTGTTAGATTCATGGGAAGATTTTCCGCGACATTGGCTGCCTGCATGGGCACCTCGGGCACATCAGGAGGCGGGGGCGCATCATTTTTTGCGTCCATCATCGGAGCAATTTCGGGATTCTCCCCGATATCGGTCACCGTCAGATCAGAAGGCTTGTCCTCCTGTTGGGCCTGGATCGCTTTCTCCGCCTCAGCAATAACTTCGGAGTCAACCGAAGGCGTAAGGTAAAGGATGGTAAAGAGCATCCCGTGCATCAAAAAACTGACCAGGACGGCAATGGCAACGGGACTGAGAATCAATGCAAAAAGTATCCACCAGGCCGGACGGGATACCGATGTGTGGCGAATCATTTGGCTGCTCATGTAACCACTCCTTCTCGAGCTTCCCGTGAAATCCCGGTTTTGATAACGGGAATCCGGGGACCTGCAGGATCGCTCCGGAATATCCGATTAATTCTCCGATGGAGTCGTCCAACGCTTTTGGCGCTGTTCGTTTTCCACGGTGGTCATTACCAGTGGGGGCTCAGGCCAATCGTGCCCGCTTTCCAGAAAACGGTCAATCGACTCAGCCCGCAACTGTTTGATCCTTTTGCGCACCTTTTCATCACGGCGCCCCATCCAAAAAGTCAAAAAAGCGATCAGTCCCCCAGTCCCGGCAACCAGCGCCAAAAACCAGGGAAGCAAGGCACTCATGGCTTTTTTTTCAGAGGAATCCACAACGGGGACCATTGGAATCCTCCTTATCTCGCGCCCCATTACCAGAGGCGCTTTGCGGTATGAGGCTCCATCGGGTCCAGGACCGGCGGACTCATAGCGATATCGCTTGTAAAAAAATCCGTTAACTTCGACATCGATATCCATCGACTCTGCGGGGGCAATTCCTTCGGGCAGACTACTTACCAGCACCACGGAGGGATTGGCACCGTATGCTTCGTTGATGATCCATCCTTCATAAAGCCTTGGAACGCCTGCCTGGGCACCCATTGCGGTCGGTTCGATTTTGCGCAACCGCACCAGTCGCCCTTTGAGCGTGACCACTTTTCCCCGGTTGCGGGATGGCTGGTTCAAAAGATCGGCGCGGGTCAGGGAGATATCCGCCGCCCGTCGAAAGGCCTCGGGATCCGTGCGGCTTGCGACAAGGGCCATCTCCCAGTACGCCATGACCTCCTGGTCGTCATTTTTTGCCGTTGGAATGCCCCGATCATCACGAACCATGTCCAGCAATGTTTGGGGGATTTTCTGCACCACCATCGGATCGGTAACGGTCCAAAAATCGAGCGCTTGCCCCGCGCTAACCTGCGCCAGGGCCGTTACCGGCATGGTTTCAAAGGAGGGCGCAAAAACCAGCTCAGCCACCGCCCTTAGTTGCCTCCCCCGAGTGGTGGTCCAAGGTCCTTCCAGATTCCAAACCCGGAAATGATCCTCGCCTCCCGCGATCAAGTTTGCGGAGGCGCGAATCCAACCAGGTCCCATCGCCGCGCTTCCCACAGTAAGGATTGTCATGTTGATCGGATCAGGACTGGAAAGCCCACCCAAAAGTGGAGGATTTCCATCGGAATTTTGACAACGAACCTGCCCGGAAGCGAACCCACCCAAAATCGGGATAGCCGCTCCAAATAGTCCACAAAATCCGCGGATGGCAAAGCGCATCGGCTTTAGGAACCTCCCGGTTTTTCAAACCGAATCCCAAGGAATTTGGCCTGACGACAGGTGTCCGCAACCTGGATCACCCGTTCCCATTTTACCCCAGGATCGGCCTTGAGCCTCAAGGAAAGATTGTCTTTCTTGAGATCCTGGGCCATTTGTTTCATGGCATCTCCAAGGCGGCCCAAAACTTCAGCCCGGCCTTCGTCCAACGACTTGCCCGGGGTAGGACGAAAAACCTCCTTGGCCAGACCCGAAACCTCCACCTCACCCATTTCGCCAGGATATTGTGGATTATTCAAAGATTTGATCTCGACTGTGACATCGGAATCGATGGTTGGAATGATGTCCTTGTCTGTGTTTTCCTTTTTGTCCTTCGATGCCTCTTGTTGACCTTCAGGAGGGGGAAGGGTAAGCGGGATTTGGGCCTCAACACCAGAGGGAGACTGAAAGGTGATGATGAAAAAGAAAAGGAGCTGAAAGGTCATGTCTAGCATGGGAACCACATTGATCACCACCTCGCCTTCCGGGGGGAAGGTATTTTCATTGTGGCGTCTGCGTTTGCGCGAAACCGGAGCCGTTTCCGGAGAAAAATCGCCTGGGGCGCCTAAAGTCAAGGTTGATGCCGGAGGAATTGCCTGTACTTTGGCCGGTAGGGAGGTCCGGGATGTGGCTTTGGAAACAGGAGCCGTGGTTGGGCCCTTAACGGCGACAGGGACAGCAACCGGAGCAGGCTGGACAGGAACGGCTTTGGAGACCGGAGCCGCGCTCGGGGCCGGAACGGCGACAGGCGCAGGAATAGCAACCGGAACAGGCTGGACAGGAACGGCTTTGGAGACCTTGGCGACGGGCGTAACCACCTTGGCAACGGGTGCAACCACCGGAGCGACCGGAATGGGGTTAGATGGCTGTGGAACTGCAATCGGGGCTGAAATTGGCTGGGATTCTGCGGGTGGAGAGGATCCCTCCTTTCCAGATACATCAACTAGCTCAATGCTCATGGCCAAAAGTCCAGCCTGCTGGACAAGCGACATTACCGCCGCTTCGTCCGAGGCGACAAGCATCAGATCACGGGTTGAGCCCGACTTCGGATCGAAGCAGCTCACCTTGAAACGCTTGTTCATTGGGCTTCCCTAAAACGAAGGATGATCATACCTTGAGTACTCGGACAAACAACTGGTTGTAGCCCTGGTTACGGCAAGTCTCCATGACTTCGTAAACATCCTTGTAGTCGGTCTCCCGGTGTGCGCGGATAATGATGATGGTGTCCAATTTTGAATCCTTGTCACCACCTTTTTCCAAAATCGCGCGGCTGCGCTGATCACGCAGCCAGTTACGGAAACTTCCCAAGGACATCGGTTCCTGGCCATTTATGATGACATAGACTTGGCCAGGCTGAAACTTCTCCGACAACTTTTCGAGGTATTTAGGATTTTCGCTATACTTTCCGATCAAAATAGGATCGCTTGAGTTAAAAGGCCGGATGTTGACAAATAAGGCATCCGTATTTTTGTCCTCAAGGGGGGCCGCCGCCTGGGAATCGGGCAAGGCAATTTCGGCCGCCGCCTGATTGGACACAAAATTGACGCACATGATAAAAAACATCAAAAGCTGCATCACCAAATCCAAAAGTGATGTCAGATTCGGTTCGACAACATCCGCGCCTGCGCTACCCGAACTCATCACTCACCCTACCCTCTTTTTGAGGTCGCCCACACATTCAGGCGCCTTCAGGGGGAAATCCCCCCCGGTAGCACCAGAAGACCAACCCGAAAAATCCACTCAAAAGCCCAAATCCAAGGATTTGGATTTGGGAATTAACCGCGAGGGGGAGCGGGGGGGACAGGAATTGCGGTTGCAACAGGGGCCGCAACCGGTGCCCCAACCGGTGCCCCAACCGGTGCCATAGGAGTCGCCGAAACTGGTGCCGCGCGACGGGTGCTGTGGAAAAGTTGGGTCAAAAGGTCGTCGGAGGTTTGGCCGACCTCAACGCAAATTCGAACCAGTCGTTTGGTGAAAAAGGTATAAAAGAAAATTGCCGGAACTGAAACACCCACGCCCAAAAGGGTAACGACAAGAGCATGGGAAATGTCGCCCGCAAGACGGGCCGGTTCAATTTTGGTGGACGATTTGAGGGTCATGAACGCCAGAATCATGCCAAACACGGTTCCCACCAAACCTAAAAGGGGCCCGAGCTGGCCAATTACCGAGAGGTAGGAGATGGTGCTTTCCTTGGAGGCGCGGATCTCATCGAGCTTGCCTCGGGAAAATTCCCGGCCATCTTCAAGCCCGTATTGAAGGTGAGACATACCAGAAAAAAGAGTTTGTCCTAAAAATGACGGGTCATTTTGGGCAAGGTTTTTGGCCTCGGCCAATTGTCTTTTATTGACCAGGTCGGTGAATTCCTCGATCAGGGCCTTGGGAACGGCAGTCTCCATCCGCAATTCCATCAGGAGGTAAACAACCAAAGCAACCAGACCGATGGAAATCCCGCCCAGAAGTGGGCCAAAGAAAATGCCCGCCGATTCGAGAATATGCGTAAAAAGGTTGGTTCCCCCCTTGGCTGTGACCGCCTCCCCCGGGGCCGGCACCGCAGGCGCTCCAGCTGGCGGGGCATCCGCATCCTGGGTCCATCCCGTCCCGGACACCACCAGGGTCGCAAAAAGGACCGCCAAAAAAAGCACGGTTAAACGCACCGATGGATTTCTCATCCATGAAAAAGTGGAATAAGGACTTTTGTTGAGCATGTTTTCCGGCTCCTGGAGGGCACCATGATGTGATTCCCAAGGGAGTATGGGAAACACCACGGGATCATTATTGATTGGATTAATCAAACAAGGATAGGATTCCCAAAAATCCGGTTTTGAACCAAAATCAACCTGCGCCATGTCCATCAAGCTCCGAATCCGGGGCCGACAAAAAAGCGATTGGATTGGTTTCCAGAAAATAGGTATTCTTTTTCTTTGGAAAGACTGGTCCCTCGTCAAGCAAAAAACCCACACTTTGCTGGGTTGCAATGAATTCCCGGAAAGCTAAATCAATCTCATGAGCCAGATTAAAAACCAATCCGCCATTCTCGAAACCCTCCATGGGTGGTACGCCCTTCCCCTTTTGGACCTCGTCTACAAGGCGGCAACCATCCATCGGGAGAACTTTGCCACCGATGACATCCAGCGCTGTGTCCTTCTGAGCATTAAGACAGGTGGTTGCCCTGAGGATTGTGGGTATTGCTCGCAAAGCTCGCACAATGCGGCCGATATTGACCGCACCCCCCTCCTGACGGTTGAGGAAGTTCGTGAAAAAGCCGAAGCCGCCAAAGCCATAGGCGCAACCCGCTTTTGCATGGGCGCGGCATGGCGCAATCCCAAGGATGGCGAAAGCTTTGACCGGGTTCTGGAGATGGTCAAAACTGTCCGCGGCCTTGAAATGGAAGCGTGCGTGACCCTTGGGATGCTAACCCCCAGCCAGGCCAAACGACTCAAGGAAGCCGGCCTTACCGCTTACAACCACAACTTGGATACCTCCCGGGAACACTATTCCGAAGTGATCCAGACCCGAACTTACGATGACCGCCTTGACACCGTCCGAACCGTGGCCGAAGCGGGAATTTCGGTTTGTTGCGGCGGCATCCTTGGCATGGGCGAATCCGAAGAAGACCGCCTCAAGCTCCTCGCCGAGCTTTCCATGATGCCGATCCCTCCTGAAAGTATCCCAATCAACCTGCTCGTTCCCATCCAGGGTACTCCCCTGGAAAACGCCCCGCCAGTCGATCCTTTCCAGGTGATTCGACTGATCGCCGTGACCCGCTTGGCTTTCCCAAAAGCAAGGGTTCGTCTTTCCGCAGGCCGCGACAAAATGGAACCAACCTATCAGACCCTCTGCTTCCTTGCGGGTGCCAACTCGATTTTTTACGGGGACAAGCTGCTTACCGCGCCAAACCCCACCTCAAGCGACGATGCCTCGCTCCTGGAATCCCTTGGCCTTCCGGTTCCCGAGGGCGCCCGCAAGCCGTCTTACGACGGGCGGAAAATGAAACTTCCCCTCAGCGTCTGAGCCAGACGCATGACCCAGGGAAAGTCGAACCCAACCACCAGCCACTCCGCTTCGCTTGAGAGTGCGAGGGTATTGGGTAACGACCCTACAGGAAATCCCGCTCTGGCCTCGTTTGTGGTCTGCGCCACCGATACCGAAGTAGGCAAAACAACCTTTTCCCTCCTTTGGGCCCACGCCCAGGAAAACTTTTCGCCCCCTTCCCATCGTTGGGCCTATTTCAAACCCGTCGAGACAGGCGATTCCGATTCGATCTCCCTGAGGGCCCTTGCGCCGTCCACCCTCAAAATCCATCCTCCCGTGGGGCGCTTTCAGGCAGCCATGGCGCCCCACAGGGCAGCTGCGCTCGAGGGGGCCGCCATGCCTAGCATTGCCAAAATTACCTCCGACGCAAAAAGCCTGAGGCAATTTGGTCCCCTGTTCCTTGAAAGCTTTGGGAGCCCCTTTTCCCCATGGGATGACTCGACCCTCCAGATCGAGCTGTTCCAGGATCTTGCCTGGCCTATGATCCTTATCGGTTCGACAACGGTTGGTGGTGTCGGGCGAATGCTGGGCCTGGTCACGGCCCTGAAAGCCATCGGAGTCAATCCCCGAGCCATTGTTCTTCTCGGAGAAGACGCCTGGACCGAAGGCGAACTGAAAAAACGGCTTTCTCCCATCCCGGTTATCCGCTTTTTGCCCCCGGAAAAATGGACACCCGAGGGACTTTCCACTTGTGCCCGGTCCCAATTGGAAGGTTTTGTCACTTTGGCTGAGCTTTTAATAAACCCTAAACATTCAAATCCTTCCCAAACGCTCATTGACCGGGACGCAAAATGGATTTGGCACCCTTATGCACCCACCCGGCTTCGTGAAACCCCGCTACCCGTCATCGGATCCCGCGATGAATTTGTCACCCTTGCGGATGGGCGCGAGGTAATCGATGCGATTTCAAGCTGGTGGACGATCCTGTATGGACACAAAGGAAACAGACTTTCCTCCGAAATGTCCGAATTGGCTTTGGACCATGTCCAATTCGCCGGGATCACCCATCCGGGCGCCATTGACCTTGCTGGAATCCTCCTCGAATCGGCAAAAATGCCCCAAGGACGAGTCTTTTACTCCGACAATGGCAGCACGGCGGTCGAGGTCGCCCTCAAGCTTGCCTGGATGTATTGGCGCAAACTCGATCAACCCGGACGGACGCTTTTTGTCGGTTTTGAAAACGCCTACCATGGCGACACCTTTGCCACCATGGCCATTGCCCGGCATCCCTTATTTACAAAGGGTTTCGAAGGTTTCCTTTTCGAGGCGCGTATTTCCCCGGTGGATCCAGAGGCATTGGATCGCCTCCTCCAAAAGGAATCCGGCAAGGTCGCGGCGGTGGTCCTCGAGCCACTGATTCAGGGCGCTGCGGGAATGGTGATGCACTCCCCGGAAACTCTCGCTAAAATCATGAATATTTGTCATCGGCATAATGTTCTTTTTATTGCCGACGAGGTGATGACGGGTAGCGGACGCACGGGAAAGATCTGGGCCCATGAGCACGCCAGGGAAATCGTGTCATCCGACCCGCCTCCCCTGCCGGACCTGATCGCCGCGGGCAAAACCCTGGGGGGTGGATTCCTTCCCCTGGCTGCCACGCTGGTTTCCCCCAAGCTTGTTGAGGTCCTGGATTCCGATGACCCGGCCGAAGCACTTTTTCATGGGCACAGCTATACCGCCCATGCGATTGCTTGTGCCCTGGGCGCCAAATACTGGAAAAAATTGACGATGGAAGGCCCGGTCGATTCCCTTCGAATCGAGGCTTTTTGGAAAAACCGTTTGGGCCGGCTTATTGGTCTCCCCAGTGTGAAAGAGATCAGGATCCAGGGCTCTATAGCGGCCATCGAACTGGCCCTGCCTCCGGGTTACATCTCCCCTGTAAGGGCCCAAGCTGTGCAAATTGGCCTCGAACATGGAGTCCTTTGGCGCCCCCTTGGCAATATTCTCTACGCGATGCCCCCTTACTGTACTTCCGAAGCTTCCCTCGAAACGATTGCCATGGCTTTTGAATCTGCGGTTGCATTCTTTTCCAAATAGTGACTTGTTCCGTGTAAAATCACAGGATGAGCCAGCAAAAAGAAACCCTTCTGTCCGTCGGTGGAATGAACTGCGCGGGGTGCGCCCTGGGAATCGAGGCAATACTCAAAGCCCAACCCGGAGTCCGCGAAGCCCATGTAAACTTTGCCACACGCGAAGCCCGAATTCTTTTCGCCAAGGAATTGGATCCCCAAGCGTTGGTCGACGCCATCCGGGCCGGAGGCTACCAGGCAGAAATTCCCCTCGACACCTCCGACGATCCCCTGTTGGTCGCATCACAAAAAGCACAGGCCGAAGCGGGGACCCTTTTTCTTAATGCCCTATTTGCCGCCGTAATTGGTTTGGTGTTGATGGTCCTGACCGCAGGACTCATGGCCCATACCGATACGACCGATCCCCTGTCCGCATGGTACATGCGCGCCATGGAAGGGATCGTGCGTTTGCTTGGTCTGCCCCTTGAAAAGGTTCCACAATCTGCCCTCGAAATCGTCTCGATCTTTTTGGGGTTCGTTGTGCTCATCGGTCCCGGACGCGGATTTTTTGTCCAAGCCTTCAAGAGTCTTGGATTTGCCCGGGTCGACATGAACACCCTTGTTGCCCTGGGAAGTCTGGTTGCCTGGTTGGCCTCGGTGGCAGGGGTGGTTTGGCCCGATGGCCCCTTGGGACACGGCAAAGCCGCCTATTTCGAGGGTGTTGCCTGGCTCATTGCTTTTGTACTTTTGGGAAGAGCGCTGGAACATCGCGCCCGGGGAAAGGCTTCGGACGCGGTTCGGGCGCTCCTGGCCCTTCGGCCCGATACCGCGCGCAAAGTTACCCCCGAGGGGGAAATCCAGATCCCCCTAAAAGAAGTTCGCTTGGGCGACACGCTGCGTGTTTTGCCCGGGGAGAGAATCCCCGTTGATGGCGAAATCACTCAAGGCTCCACCGAAATCGATGAGGCCCTTCTGACAGGCGAACCACTGCCCGTCATGCGCCGCCAAAGCGACCGAATCACCGCGGGAACCCTCAACCGCACAGGATCCATATTGATGGTGGCTCGAGCCCTCGGGGCGGATTCCGTCGTGGGTCGTCTGGCCAAACTGGTCCGCCAGGCTCAATCCCGCCGCGCCCCCATCGAAGCCCTTGCCGATCAGATCAGCTCGATATTTGTCCCAATCGTACTTTTTATATCTTTAATAACATTATTTGGCTGGTTCCTCTTCAACGGGGACTGGGGGCACGCAATCGCCCGGGCGGTTGCCGTCTTGGTCGTGGCCTGTCCTTGCGCTCTTGGTTTGGCCATGCCCGTCGCGGTGGTCAGCTCACTGGGTCGTGGAGCCCGAATGGGCATCCTTTTTAAGGGCGGCGATGGTCTTTCGGGCACCGCGCTGATCAATCACATTGTCTTCGACAAAACAGGCACGCTCACCCTGGGCAAACCGACGGTGGTAAAATCTTGGCTTTCCCCTGATGCCAAGGCCAACACTCTGGCCATCGCCAAAAGTCTGGCGAGCCATTCCGATCACCCCCTTTCCAAATCCCTTTCTGAATCGCTTGCCTTGGAAAAAACACCCGAAATTTATGAGGCGACCAATCATCCCGGTCAAGGAATCGAGGGGCAATTTTTGGGTGAAGGTGTTCGCCTGGGAACCGCCCGTTGGTTGAAAAGTTTTGGCATTGTTTCCGAATCCGGGTACAGCGAAGCAAAATCGTTTGAGGATGCGGGAATGACCGTTTCGCTGTTTTCCCTGGGGGACAAGGTACTTGCGGTTTGGAGTTTTGAAGATACCCCACGAAAGGAAGCTCCAGGGGCGATTGCATCCCTCAAGAAATTGGGACTGGGCGTGGAACTCCTCTCGGGGGATCAACCCGGTGCGGTGGCGCGTGTGGCCCAAACCGTGGGAATAGATACTTTTCTTGGTTCCGTATCCCCGGAAGGGAAATTACAACACATAAAAGACCTGCACAAAAGCGGTCTCAAGGTGGCGATGGTCGGCGATGGATTAAACGATGGTCCGGCCCTGGCACAGGCGGATATCGGAATCGCCATGGCCCAGGGTGCGGATCTTGCGATTGAGGCGGCGGATGTCACCCTGATGCGTCCCGATTTGGGTCTCTTACCCAAAGGTATTGTCCTGGCGCGGCGCACCCGAACCATCATCCGCCAAAATCTTGTCTGGGCTTTTGGCTACAACCTTGTGGCGGTGCCCTTAGCGGCGGGAGCCCTCGAACCCCTGATCGGTTTCTCCCCCGGGCCGGCTCTTGCAGGTTTAGCCATGGCATTTTCCTCGGTGAGCGTGGTTCTTAACAGCTTGCGTTTGACCCGGGGATAATACCCCTTCACCGTCTCTTTATTATCGAGCGCTCCCAAAAACCAATCGCTGCGCGGAAAATCCGTTGGCAACCCAATCGGGAATTTTGCACTCCATTGCATTTTGGACATTGACACACACAAGACCACTGTACTATAACACATAGAACAGTTAGAGAGCACACGGATGCGTTTTCAGTTGGACAGCGGTTCCCGGACGCCGATCTACGAGCAATTGGTTCGACAGGTGCGCGAGGCGATCGCCCGAGGCGAACTGGAGCAGGAGGAGAGGCTACCCTCGATTCGCGCCCTGGCCCGGGACCTTGTGGTCAATCCCAACACCATCATTCGAGCCCTAAGCGAACTCGAACGCGAAGGGCTTCTCGTCAGTCGCCATGGACTGGGTTATTTTGTCGCGGGTAGCCGCATCGACACCACCAAATCGGCACGCAAACGCAAACTGCTTGAGGCACTGGACGCCTGGCTAACCGAAGCCGTCAATAACGGCTTCTCCTCGGAGGAAACACTCGACATGGTCAAATCCCGCCTGAACGGATTCCAGTGGAAGGGGGATGCCCAATCATGACCACAACAGCCCCAATACCTCCGGCCCCAATACCTCCGGCCCCAAACACTCCAGCTATTAAAACCCTTGGCCTCTGGAAAACCTTTAGTACTAAACCAGCGGTCTTTGATGTCTCACTTTCGGTCGAAACGGGAACCGTCTATGGTCTATTGGGCCGAAACGGTGCCGGGAAATCGACCCTGGTGAAAATGCTTATGGGGATGATTGGCCCCGATCTGGGAAGCTCTTCGATCCTTGGCGTGGATTCGCAAAATCTCCCTGTTTCATTGAAGGCAAAGATTGGCTACATGGCGGAAAATCACCCGCTTTATGATCACTGGACCATTGGCCAATCGATCCGTTTCGTCAAAAACCTACACCCCAAATGGGATGAGGATCTGGTGGGCCGGGTGCTCCAGCATTTTGGCCTATCCATTTCGTCGAAGATCAGCCGCCTTTCCCGGGGACAACGGGCACAAGTCGCGCTGGTGCTCACTTTGGGTGGGGACCCGGATGTATTCATTCTTGATGATCCCACCCTTGGCCTCGATCCGGGGGTTCGCCGCGATTTCATCGAATCGCTTGTGCACATGATCAATCGCCGGGGAAGGACCATCCTTTTCAGCTCCCATATGCTCGATGACATTGACCGGACCGCCGACCGGATCGGGATCATGGTCGATGGCGTCCTCCGGGTCGATTGCCCCCTGGACACTTTTCGCAATCAGGTACGCAAGGTCGTGGTCGAATTTGACCAGGATCCACCACCGTGGAACGGCTGCCCGGGGCTGGTCCAGCAATGGCAGGTGGGCAAACGCCGGGATCTGGTGTTTGTCGGCTATGGGGACCTCCAGCGCCGCGCGGTCGAAGCGCTTGAACCCAAGCGGATCGACCTGGTGGAACTATCCCTTGAGGATGCGTTCATCGAATACACCCGAACCAATCGCAATCCCCTGCCCCTCTGGGAGGAGAATCATGAATAGGACCCTGATACTCAAGGAATTGCATGACTTAAGGTATGTGTTGGCCATCGCAGGCGTGGCGATTTTTATCCTCGTCACATCCCTTTTTGGTTTCACACCCACTGGCAAAATCATGTACCTTTTGGGCCATGAAACCGGAATTCCACAAGACATCATCCGGGAAACGGATATTGGTGCCCAACCTCCCTTTGCCCAGAATGGTTACATCAAACCTGTTTCGTTTGCAACTTGTGCCCTGGCTTTGATTCTTGGGTTCACCCAGGGATTACATGAGAATCGCGCGGGAAGATGGCAATTCCTTCTTTCCCTGCCTGTTACCAGAACCGAAATCCTCCACTCCAAAATTTTTGTCGGTTTGGGGGTTTGGCTTGCCACAGTTTTCATTCTTGTGGGAGCCGGCTTGTTGTACTCCAGTATTCCCGGCCGGGTTCCCTACCCTCTGGAGTGGTGGATTGTCTGGAGAGCCTGCCAATGGCTTCCCCTAGGGGCGGTCCTATATATGGGCGCCCTTTATTGCGGCATTCGCAGGGTTCACTGGCTTGGAACACGCTTGTTCCCGCTAATGGGAGGTGTCATCATAGTATTATTCTCATGCCTTATAATGATTAATTTTTATTCATTTTTAAGTCGCGAAAAATATTACTCAAACACGCCAGACCTATCAACTGGTTCATTTTTTATTGCACCATTGTCCATTGTTGCTATTTCTATTTTTTATTTTCAAATTAAAAATCAATCAATTGAAGCATAAATTGCTATCCAGACCAAGGAGATTGCATTATGAATTCTTTTCCTTCTGTCCGCTTTATATCATCGCTTCTTCTTTCCCTTACCTTTTATTTTTTGTTGTACTTTGGCTTTAGCGCAATCGAATCACCCAGAACCGATGAGAGCCTTCATCCCTTACCTCTTGACCGGGGTCCGCAAACTCTTTGGGCCCCCAGGCTGGAATTAACCCGTGAAGGAATGCCGATATGGGAAACCCTAAAAAAAGAGGGCGACCCAAAAACCCACATTACAAATTGGGAGCACGGATGGATAAATGACAAGGGAAAAACAGTGGATATTTCAAAAACCCTTGTCCAAAACTATATTTTTTGTGGCAAATCTGCGGAAAATTCAGAAACAGTTTTGTTTCCCGATTCAAACAGGGATAGCCTGATCCCTTTTTCCGATGAAAGATTGATCTATATTCCTTCTTCGGAAATTGCCGGTAAAGTCGCTGTAGGGAATCCTATCAGGGAATTTTGGTATCTGATGGTACAAAATGGCCGCCAACCAACCGCATGGTTGGAGGGATTTGAAGCCGTATCCGGAAAACCTTTGGGATATTTTGGTTCCAAAGGACATCAAATAAACAAACCCTCTCCTTCCGAGCGCATTGTCCTTAGTCATTATGGTCCCACCTCCCTGGCTGCATTTTGGATGAACAACTTTAGTTACGAACAAATATTGGGCTATCCCGGCTTAAGAAGAGATGCCTATCCCAACGAGTATTCGTGGGATGGAAATGTATGGTTTTCCACTCCCGGATCCATTCAGGAGATCAATATTGTCCAAAGAACCATCCGGAAATTCGCAAAAACCGAAGGTAATGTTCAAATCAAACTCATTCCTGGCCCAATGATTGAAAAAAATCAAGGAGGCACCACGATCCAAACAGGCGTGGGCTACATGTTGTTTGTTCAATCCAAAAACGAAATCGGGCTTCTGGATCACCAAGGTGCTGTTCGGGGCAAGGCTTTTGCCCCAAAAGAAGGTTGGCCCAAATCTTATTGTATTTTTGGGGATCCAAAAAATGGTCTTTCTCTAACCTATACGACCGATTCCCCCGCGTTTGCCTGCCCGGAGCGTAGGCAACTCATTGACCCAAAACTCCTGAGCGCCGATGGCAAAATCCATCAGATCCTCAAACACTTTACTCCCGATGGAAAAGTGGACAAGGAAGCGACTCTTTCGACCGAGCCGATAAAGGCCTTTCATTACAAGAATGAAAATGGCCCCTCCTTTTTTCAATGTTTTTCGAATCCTCTATATGGTTTCATTCCCTTTCTTGAACCAGAACCATTCCAATTTCCCAAGCCAGATATCTTCCCCTGGATCCTTGCGGGTGGGTTGTTCAATCTTTTCCTGATTGTCCTAATGGCCAAGCGCCAACGCCAATTTGGAGATAGCCTTTGGACCACTCCCCTTTGGAGCCTTTTGATCATTGTCTTTGGCCTGGCCGGTTGGCTTGGCTACCGCTTCCACCGGGCATGGCCTCCTTTGGTCGGATGCCCCAACTGCAAAGCCAAACGCCCCTGCAACCTGGCCGAATGCCCAAGTTGTCATGGGACTTTTGCCAAACCGCAGCTGACGGGCAAGGAGCTCTTTTCGGACGCACCAACCCTTCCAGCACTCCGGGGAATCTGATTTCCTCGATAGGGATCTGGGCCCAAACCGATAAAAGAGGCTAGAATAAAGGGAGCATTCACCACATGCGCCCCCGCCTAGCCTACCCCACCGGTTTGGAGCCTGTCCATGAGTCGTAACACCAGCCGCCGTGCATTTCTCAAGGACATGGGGCTCAAGGCTTCGGCATTACCTTTCCTGCTCAACCTGCCAGGCCTTGGCTTCGCCAACACCGCCAAGCCCAAACAGCGTCTGGTGGTGGTGTTTAGCCCCAACGGCATTGTTCCCAAGAACTTCTGGCCAGACGAAGCCGGATCCTTCACAGGCGAAAAAGCCATCGCCCTCAAGGAAATCCTCAAGCCCCTCGACCCGTTCAAGGACAAGCTGCTCACCCTCCACGGGGTCTGCGACAAGGTCCGAGGCGACGGCGACAACCACATGCGAGGCATGGGGTGCCTGTTGACCGGGATTGAGCTATTTCCGGGGAACATCCAAGGGGGCTCGGACACCCCCGCCGGTTGGGCCAGTGGCATCTCCATCGACCAGGAGATCAAAAACTTCCTCGCAAAGGATCCCGCCACCCGCACCCGGTTCGGATCCCTCGAATATGGGGTTCTGGTCCCCAAGCGCGCCGACACCTGGACCCGCATGGTCTACTCCGGCCCCAACAAGCCGATTTCTCCCGTCGATGACCCATACCAGATGTTCGCCAAGCTCTATGGCAAATCGCGCGACCGTGAAATGCTCGGGAGCATCCTGGACACCGTTCGGGATGACCTGGCCAAGGTGGAAAAGACCGTCGGCTCCGAGGACCGCAAACTCCTCCAGGACCACCAGGCTTTTGTCCGCGAAATGGAACAGGAGATCCGGGATTCACGGACCACCGCCCAAAACCACCCGGTTCCTCTCCTCGAGCCCGGAATTCGCGAAGACAACGACAACATCCCCAAACTCGCGAAGATGCAGATCGAATTGATGGTCGCCGCGTTCAAAGCAGACTTCAACCGTATCGCGACCTTCCAGATCACCAACTCGGTGGGCATGCCCCGCATGAAATGGCTGGGGATCAACGAAGGGCACCACGAGCTTTCCCACGAACCCAACAGTAACGAACCCGCCCAGGAAAAGCTGACCAAAATCAACAAGTGGTATGCCGAGCAGGTCGCCCACCTGGCCAAGCGGCTTGCAGAAACGCCGGAACCGGGCGCCTCGGGATCCATGCTCGATCACACCACCATCGTATGGACCAACGAACTGGGTCAGGGGAACAGCCACACGCTCGACAACATCCCCTTCATCCTTGTCGGTGGTGGTCTGGGCTACAAAACAGGCAAAGCGATGAAGTTCCCCAAGGTACCTCACAATCGCCTTCTGCTCAGCCTGGCTCACAGTTTCGGTCACCGAATCGACAAATTCGGCAATCCTGACCATTGCACCAAGGGGGTTTTGAGCCTGACCTGATTGGGTTGAGGGAATTCCCCGCTGCCCGTTCAACCTTGTATTTTTTGTGTCAACCTTTGAAGGACCGGAAGATTCCGGTCCTTTTTTCATGCAGATATCGATTGTTTCTGTCGGGCTGGGCTCCCAACTTTCGACTTGATTTCACGCGCTCAATACGAAAAAAAGTGCCCCCCACCCGATTCTGCAATCCCACTCTCATAAACCAGCGTAATACTATTGTTATTGGTGCTATTGTCGCAAGTGAGGCCACCCCTCTCATGCTTGACCAGAGGTGCGTTATGGATCATTCCCCAAAGGCTTTGTCCAACGATCTGATTTTGCCCCCTGCGGGAATTCCTGGGGAGACAACCGTAGGCGCTCATCTGATCCAGCGCCTGGTGGATTTGGGTGTGGGGCATATTTTTGGAATTCCCGGAGATTATGTTCTTGGATTTATGAAACAGGTAGAAGCCAGCCCTCTTGAGCTGGTCGGTACCACAAACGAGCTGTGCGCGGGTTATGCGGCGGATGCCTATGCCCGCATGCGCGGGCTTGGTGTGGCTTGTGTTACTTACGCGGTAGGGGGATTCAGCCTGGCCAACGCCATCGCTGGAGCCTTTGCCGAAAAGTCCCCCGTTGTGCTGATCAGTGGCGCGCCCGGCGTGCGGGAACGCCTTCGTCATGGGCTCCTTCATCACATGGTGGGAGATGCGGGAACCCAAAAGCGGGTCTTCGACCAGATCACGGCCGCAAGCTGTGTCCTTGATGATCCATTGACGGCCGCTCGCGAAATCGACCGGGTACTGGCGACTTGTTTGCGCACAAAACAGCCTGTCTATATCGAAATTCCACGGGACAAAGTGGACATGGTTATCCGCCCATGGCCACAACTTTACGATGAAACTCCGAAAAGTGATCCCGATGAATTGGCCGAGGCAATCGGAGAGGCTTCCTGGCTTTTGGGCCGCAGTGCCCGCCCCGTCCTTGTGGCGGGAATTGAGGTCCATCGCCACAACCTTGAGGCCAAAGTGCTTGCTCTCGCGGAAAAGCACAATCTTCCCATCGCCTCGACCCTTTTAAGCAAGTCCGTCGTTCCCGAAAGACATCCGCTCTATGTGGGAACCTATCTGGGCGGGATGGGGCGCCCGGAAACCACAAAATTCATAGAGGAATCGGACCAGATCCTCCTATTGGGTGTGCCACTAACCGATCTGGACACTGGCATTTTCACGCACCACATGCCACCCGAAAAAACGATCAGCATCACCAACAACCAGGTTCGTATTCGCCACCACTCCTACCAGAATGTCCAGCTCCTCGATTTTGTGGAAGGGTTGGCGGGATGCTCCCTTCCAACCTTCAAACGCTCCGTTCCGGTCATGGACAACCCAATTCATGCCCCTTGGCAAGTAAAAGATCCTCAAACTCCTGTCAAAGTCGCGCGGCTTTTCCAGAAGATCAATTCGATTCTGGGGGACAATCACGCGGTCGTGGCAGACCCAGGTGATGCGATGTTCGGAGCGGTCGACCTTTCGGTCCACAAGGGATCGGAATTTTTAGGATCGGCGTTTTATGCGACACTCGGTTGGGCAGTTCCCGCGGCAATCGGGGTCCAAACCGCCCGTCCCGGGACACGACCAATCGTCCTTGTAGGCGATGGCGCGTTTCAAATGACCGGTTTCGAGCTGTCCACTGCCGTGCGCCGCGGACTCGATCCGATTGTGATCCTCTTCAACAACAAGGGATATCTGACCGAACGCTTCATCCTTGAAGGAAAATTCAACGACATTCAGGACTGGAACTTTCACAAACTCCCCGAGGTCCTCCAGGGAGGCAAGGGATTTGAAGTCCGAACCGAAGGCGAACTCGAATCCGCCATCAGCGAGGCCCTGGCCACCCGTGGGCAATTCAGCCTGGTTCATGTTCATCTTGGCGCGGACGATTTCAGTCCGGCCCTCAAGCGTCTGGGTACGGCGCTTGGAAACAAGGAATAGATGGCACCAAGCGATCTCTACAAAAAACATCCACAAAAGCCAAAAGGCTCCCAGATAAAACAGGGAGCCTTCATTTGTGTGGATTGTGGATCCGGAATCCTTATTTTGCCTGAGCCGGGGTCAGCACCCGCTGCAACCGCTCGACACGTGCTGTCGCGCCCGGCTCCAGCCAGTTGAGGATCAGGGTTGGAACAACACCTCCCACAAATAACAAAATCACAAGCCCTGTCGCCGCGATGGAGGCCGAAACCGGATAGGCCTCTGGCTCGACGGGTTGGTCGGCGGGTTGCCTCATCTGCCAGATCCATCCCACGATCACCAAAAGTCCTAGCGCCAGCGCGCCGAAATAGCCAGCCATGAACAACGGATTGACCTGTGTCAGCGTAAGGCCGGTCATGAAAAGACCGACAAAAGGCGCGAATCCGGCCAGACCACCCAAAGCCAAAAGTCCAAGCGAAAGACAAGCGGCAGATCCGGGGCTGTAGGCGAAAATCCCACGAAAGCCTTCCTGTTCGGGACGAATGAAAAGCACACCGATAAGCACAAGTCCCACGGCAAGAATCATGGCGCCACCCAAAAAGTCGATTCCCGGTGCTGCCCAAGCCACACCCTTGGACAAAGCGCTACCAGGCTCCCCGCCCACGGATAGTGCCCCGTGCACAAGAAGCGCAAACATGGTCACAGGCAAAATAAAAGAAATGGCCGTGCGCATGGAGGGGCGCTTGCGCGCCAAAATCCAAAGGGCAGCCGGGCCAATCACACCCATGTAAAGCAACGCGGACTGAAGGTTGGACACGATGGCCAGAGGGGCCAAAGGGAGCGCGATACGGGCGATCAGATCCCAGGAAAGCGCGATGGTCGCCGCTCCAAGAGGCAATGCCGCAACCGCCGGAGTCCCCTGCAACAACCAGCGCCAGGAAGATCGGAATGGGGGAAGGCCCACGCTGATCCAGGCCGAGGCAAGCAACAACCAAAACGATAGCGTTTGGCTCGACCAACCAGAGTTGGTCTTTTCCAGCGAGTGCTTTGCTTTTTCCAGCTCTAACTTAAGGGCGGTTTCCAGTTGTTTGGCGTCCATCGAATGCACGGCGGGCCGACGAATGGCGGTACCCTTGGGTTCCTTTGCCTCGCGGATCCATGCACGAATACGCTGGGCGGGTAGTAGACCCTGGATATCTGTGGTATCTTTATTGGCCCAATGGGCTGCCATCTGCGCCCGGGCAAGCCGCGCGAGCGTGGTGAACTCAAGACTATGCAGGGGCGTTTCCGGCCATTTGGCAGGATCGTTGGGCGTCCCTTCGACAAGCAATTCCTCGATCCGGTCGGGGCCAATGACCGGACGCACATCCTTCTTGAGGGAAAGCCCGGCCACCAGGGTGATCAAACCCATCAGCGCCGGCATGCTAAGTCCCATGCGCCAAAAGAACCCGATTCGGGGTTCCTTCGGGTCGTAAATCCCCTGAAGCGCAAGTAGCGATAGTATCAGGCTCCAGAGGCCCCAGGCCAAAAGAAGCGTAATGAAGTCTCCCGCCATAAGCCCAAACGAAACTGCGGACTGCATCGCCAGAATCAGGGATAGGCCCTTGTTGTCGAGTCCACCCCGGGCAAACGAGATCATGCCCGAGCCGATGAAAACAACCGCCAACGCAATCATCAGCCAAAGATTTCCCCCATCCAGGGTCCACAAAAGGGATATTCCAAGGCTTTTGATCCAGGGAAGCCTGACCACCCAATCAAAGCCGGGCCGAACCGCAGAATCGGGCAACAAATCAAGCCTTTCCACTCGCGATTCGAGCGACCCCAGGTCGCGACTGGCCGCATCGGCCAAAACACCCCAGCGTTCAATCGTGTCATATCGGAATTGGATCTGGATTCCGATGAGGATGCCCAGAGCCAGGGTCTGGCCTATGAGTGTGGTCCATCGGCCCAATTCAGTCCAGTTTTTGGGCAGAAAAGCAACGATCAGGGCAAAAGCGAGCGGGGCCACTACGGCTGCGGCCATCCAAAGGAGATCCGTCTCAATCATGAAGGCTTCATCCCTATTAAGCAGCGGGAGAAATCGGTTCGCCCAAAAAGCGATCTAGGCCGGACCATCCCTTGGTGGTTAGGGTAATAGCGATTTGGGTTTGGGTGCAAGGCAAAGCCGCCTGGGAACCAATTCACCCCACCAGCAATGGAAGACTGGGGAAAAGCGAGGGGAACTGGGTGACAAGGGCACTTTGGGAACAACGCGCTTTTGCTCATCTCCCTGGAGCCTTTGGCTATCCCGGGATCGGCGGCGCTCCACGCTTTTGGCCCGGGAGGCTTCGGCCCGCACAACCCTTTTTGGAGATTCCCCTCAAAGTTGAGGGGGAAGGCCCAACAGAAGCCAAAAGATCGACCCGCCTGGCGGCCCTCGAAGCGCTTTTGATTAGCTTGGCCGAACCGCAAAGCCCCGAAGCGATTGCAATCCACCTGGGAACCACCACTGCTGAGGCCAAAAAACTACTTGGGGAACTTCAAAAGGGGCTCGAAAAAGAACAGAGTGCGTTAACATTGGGTGAATCGGGGGGGGGCTGGAAAATGGTCACCCAACCCGACCTCCACCCCTGGCTTGTCCGGGCGGGCTTGGCTTCCGAGGCACAGCTTTTAGCCGAACCTTTGGCCGAAACTCTTGCTGTTGTCGCCTATCGTCAGCCTGTCACCCGGGCGGATATCGATGAAATGCGTGGCGCGCCATCGACAGATTTGGTTAGGCAACTTTTGGAAAAGAGGTTGATTCGGCTTGCTGGACGCCAAAAAACCCTCGGTCGCCCCCCCATCTATCGCACGACTCGCCAATTCCTTGACCTGTTTGGCATAGCCGACCTCGACGAACTCCCCCCGGTTGATGGAATAAAGGGAGAAAAAACAACCGAACCGCCATCCACCTAGCCGATTTTGGCCTTGGGAATTTCATGAAGATCAAAACCACCCCCGAGGACTTCCAGGTCGAGGAACTCACCACCCTCACCCCCGAAAAAGAGGGGGAGCATTCCCTTTACCATTTGGAGAAGAAAGGCTGGTCGACTGTCGATGTTTTGGGGGCCATTCGCAGGATATGGCGCATTGAGCCCTGGCGGATCAGTTACGGCGGACTAAAGGATCGACACGCCGTCACTACCCAATTCCTTAGCATCCAAAAAGGCCCCCGGGCCAACCTCGAAAATCAGGGGTGGCGCCTGTCCCATTTGGGCCATGTGGCCGAGCCTTTCACCTCGAAAGATATTGCAGCCAATAGGTTCCAGATCACCATCCGCAACATGCCTCCGGGATCGTACCAGGGGGTGATTGCGACTCTCAATCAAATCCGACAATTCGGACTTCCCAACTATTTTGACGACCAGAGGTTCGGATCGTTATCAGGTCCGGGCGGTGAATTCATCGGAAAATACCTGGTTAAAGGGGACTTTGAAGGAGCGCTCAAATTGGCGTTGGCCCAGCCCTATGCCCACGACCGAGCGGCGCAAAAAAAGGAAAAGGTGATCCTGCGCAAGCACTGGGGCGACTGGGAAACCATGGTGCGCGAGCTCCCCAAGGGGCATGCCAGAAGTCTTTCGGATTATTTGCGGGTACATCCAGGCGACTTCAAAGGCGCGGTCGCCCGCCTTCGTCCCGAACTCAAGGGTCTTTATCTTTCCGCATGGCAAAGCGCGATCTGGAACCGGACCCTGGCGGCCTGGTACAAGTCAAAAGAGGATAGCGCGACCCTGGTGGAGATTCCGTCCAAAATCGGCCCTGCACCTGTTCATATCTTTTTGAAGCCCGAGACCCTCGAAGAAATGCGGGCGCTCCATATCCCGCTCCTCTCCTCAAGGAGCGATCTGGAAGAAGTCGAACCAACCAGGCCCCTTTGGCAACCCATCCTTGAGGCGGAAGGAATCCCTCTTGAGGAACTCAAGGTACCAGGATTGCGGGAGCTTTTCTTTTCCCGGGGTACTCGGCCATCTCTTTTGGAACCAGCCAACCTCAACTACCAATTCCTTGAGGATGAACTTCACAAGGATCGCAAGAAACTTTTGTTGCGCTACGAGTTGGGGCGGGGATCCTATGCAACCATGCTGGTCAAAAGGGTCCAGCGCGCGGTGGAAATGTCGTCGAAAAAGGGGTAATCCAGTAGGTGTTGATACAGAAAGGGCTTTTCGACTATAGGCCGAAAAGTCTCCTTTTGAGGCACCTGGTACCCATTCCCGGAACCTTGGCCCGATACCCTTGAAAAGGGTTTGGCATGGAACCTTGGATGGGCGGTGCGGTTTCAATGGGTGGCAAGGATACCCCAGACAACGCGGTTACCCCGGCGGATTCGATTCCATGGCCACCCTAACTCCCGCAATCATTCGGTTGATTACCGCGCCCGAGGCACTTGGCCGGGGGGTGGAAGATTCCGTTTCCCGTGTACTTGTGGAATGGCTTGAATCGGAATGCCTGCAACTTCCTGAGGCAAACGAAGCAGAAGTTCTGGGACGAATCAGGGAACTCCAACTTCATGCCCGTGGGGTACTCCGTTTTTGCCAACTTTGGAACGACCCGGCCACCCGTGCGGGAGCGGTTCAACTTTGGGCAACAGAGCGCTGGGGATTTCGACTTCCAACCGGTCCGGCAACCCTCTGGGAACTCCTGGAGCGTGCGACCAGTTGCCGCCCAAGGCGCTCCAAAATGAAGGTCGCCTAAAGGGAATCCGGCGGTGCATTTTAACCATCTACCCCATCTATCCAAGTATGGCCGTTTAATCCCTTATCTTTTTATTTTCTGCAGAATTCCAAACCCTTCCCCCTCTTGTTCCGTACTGACAGTCGTCGGTACATTGGAGCAGGTATCTCTTGATTCCCAACCCAAGCGAGGTGGCCGTGAGTGCCGGACCTGAAGCCCTGGATCGCAACGCCCTTGAGCAGGAAAGGCGAAAGCTGAACCTCCGACTCGAGGAAGTTTCACGCCTTTGCGAATCGGAAATGCCCCCTTCGGTCTTCTATGGGGAGTTGTTGAGGCGACTGCTTGAGTCCCTTGCGGCACCTATCGGAGCGGTTTGGCTGAAAACAGCCCAGGGGAATCTGCAACTCCAGTTCCAGATCAACCTTCGCGATGCCGGTTTTGAAAAAACCGACGAAAGCCGGGCGATGCATGAGGAGCTTCTCCGTTATGCGTTGACCCAGACCCCTCCAAAACCCTTCCATCTGATGCCCCGAACGGGCTTGGGGTCCACCGACCCCAGCAAGCCCGCCCCAGGCAACCCAACAGATTATGTCTTGCTTGTTGTGCCTATTGTGGTCAACGGCGTGACCGCTGGACTCATCGAAATCGGCCAGGGTGCCAATCGGGCCGCAAACGCCATTCCCGGCTTTTTGCAATATGCCACGCTTATGGCGGACCTTGCGGGTCGTTACCAGCGCAACCAGAACATGGCTTCCATGGCGGGCCAACAGCAGCTCTGGAGCCAGTTGGAAGTCTTTTCCCGTCAAATTCACGGAACTCTGACCCCTGTTGATGTCGCCTATGTCGTCGCCAACGAAGGGCGACGCCTGGTGGCATGTGACCGGGTATCGGTAGTTCTCCGACAACATGGGGACATTGCCGTCGAGGCGATCTCTGGCGCCGATGTCGTCGAAAAGCGTTCCAACCTGGTACAGTTGATGCGTGCCCTCACCAAAGAGGTCATGAACTGGGGAGAAAAACTCGTTTTTACCGGGGTAAAGGACGACACACTTCCCCCAAAGGTCCTAAACGCCCTGGACAACTATCTTGCCGAAAGCGGATCCAAACTATTGGTGATCCAGCCGCTCAAGGACGAACGGGAGGAAAAAACCAACCTCCCCATCCGCTCCGCGATCATTATGGAATGCTTCGATCCACCGACCGATGCCCAACAACTTGTGGCCCGGCTGGATGTTGTGGGTCGCCACTGTACAAGCGCCCTTTACAACGCCATCGAACACCGTCGCATCCCGATGCGTTGGCTCTGGCTTCCCATTGTGAAGTTCCAGGAAGGGTTGGGTGGCCAGAAGAAAGCCATCATGGCTGCCGCATCAGCTGGCATTGTCTTGCTGGTATCCATTCTGATCCTTGTTCCTTATCCACTCAAAATGGAAGCAACCGGACAGCTTCAACCGGAAGTCCGCCGAAAAATCTTCCCGGCAACCGAGGGGATCATCCGCGAAATTCGCGTCGGTCCCGGCGCCACGATCCCCGAAAACACCAACCTCGGCGTTATGCACGATGGCCAGCTTGAACGGGAGATTCGCGGATTCCGCAAAGAGATCCAGTTGGCAGCCGCCGACATGGTCATGTACGAACAGCGCGCCTCCAAGGGGAACGAGTCCGACAAGCTTCAAAGTCATACCGAAGCTGAAAAGACCCGAATCTTGCGCGATGCCAAGGAAAAGGAACTCATGGCGTTGCTCGCCCGCACCAATGGCGATCCAGTTCCCCAACGCGAAGGAACCTTTTACCTAAGGGCCCCATTCTTCAACAGTACGGAAGCGGCTCTTGTGGGAGAAAAACGAAATTGGACAGTTCTTTCCACGAATTTCAAGGAAGATCTGACCGAACGCGCCGTCAAGCCAACCGATGAACTCCTGCGGCTTGGAGCCGTAAATGGCCCCTGGGAAATCGAAACCAAAATTCCCCAACAAAACATCGGCCATATACTCAAGGCGTATCGCGACCTCAATTCCGAGGTTCTCGATGTGGAATTCATTCTTCGGGCGGACAGCTCAAGGAAGTTCCACGGAAGGCTGCGTCGGGATCGTATCGGCGGAGAGGCCATGCCTTTGGGCAACGACCAGGAACACCCCGATCCGATGGTGACAGCTTTTGTAACCATCACCAAGGAAGACCTGGATAAGCTCCGCAAAGACAACCTGCTTGTGTCTGGGACCGAAATTCGCGCCAAAGTAAGGTGCGGTAACAAGCCAATGGGTTACTCCCTCTTCTACGGAGTCTGGGAGTTCTTCTACGAGAAGGTGGTGTTCTTCTTTTAGCGGGTCCGGGCGATTCGCCTGAAGGAGGGGGATGCCCTTTCCCCCCCGGATACCCAACCGTCCAAAAGATCACCAACTTTCCAAATCACGGATTCAGGAGCCTTATACCATGTTGCGCTGGCTAGCTTTTTGTGTTTTGTCCGGTGTCGCGATTTTCGCCTCCGTATACGGTCTCACCAAGTACCTGCACAAGGACGAGGTGGCAGATGCTGATCGGCCCAGCCAAGCCGAAGAGACACAGGATCCGACAACTCCCAGTCAACCCAAAGTCTCCACCATTGGCCCCAGGCAAACCCCGGGACAGCAGATGGTCGTTGTTAAGGATGCCCGCTTCGTAAGCACCACCAAGCGGGACATCCCATCCGAGCGTGATGGAAAGCTTCTCGTTGTGGGAACAGAAATCACCCCCGAAGAAGAAGCTAAACTTCCCGGGTCCAAGATTCTCAAAAACATTCCCGTTGCAACACTGGCGGTGGAAGCCGGCCCAAATGAAAAGCTGGCGCCTGAAGACACCCTTGTCCTGGCCAAGCGGCCCGGAAAAAGGTACAAGCGCTACCGTCCAGGCATGGGAATGGATGCGGATAGCCTTGTTCCCGGTTCGGTCGAGATCGCTGTCGATTTCAAAACCTTCCGGGAACTGCAAGTAGGCGACCATGTAAAAGCGGGCAAGCTTGTCGCTCTGGTAAATCCTGTCCTTGCCATTGATGAACTTGCTGTCAAACAGCAAAAAATTGACATCACCGAAGCGGAACGAAAATCGTCTGAAGCCACCAAGAATGAATACTTCACCCGATGGAAATCCTCGGAAACCTTGCTTCGTTCGGGCGGCGCATCCAGTGAGGATGTTCGCATGAACCGCCTCGCTTATGAACGCTACACCCTGGAAGAGGTCGCGAAAAAATCCGGCATCTCCCAGGCTCAAAGAGAGCTTTCCGGCGCGCAAACCGTTCTGAGGATGCACGAAATTCGTCCCGCCGTTGCCGGTCGGGTCAAGGAGATTTATCGCAAAACAGGCGAAGCGGTAAAGAACCTCGAACCTGTCATCCAGATCCAGGACACGGATAGCCTCCGCGTGGAAGGTTTGATCGAAATCCAGAATTCCCGGGGGATCACCGAAGGGATGAAGGTCATTGTGGAACCCACTCGCCCCACCACTCCCCTTACCCAACTTCGCGGCCACCTCCAGGATATCACCTGCGTCGCGGTGGGAACTGTGGCTGGCTCGGAAAGCACTCCTATTGTGGTATCCAGCAGCGAAGACCGGACTATCCGCTTCTGGGATCCCATTGGTGGCAAACAATTGTTCCAGGTTTCAGGCCTGATTGCCAGATCCATGGCGACAACCGCGCCCGGAACCAAACGATCACTCATTGCGGCCGGTCTGGAAAATGGCTCGGTTCACCTTGCCGAACTCAAGAAGAACCCCGATGGCCAGATTCAGGTCACCCAACTCCCGGAAACGCCTGATTGCCACAGCCGAACCGTCACTAGTGTTGCATTCTCCCCAAGCGGCGAATTACTTGCCACGGCAGGCGAAGACCTCTCCATCGCGCTTTGGAAAATCGAAGCCGATGGTAAACTCACGCTGATCGACCGCAAAAAGTCGACCCACAAGTCGACCCTTACCTACATCCACTTTGCGGAGAAGGAAAGGCTCGTTTCGGCCGGTCGCGACAAAGCGATCCATGTATGGTCGACCACCGGTGGAAAAATCGCCTCGGTGGTGGGCGAGGAATTTGGTGGACGCTCAGGCGATGTCAGCCAACCTGGGGTCAGCCCCGATGGCAAGTTCCTGATCTATGATCAAGGCAAGGAACTCAAAATCATGTCGCTTGCCGACCGCCACCTTGCGGGCTCGATTCTCAACATCACCGGTTCGCTCCCTTTTACTGGCATGGCGCTCTTTTCCCCTGATGGCCAAACAGTTCTCACCAACTGCGCGGGCGAAAACCGGGTCGAACTTTGGAGAGCCCCGCTCAACGGCCGTCGCTCAAGTGAACTGCGCCAATTTGTCTGGACACCGGGCCAAGCCACCTGTGGCGCGTTTACCCCCGACTCACGGTATGTTGTCACCGGGACCACGGACCACCAGGTCCTGGTTTGGGAAATGCCCGAACCGAAAGAGGTGGAACAAAAAGACCTTACCGCCACGATCTCGCTGGTGGAAAACTTCCTTGAATCCAACAACCGCCAGGTTCGCATCTGGGCGGAACTCGACACACCCAATCCGGGCTGGCTTGTTCCAGGCGGCAGCGCGACCCTTGTTATCGAATCGGCGAAGCCAGCCGGTTTGAGCCGAAAAAAACCAGTCGGAGAAAGTGATGCAAATCCGGCAATCCGGGCATCGGCCTCTGGCGTGAACAAGCCCTAAGGACGGATTACCCAAACCAGGCTTCGGGGCCAAATGAGTTCCCTGAAGCCTTTCTTTCCCCCCGCCATCCAAATCACTTAGGACCCCAAATCCATGGCAGTCACCGCGCCCAAGTCTTCCGATGTCGAAAGACGCAAGCTTGTCCGGGTACGATTGCGCCCGGACATCGCGGTCGACAAGCACCAATATGAAGGGCGCTCGTATTATGTCATCAAAGATCCGGTAAGCCTTAGATATTACCGGCTCAAGGAGAACGAGCACTTCCTCCTACAGTTCATGGACGGAAAGCGCACCCTGGCCGACGCACAGAAAGCCTACGAAGCCCATTATCGCCCGGACAGGCTTCGCCTTGAGGATTTGGAAGCATTCGCGCAGCAATTGATGAAGGCTGGCCTTGCCCAAAACGATTCACCCGCGGCGGGCAAGCAACTCATCGAACGCCGACAAAAGCGCAAGCGTCAGGAATGGATCCAGACATTCACCAACCTGCTCTATATCAAGATTCCGGTCATTGATCCCGACAAGCTGTTGCGCTGGATGCTGAAATACACCTGGTGGATTTTCTCCACCGCGTTCCTTTTGGGGAGCCTTTTACTTGTGGGTGCGGCGATCGGACTGGTCGCGACCAACTTTGACCTCTTTGTCTCCAAACTCCCCAACTACTACGAATTTTTCAGTTTTAAAACTGCTGCTTATCTTTGGCTTGCCCTTGGCGTGGTCAAGGTAATCCACGAGTTCGGCCACGGACTGAGTTGTCGCTATTATGGAGGGGAAGTCCACGAAATGGGCTTCTTGTTACTTTGCTTTTCCCCGGCGCTTTATTGCAATGTGACCGACGCGTGGACCCTTCCGAACAAATGGCACCGGATCATCATTTCCGCCGCGGGAATCTATGTCGAATTGGTCATCGCCGCGTTTGCGACATTCCTTTGGTGGTACACCCCAAGCCAACCATTTATTCACAACCTTTCGCTGTCTTTGATGGTGGTTTGCTCGGTTAGTACGGTTGTGTTCAACGGCAATCCGCTCATGCGGTATGATGGGTACTATGTGCTTGCCGACTGGATGGAAATCCCCAATCTTCGTGAAAAAGCGAACCGCTTCATTTCCAACTGGTTCCTCTCCAATGGCCTTGGCATCGAGGTTCCACCGGAACCCTACATGGAGTTGGGAAGGCGAATTCTCTTCGTCACCTATGCCATTATCAGCTATTTGTATCGCTGGTTTGTAACCTTCGGCATCCTGTTCTTTCTGTACAATTTCCTCAAGCCTTACAAACTTGAGGTGGTGAGTCAGGCCCTGACCATCGCGTCCATGGCGTCCATGGTTGGTTGGCCGATTTTCAATATGGGACGCAACATCTACCGTCGCGGGAGAGTACCCGACATGAAAAGCAATCGAGTGATGATCACAACATGCCTGGCCCTTACGGTCCTGGCGGTGTTGACCCTTGTCCCTATGCCCGTCAGCCGTCTTCGTGGGCAGGCCCTGGTTGTTCCCCAACCCGAGGCATCCCGCCGTTTGTTCATGACCGCGCCCGGAATCCTGACCCAGCTCAAAGTTCGTCCCGGACAACGAGTCATCGCGGGAGAGGAGATCGCGCTGTTTTCCAATCGCGAAGTCGAAGCCAAGCTCACCCAGGCGAGGGCCGAATTGGACGCGGGGGAAAAATATCTCGCCATTCTCCAGGTTCAGCGCGGCCGTGCCATCGACCCCTCCGATAAAGACAAATTCAACGAAACCATCGCCAAAACCACTCGGCAGGTGGAACTGGGAAAAGTGGAAATTGCCTCGTTTGAACAAATCACAAATGACAAACTTCGTTTCAAATCACCCATCGACGGTGTCATTGCCGAATCGCCGAAGATCGATGATGTGGGCAAACTCTTCCAGGAAGATCCCCGAAGTCCACTTTTTGTGGTCTATCAGGAAAATCATCTGAGCGCTTGCCTTCCATTGACGACCGCCGAATTCAAACGGCTGGCAGACTACACCGGGACTAGCACCACCAAAATCAAAAGTCCCCAGATGGTCCTTAGGATACATGGACAAGGGATGCGGGAGTGGACAGGACAAATCAAAACTCTGCCGCCCGCCGAAGCCCGGGAAATCCCCATGGCGCTATCCACCCGGGGAGGCGGCCCCGTCGCTGTCAAGGCAGGCAGTCGCCCGGAACAGCTTGTGCCTCAGACCCAGCACTTCCTTGTCTACATTGACATTGAAGATGAGGATAAGACCCTTGTCCCGGGCAACATGTGCCAAGTCAAAATCTACCTCAAGCCTGAAACCTGCGTCCAATGGCTCTGGCGCACTATCAACGATGTGTTTGAACTGGGTCTCTATCTCTAAAGCCCGTTCTAAACCGAATTCCTCAAAATACCCCGCCCCAGTGCGGGGTATTTTGTTTTTCCGGCAAGCTTTTCCGTTTTCGGTTCTGAAAAATTTGGGCCAATCTTTTACATTTCCTGTAACGGTGGGCGGATTGCACCTCAGGAAACCCCATGAGTACCTCATACCCCCTCTGCCTTCAATGCCAAACCCCCATAAGCCCCGCCTTTCATGGGGGTATGTGCCCCCGGTGTTTAATGGCGGATGTCGGCTGGCAAAATACTCCGGAACAAACCCTTCGTTTGGGGCCACAACCCACGCTGGAACAATTGGGTCGGGCACTACCCCAATTTGAAGATTGGGAGGAGATCGGCCGTGGTGGAATGGGATTCGTGTTCAAGGCGCGCCAACCACACCTGAAACGACTGGTCGCAATCAAGATCCTTCCCATCTCAAAGGAGACCGATCCGGAACTGGCCACCCGTTTCCAGCGCGAGGCGATAACCCTTGCCTCCCTCAATCATCCCAACATCGTAACTCTCCACGATTCGGGGCAATCGGAAAACCTCATTTATCTGGTCATGGAGTATGTGGAAGGCTCCAATCTTCGCGAACTCCTAAAAGCGGGAAGTCTCCCTTACCGGGAAGCCCTCAGACTGATTCCCTCCCTATGTGAGGCGGTCCAATTCGCCCACGACCGGGGGGTGGTCCACCGGGACATTAAACCTGAAAACCTCCTGCTGGACAAACAAGGGCGTATCAAGATCGCTGATTTCGGAATATCCCGAATCATAGGCGAGGTCAAATCCAGCACCATCCCCGGCCAGGCTGTGGACATCATGACCGGAACTCCCGGATACATGGCCCCGGAACAATCCACGCCTCACTTACCAACGGATCACCGGGTTGACATTTATGCCCTTGGTGTTGTCCTTTATGAGATGCTAACCGGTAAACGGCCGGGGGACCCGGTCACGCCCCCATCCAAGCCACTCGGCCTGGATATGAGACTGGATGATGTCATCCTGAGGGCTTTGGCGATTTCCCCGGAAATGCGCTGGTGTAGTGCCCACGACATGGGAGCGACCATCCAGCTCATCGGGGAAATTCCCCGTGAACAAACCGAAAAGGTTTCCCTCGCTGCCCCGAAATTTCCACCATCCAATAATTGGCGCACATGGACCAATAGCTTTTTGTTTGGACTCGGGAGCCTTTGCACGCTTTTGTTTTCGTGGCCCCATACCAGTCAAACGCAACTTGGGGAATTCATCAGTTTTTATGGCCCTTCCCCTGCAACCGGCTGGATCGCGGAAGTCCGCTCCGCAACACCGGGACTCCACTATGGGCAATTAATGCCCCTGGACAAATCCTTGCCCTCCTGGATCGTGGGAATCGTGGCCCCTTTTTTTTGGATTCTTCTAATCCGTAACACCCTTGGCAAAAATGCCCAGGGCGCCATTATCCTGCGCCCAGGACAACTGCGGGGCCCGCTCCGTATTGGTGCAATCCTAATTTCGACTGGACTTTTTGGCCTGCATCTGAATCTATTAATGGTAGCACTTTGTTATCACTTCTTTGGCGGGGGACCACCCCTCGTTTCCACGCTAATTCCCCTATCAGGTTATTTTTTGGGAGTGCTTGGCCTGATCCTCAGAAAGCCTGGCGAGGAAAAACCCGCCACCAAATCTTCCACTCCCAAACATCCATTCGGCTGGTCCAAAAAGGCCATTGTAGGAGCAGTATGGATCCCCTTTATGATCCTGTTTATTCTTTCTTTTGTTGTTGCATCAAAACCGGTGAAAAGTCTGGATACGAGTCCCAACCCGATAACTCCAATACCCAATGAACAGGTCCGAAATTCCGTGACCAACTTGACCGAGGTGGCATTCCCGGTTATCGCCCTGATTCTGCTCGGGCTTTCCAGCCTGATTATCTCCTCGCTATTGGGATCATTGGCCATTCGGGATATCAAAAAAGCCCAGGGGCAACTTAGGGGCTTAAGGCTTGCCTTTGTGGATTTGTTGTCCGTGCCTGTGATCCTGGGATTGGGCGTTATTGGCTGGGGTGTTAATAGCACCGTCGGAGTTTTGCGCGATACCATTACACGGGGAACTTCAGCGGACAAATGGAACTTTTGGGAAAAGCTGATCGTCTATCACGAAACATCTGTTTTCACTTGCTTCTTCTTGATTGCCTCCTTTTTCTTTCTCCGTTGGGTGTTTCTGCGAACATCGGTTGCGATTGCCAGGATTCGCCAGAGTTTCAAATTTCCTCCGCCCAAGGAGGGCTCCGTCACCATGGCCCTGATCATCCTCGGAATTCTTCTGGGTTTCCTGATCCTGGTTTTTGGCGGTGTGTATTTCCTAAGGTCCGCTAAAATGCAATCCGCAAAGTCTGCTGCCGCAAGGTCTGCTGCCAAAGAATCCACCGCCAACATCATTGAGCCTAAGTGGAGCGGCGTTCCATTTCACCCATGGGAATCCGGGGGGGCCCATGAAGCCGGGTGATGCAAATAAAACTTTCCAAACCACCCGCTGGTCCCGGGTGCTCCTTTCCGGTGGGCGTGAACCTGAGTCGCGTCGTGCCCTCAATGAACTTTGCGAACAGTACTATTCTCCCGTGCTGGAATTCCTGCGGTTCCGGCTTGGATTTGACGACTTGGCCCACGATGCGGCCCAGGGTTTTTTCACCCGCATCCTGTCCGGGTCAGGATTTTCAGGAGCGGATCCCAATCGGGGCCGATTTCGCTCTTACCTTCTGGGTGCTCTTAAGCATTTCCTTTCAGATCAATACGATTCCAGCCAAAGGCAACCCACCACCATTTCCCGACCCAGTGGAGAGGATCAGTCGGATTTGGGTTTAAAGGCCCTGGAATCCCCTCGTGATTTCACTGTTATGGATTTGGTGTTCGACCGTCCGTGGGCCCTGGCGCTTCTGGATAAGGCCCTGATCGAACTGGGAAAGGAATGGGAACAGGAGGGACAAAAAGACAGTTGGGACCTACTTAAACCCTGGCTTTCGGTTCAGCCCGGAGACCATTCCAAAGAGGAAACCATGCGGACCCTGGGGCTCTCTGAGGGTGCTTTTCGTGTCACCATTCATCGATTGAGAAAGCGCTTCCGCGAGATTCTCAAATCCGAAATCATGCAAACCGTGGAAAACTCCGCCGAAGCCCAGGAGGAGTGGCAATATCTGGTTTTGGTCCTGTCGCATTCCGAGACAGGTATCCCCCGCTAAATTGGCTCCTTCAAAGATCTAAATCTGAAACGAGAAAAACCGATCAAATCCAAACCCCAAAAAACAACGGTCATGATTGAACCCTGCCAACCCGTTGTGGCTGAGGCAAGTTTTGAAATCCACCAGATCGTTTATCTCGCGAAAGGGAAAATGTTTCCCCCTTCAGCACGGCCTGATATTCTGTAAAGGAGAGGATCAGTTGTCCTCAATTCCCAACATTGCCATCCAGCCCGATTCTTTGATCAATGGCTACGGACAGTATTTTATGCCGCAGGTTTTGCTGTACGGGCCATGCGGGCTTCGATGAATGACCACATACAAATCAGCACAAAATGGATACAGATCATCGCTGTTATTAAGCGGCTCACCGAGGCGGCGGGACGGGCAAGGGTATCAATTTTTCCTTCGAGAATGACTCCGAGATCGGAAAAAACGGAAGCCGTTCCCACGATACCCAAAAGCCCAATGACCGCCGCACCGTGCATCGCATGTTTGCGAAGATTAGCCTTGAAGGAGATCACACCGCAAACCAGCAGCAGCAACCCGATCGCTGCGGGAATGAGGGCGGTGGGACTTTGAGCCCCAGTGACCTGATAGCCAACGATACCGGTCAGGATCAGGTCGATGGCAAAAAGGAGTGTGATAAAAGGCATTGTTGTTGTTCCAAAAGAGGTTACCGAACCGAATTACGGTTCATTTATTTTGATATTGATAGGAACCATTTCTCCATCCGGAACGAATTGAACTTTTCCAATTGCTTCCCACCCACCACTCCAGGGCCCTAGAATCGACAAGATACATCCCTCCGGAGGTCCCCCCATGGTTCGGATACGATTGTTTCGTCCTTTGGTGCTGATACTTTTGACCTTTGGGGGTTTTTCCCGGTCAGGCTTGGCTCAGAGCCCTTTTGATCTGCTTCCCCGTCCGGAATTGGCCAAACTGTCTGTTTCAGAATCGTTTGAGCCTGTTGATGAGCTTTCGATCAAACAATTGACCGAAGCGGATGGGCGCCTTGCTGGAATATCAGGAACCCTACTGATTGCCAAAACGAACCAGGGGCGTTGGGCACGAATCCTGATCAGCCAGGCCCGCCAAAAGATCGATGCGGAAAAATCGGTCCCGATCCTGTTAATGGACCGTTTCGCCACCTGTATGGACGGCGAGGACCGGGCCTTGGTCCAATCTGGCAAGGATGTCAGGCTATTTGCCGGCTTTCGTTTCTCTCTTGACCTGGGACAGGTTGTTCCCCCGGAAATGCCCGCCGATTTCGAAATCGCCTCAGATGGCAACCAACTGAAAATTAAAAAACAAAAGGGAGCCAGTCTTTGGATCGTCAAAAAAGAAATCGCACTGGTCAAACCGGTGAAACCCTCCGCGATTGACCCAACCAAACCTTTTGGTGCGCATTGGTTTACCGGCCATTATCGCCTTTTTGATGATGGACGAAGGATGGGCCGTCTGGAAATCGAATCGGACAAGGAAGGCAATCTTTCAGGGGCGCTTTTTTCCGACAAGGACAACAAGCGTTACGAACTTTTTGGCAAAGTCGCGATGCCAAACCACACGGCACAATTCACTGTCCGGTTTCCCCGATCCGAACAGTTCTTCCAGGCATGGCTATTTACAGGGGATGGCTCGGCACTTGCGGGAACGACCCGTTTTGGCGAGCGTGAAACAGGCTTTTATGCAATAAGGGTGGGTGATTAAATGATTTCCACTTCGGGGAACCTGTTCCTCTCGGGTGCCACAGGCCAAATAGGCAGTCGACTGGTTCACGAATTGGTCCGCCTTGGACGCCCATCCACACTTTTGACCCGAAATCCCGAAAAAGCAACATCCTATTGGGACAGTGCGCTTACCCCCGACAAACGCCCACTCGTCCGGATTGTCGGAGGCGATCCGCAGATTCCCGGCGATTGGCAGGAACACATTTCCGAGGCCACCGGGGTCGTGAACCTTGTTGGCGAAAGTCTCTTCGCAAAAAGATGGTCCACCTCGTTCAAGCAAACGCTTCGGGACAGCCGCACGCGGCCTACCGTGCTCATTCGCAAAACCCTGATCCAGGCAAACAATCGCTGCCCATGGGTGAATGCTTCGGCAATTGGTTTTTACGGCGCCTCAGGACCGGGAATAATGGACGAATCTTCCCCCCCAGGGAACGATTTTCTTGCCTCGCTATCTGGCGACTGGGAACGGGAACTGTTTAGCAACCCTATCGAAGGCCAACGAAGGATTGCGCTTCGCACCGGAATTGTGCTCGACCCAAAGGGGGGTGCATTGGCCAAAATGCTACCCCTGTTTCGCTTGGGGATTGGCGGCGCACTTGGCCTTGGCACCTATCCGACAAGCTGGATCCACCAAGCCGATATTACCGGTCTTATTATTCATGCTCTCGATTGTGAAAAGGTTGATGGTCCACTTAATGGCGTTTCTCCCCACCCTGTGAGCAACCGGGAATTTGCGAAAACACTAGCCAAGGTCCTTCACAGACCAGCCCTTTTTCCGGCGCCAGTATTTGCTTTAAGGACTGTTCTGGGAGAGGTTGCGATGGCCATAGCTTCGGGCCGCGAGGTTCGGCCCCGTGTGGCGCTGGAAACCGGATATTCCTTCCGGTTTCCTTTCCTGGAGGGAGCCCTAATCGACCTTCTAGGTTAATTTTGCAAGTGGGATCTTCCTGCTATATCGGCCTTGCGCACAATAAGGCCAATCGGATAATTTTTAGCGACTACCCCTCACATTCCATTTGCAATTCGAAATTGCCATGTTCCCAAGCATCCTGCTTTGTTGCGCTTCCCTGGTCTCCTCCCAATTTCCAGGAGCCAACGACCCGCTGGTGATTTCCACCATGAAAGAAGTCGAATCCGAAGAGAACAAGATCCGGATCGAATACGGGATTATCTGCGACGACAAATGGATCAAGCTGGAACAGGCCATTTCCCTTGGTCACACCCTTCGCAAACATTCCAAAGACTCGCTGAAAAAAACATTGATCGAAGCCAGGGATAACTTTGAAGGCCTGGCCCGTGATTTGGACATGGCGCAGGACCATTCTGTAATCAATGCCCTATTACCCAACGGCACCCGCAAGGATGGTAAAATCCATTTCCAATCCCCCGCAAAACGCGATGCCTTCGCGGGGTCGACAATTCTCAAAATTCGCCTGGCGGAAAGCCGTGGAATGGTCATGGATCGACTCCTTTATCACCACGATTTTTTGATTGGATTTGTACCTTTGGGGAACCCTCGGGGAACCGAGATCGCAATGGTCGAATTTTTGGGCCCGGATAACAAACCTCTCCCCGACGCAACTCTGCCAGCAACAGCATCATGGTGCCGCTTTCCCGCCAAACAATTACCCATGGTGGATCTTGCTTTGCTAATAAATCCCATTCACGAAAAGATGTATTTCCCCCGCGATCCCTACCATGTGATCGCGGCTTGCCACCATATTGGTGAAAATGTCCAAAAGGGCCCTGGCCGTTTGGACCTCCTCGCCGAGCAGGTCGAATTCCTTGAAAGGAAAGTGGCACGCGCCCAAAAAGAACGGGCATCCATTGAGGTAATGATCGAGTTGCGTTATGAACTGCAAATCTGCAAGTCGCTGCTTGGAAACATGCAACTCCCAACAAAACGGGTCCTTCCGGACAAGGATTTCCCGGTCATAAACCGCCCAAGAAAAGCCATTTTCGGCCCCTTCACCACTCCCGGTGGCTGGTAAAAACCTGTTAAAAAAAGCGGGGAGACTGTTCGAAAAGGAACAGCCCCCCCACCCGTACAAAGCGATATTTCGACCGGATTATTTCTCCGGAACAAATTTGAAAATCCCCTTCCCATCCCCACTGACGATGGCGAAATAGGCCTCGCCGACTTCGTCCTCACCAAAAGTGATGGTGGTCAACATGGGACTTGCAATAGCCTTGTTGCTGCGAACGCGACCCCTTTGCTGATCGTAGTCCAGGGCCCAGATTTTGCCCGAAACATAGTCTGCATATAGATAGCACCCATCAAGCGCGGGAATTGCTTTCCCCCGGTAGACAAGGCCGCCTGTTATCGATTTTCCAACCAGGTGGTCATATTCCCAGATCGGATCGATAAATTTGGCGTCTTCGGGAGGGGTTTTGCTTCCAAATGGGTGATACCCCTCGCGAAAATTCCAACCATAGTTTCCACCTTTTTGAATCAGGTTAATCTCTTCAAAAAGGTTTTGGCCAACATCGGCCGCGAAAAGCGAACCGGTCTTCTTGTCAAACGCCATGCGCCAAATATTGCGCAGACCATATGCCCAAATTTCCGGCTTGGCCTTGTCTCTGCCCGCGAAGGGATTGTCGCGGGGAATGGAATAGTTCTTTTCCGGATCTTTGCGATCGACATTGATCCGCAGAATCTTGCCAAGGTGGGTTCCCAGGTTTTGGCCATTACCGAATGGATCATTCCCCGCGCCACCATCTCCAATCGCAAGGTATAGCATACCGTCCAGTCCAAAAACCACAGTCCCCCCATTATGGTTCCAGAATGGTTTCGGGAATTCCATCAGCACCTCTTCAAACTCGGGGTCGGCCCGATCAGGATCGTCCTTGGAAACCCTGAATCGGGAGAGGATGCAATGGTGCTTTTTCCCCTTCACAGTGTAATACACAAAGAACTCGCCCGACTTCTTGTAATCGGGGTGGAATGCCAAACCAAGGAATCCCTCCTCGTTTTCCGCGTCGGAATATTGGACCTTTTTGGACATATCCAAAAAGACTTTGGATGCCTTGGCTGATTTGTCCTTGGAAACGATGTGGATAACCCCTTGTTGACTCGCAACAAAAATCCTCCCGCTGGCGTCATTTGCATGCGTGATCACAATGGGACGAAGAGGATCCACCTTTCCTTTTTCATCGACTTGTTTCCAGTCGGTCCATTCGATGTTGGGAAACGCGGGAACAATACCGACCTTGAGTTTACCATCAATAGGCTCGGGGCCGGAAGCGTTGGCGCCAAGCGTTCGCACCTTGATATTTCGAAAAGCTACCGGATCGCCATGGTCCTGAAGGCAAATATGGCCAGATTCGGATGTGCCAAATCCAGGCATTTTCGCGAATTTGCTCTTTGCAAGACGCTTTTTCCAGTCGTCGCTTCCCACCTTGGCAGTCCAATAGTGGTGACCGTTCATGTAAAGCTCAACACGATCCTTTGTGCAGATCATCCGGATTTCATTCCACTCGCCGGGACCACGGGTGGTGTCGAGGGGCTTACCAGTGAATGGGTTATTGCCAGTCGGGTACATTTGGTACAGCCATCCCGATTTTTGGGGATCATGACCAGCAATATTGTCCTGAATCTGGACCTCGGGACCGGTTTGCCAGGGATTGTCGGCGTCCTCGGTCACCCGAAACATAAGTCCGCTGTTGCCACCCTTGGAAATTTTGTACTCGAGGGAAAGCTCAAAATTTTCGAATTTTTCGCGGGTGACAATGTCCCCGGCACCCTTTTCCACACGGCTCAGTTCGCCGTTGACAACTTTCCAGCCCGGGTTCAGGGCCGGTTTTTTGTAACTGCGAAAGGAGGCGGCATGCTCCCCATTAAACAGCCATCGCCATCCCGCCATTTGTTCCGCAGGCGAAAGGTTTGGTTCGGCGGCAACGGCTGCGGATCCAAACCAGATGCAAAAGGCAATTGCCCACAATTTTTGGTTCATCAGCACAACTCCCGGAAAGGAAAGGAACATTATGATTATCCGGGAAAGTCCCAATAGATCAAAGCAAATCCTCCAAACGATTCCAACCGCAAAGCTGATTCATTCCAGTGGCTTTTCCACTACCAATTCGGGCCCTTTCAGCCACCTTCGAACCAACCACACCAAAAAGCCGAACATCCCAAAACTTGCCATTACAATAACGCTGATACGGTCGTACCCGGTTCCTTTCCCCAAACTGGCAACCAAATCACCCGCAAAAACAATTCCTGCGATATTGGGTGCAATAGCCGGTGTACTGATAGCCAGAAACAAGAGATAGGAAATCCGTCCCATAGCCGCCCAGGTATTGATCACAACAAACGGAAGGACCCAGGCAAGACGCGCCCAAAGAAGTCCCATTCCATTGGCTTCCAACAGCGCCAACTTTTCCCACACTTTGCCGGCCTTGCCTTTTGGCTTGCCAAGCCTGAGAAAAAGCCCCTTCCTGGCCCAACGGACAAGCGGAAACTGGATCGCCATCGCAATCACGGCCGCAGCCCATCCTACCAGGAAACCATGAAAACCACCCAATCGAAACCCAAGAAATACCCAATATGGAGACAAAGGCATTCCCAAAAGGCCTAGAAAAACTCCGACTATTCCCAATATCCATGGATCGCCGGGTAAGGATTCCAACCACCCATGATTGCCGTAAACACTTGGGTTCCCGGACATTTCAAAACTCCCGGCAGGATTTGTTCCGTCCTCAAAAATCATGATTCCGTCCACAATTTCTCAATTACACGCCCCTCGGGCAAAGTAAGCAGGCGCCCCTCCCGATCGATCACACTTCCATTGGTCGCTATTCCCAATGCCTCAAGGCAAGTCACCGCAACATCCCAGGGCCCGGCGGGTTCCGTCATGGGGTATGCCGCATGGCGGTCGGTGGCCCCGATGATCCGGCCAGGTTGCGTCCCCGCTCCCGCCACCACCATCGGATAGGTCGCCGACCAGTGCTTCCGGCCAGGGGTGTTCCCCACAAAACGCTTTTCCATTGCGACCAGAGGCGCCCGACCAAATTCCCCCATGCAGATCACCAAAGTATCCTGAAGGCGCCCACTCCCATGCAAATCCCAAAGAAGGGCGCTCATCGCCTGATCCAACCGGGGGAGCAGAACCGTTTCCATCGATTCAAAAAGATCGTTGTGGGTGTCCCAGCCACAAGCGTCACCATCTGCGGGAGCAATGTCCTGTCCCCGTATCGATTGATTCAAAAACACCGTTATCCAAGGCGTTCCCGCTTCGACCAACCGTCTTGCCAACAGGCACGCCTGCCCGGTCCGGTGACGACCATACCTGTCGTGGACTTCCACCTTTTCCCGGGAAAGATCAAATGCCTGGCGAAGTCGGGGCTGCTCCAAAAGCCGATACCCCTGCTCCAGCATGACATCCCGGCCAAGCCGGTCTTCGGACTGGCTCATCGCCGCATCTGTCGATTGAAGCGCCAATTCAAGCTGGCTTTGAAGCACCCTTCTGCCATCGATGCGAAGTTTGGGTAGCTCAGTCCGGTCCTTAAGACCCAGAGCTGTCGCCGGATCCAACCTCGGATCGCCAAGACCAATCGCGCTATAGGCCGGTCCCAAAACTCCGGGATATTGGCCCGCCCCCGGAGTGATCGGCATCAGAATCGGGCCATTAAGGTGAAATGCCCCGAAAGGGCCGACCAATTCCGGCGCCAATTTCCGCGCAAGACATCCAATCGCCGGACGGTCATTGCTTCGGGGATCTGGATTGGAGGTCTTTTGTGGGTGATAATGTCCCGTCAGGGCAAGATAACAGGCGCTCCCATGTTCCAGATCCACATGCGACAGGGTTTTGTAGATCGAATAGTTTTTGGCCATTTGGGCCAACCGGGGCATATGCTCACAAATGCGAATTCCCGGTACATCGGTCGCAATCGGCTTGAAAGCTCCGCGCACTGCCGACGGCGCCTCGGGGCGCATGTCCCAGGTTTCCAGTTGCGAGGGGCCACCCCCCGCGAAAAGGATCACAACGCTTTTGGCCCTGGCTTTACCCTTCTGTCCGCCTGGGCTACCCGCCCAGATCCGGCCCGGCTCCAAACCCAGCCCCGCCATTCCCCCGAGCGCCGAAAGCGCGCTCAGTCGCGCAATGGCCTCGCGTCTTGTCGCCTGCTGGGGATTCATGTCTGACCCCGGTGGGTGGAGAGGAAAAATCGACCAAATCCAATCAATTCAATTTTACGGAGATCAACATCCCTGTAAACAAATTCCGTCGAGGACTTGCCTTGCAATGCCCGCTTCCCATTTCCAAGGGCGACCAATTGTACCCAAAGACATTCCAATTCAACAAAAAAGGCTAGGTAGCGATTTTTTTTCCTTTGGATCCTTGTTTTCACCAATTAAAATGATTTTTGGCAATTGATCCAATTAGCCGATATTCCTTGGACCAGAAGTACGGACAAAGGCCAGGCAGTTTCTGATGAACCGATTGCAACTCATCCTGATAGGCGCATTTCTTCTGCTGGGCCGGGTTGTCGTTGCCTCGGACCCGGTCAAACCTGTTCCTGCCGATCCCAAAGCCCTCGCATTTTTCGAAGCCAAAATCCGTCCAATCATTACCGAGCATTGCCTATCGTGTCATTCCACCGAGGCGGCCGCGCAAAATCGCCTTTCTGGTGGACTATTTTTGGACAGCCGTGAGGGTTGGAGCAAAGGAGGGGACAGCGGTCCGGCCATCGTCCCCGGAAAACCAGACGCCAGTCTTCTGCTCAAGTCGGTCATTTACGATGGGGACATCAACATGCCCCCCAAAGGAAAACTCCCCCCCGCGGCGATTCGCGATATCGGCCAATGGATCCGCATGGGAGCGCCCGATCCCCGCACGGCAACCGCGCCCACCAAAAAACAGACAGGCTTAAGCATCGAGGCGGGAAAATCGTTTTGGTCCTATCGGCCCATTGTCCGTCCCAAAGTTTCCACCGTGCAAAATCCCGCCTGGGCCCATAACGATATCGACCGGTTTATCCTCAAGGGGCTCGAAGTCAGGGGGCTGGTGCCCGCTCCGGACGCTGACAAGCAGACCCTCATTCGAAGACTCTTTTTCGACTTGACCGGCCTCCCTCCCTCCCCGGAAGCCATCCAGGATTTCGTTCGTGACACAGATCCCAAAGCGTATGAAAAGCTTGTCGGCAAATTGATGGGATCGCCCGCTTTTGCGGAACGCTGGACCAGACACTGGCTCGACATTTCGCGCTACGCCGATTCGGTGACCCTGCGGGGCCTGATCTACACCGAGGCCTGGCGCTATCGCGATTATGTAATGGAGTCGATCCAAAATAACATCCCCCTCAACCAGATCATCCGGGAACAGATCGCCGGGGATCTCCTTCCGGCGCCCAATGATGCGTTGCGCACCCGAAACCTGATCGCGACAACCTACCTGGCCTTGGGCAACTCCAACCTGGAAGAGCAGGACAAGCAGCAACTCCGCATGGATGTCGTGGATGAAATGCTCGATGTGATCGGCAAAGGATTGTTGGGGCAGACTCTAACCTGCGCCCGCTGCCACGATCACAAATTTGACCCGATCCCTACCAGCGACTACTACGCTCTTGCCGGAATCTTCCGAAATGCCAAAGCCCTGGAGGAGGACAATGTTTCCAAATGGGTCGAGGTTCCCCTACCCATGAAACCCGAGCTGGCAAGAGCGATTGCCCTTCACGAAGCCGAGGTTCTAAAGCTCCAGCAGAAAATCCAACTTCTCAAGGGCACCACATCCACAAAGACCAAAAATGACCCGGGGATAATTCCCCCAGGCAGTCTTCCTGGCATCATGGTGGACGATGGGATGGCCAAAAAAGTGGGGATGTGGCAACACTCCACTTTTTCGGGAAACTATATCGGTTCGGGCTATGTCCACGATCAAAACTCCGAAAAGGGTAAGAAAACGCTGACCTTTGCCCCGGATCTGCCCGCCAATGGGATGTATGAGGTTCGCCTGGCCTATTCCCCAGGATCAACCCGGTCCAAATCGGTAAGGGTGACGGTCTTTTCTGCCGGAGGCGAAAAGACAATTGCCATCGACATGACCAAACCCGGCCCCATTGATGGGCGTTTTACCTCCCTTGGGGAACACCGCTTTGAAAAGACAGGCCAAAGCTATGTTCTCCTTTCCAATGAAGACACCACCGGACATGTGACCGCCGATGCAGTTCAGTTCCTTCCCCTGGAAGGAAGCACCTCCGCCAAGGAAACCGTCCCTTCCACCAAGCCATATCCAAACAGCGAAACGCCATTCAACAATGATCTGGTGAACAAACAACAGACAATCAAGGATCTGGAAAAGGAACTGCGAAAACTCAAATCCTCCGCACCCAAACGCCCCATGGCCATGTCCGTCGTGGAGGAGAAAAAAATCGATGACGCCCGGATTCATATTCGTGGGCTGGTGTCCAATCCAGGCCCGGTCGTACCCCGGGGTGTGCTGCAGGTGGTGAATGCTGGTCCCACGAAATCATTTCCCAAGGACCAGAGCGGGCGGCTACAACTTGCCGATTGGATCGTTGCTCCCGCCAATCCCCTCACTCCACGAGTGATGTCCAATCGGATCTGGACCTGGCTCATGGGTCAGGGGATCGTGCGAACGGTCGACAACTTTGGCACGACAGGCGAAGCCCCCACTCATCCTGAACTTCTCGATTTCCTTGCCTCGGAATTCCTTGATCAGGGTTGGTCTCTCAAACCCCTGATAAGGCAAATTGTCCTTTCGAGGACCTATCGTCTTTCCTCCGCCGCCCCCGAATCCCTTGCCAGGATCGATCCGGAAAACAGGCTCTGGGGCCGGGCCCAGCGCAAACGCCTCGATGCCGAAGAGATTCGTGACGCGATGCTTGTGATCGCGGGCAACCTCGATCCGCAAACGGGGGGAACTCTGTTCCCCGAAACACTGGCCGCGGATTATGGATATACCAGCGATTCCACCCGCCGCAGCATTTATCTCCCCGCATTTCGCAACGCCCTTCCCGAGATCTTTGAGGTGTTCGATTTTGCCGACACTTCCATGGTCACAGGAAAACGGACAGAAAGCACAGTGGCCCCCCAGGCCCTTTTCATGCTCAACTCCCCGTTTACCGCAAAACAGGCAACCCTGGCGGCAAAGCGCGATATTGGGGATTGGCCCACCGCAACAACCACCGACCGCATCCAAAAAGCCTACACTAAAACCCTCGGACGAAATCCCACGCCTTCGGAAATTCAAATCGCCGTGCGGTTCCTGAACAAGGCTGCAACCAACCCCAATCCTGACCCGACTAAATCCTCCCAGGGCCTTGAGGCGCTTTACCACGCGCTTTTTGCCTCTGCCGATTTCCGAATGCTCAACTAAGGAGATCACCCATGCTAACGCCTCTGTCCCGACGCGACTGGCTCTCCCAATCCGGATGCGGATTTGGATCACTCGCGCTGACGGCATTGGGATCACGCAATTCGCGGGTAGTGGGGTCCGATTCCCTAATGGGAACAAACAAAGCCAATACCCTTGCCGCAAAGGTTCCCCATCACACCCCCAAGGCAAAACGGGTGATTTTCCTTTTCATGCAGGGTGGGGTGAGCCAGGTCGACAGTTTTGATTACAAGCCTCGCCTGAATGTGGACGATGGCAAATCGCGCTCCTTTGATGATGCCCGGGTGATCGCAAAAACCGGAATGCGCGGCTCCAGCCAACGGGTGATGAAGCCTCTCTGGAAATTTGCCCAACATGGCCAATCCGGCCGCTGGGCCTCGGACCTGTTCCCGGAAATGAACCGGTTCGTGGATGATATGTGCTTCGCGCACGCGATGCACACCGAGGGTGTGGCGCACGGCCCCGCGACACTATTTCTCCATTGTGGATCCACAAATTTCATACGGCCAAGCATGGGTTCCTGGATCCTTTACGGTCTTGGCACACCCAACGAAAACCTTCCAGGTTTTGTCACCATCGGACCATCCTCAGGCAACGGTGGCCCCCGCAACTATGGTACCGCATTTTTACCCGCGACTTTTCAGGGCACCCCCATCGGAAAAGCCGGTGGCAACCCATCGGAATTCGTGATCAAAAATCTCGACTCCAAACTTTCGGAAAAAGCCCGGTCCGACCGTTTTGGACTCCTTCGCGAACTTCACGCCGAGCGCCTCCGCGAGACGTCAGACGATGGAGTGATCGAGGCCATCGCCAATTCCTATGAACTTGCCTGGCGCATGCAGGGGAATGCTCCCGATGTCCTCGACCTTTCCGGTGAGACCTCCAAAATCAAAGCCCGTTATGGCATCGGCGAAAAAGCCACCGATACCTTTGGCAGACAATGCCTCATGGCCCGGCGCCTTTGCGAGCAGGGAGTCAGGTTCATTCAGGTCACCTATGGCGACAACTCCGCCAACCCTGCATGGGACCAACATTCCGATCTCCCCAAACATGGCAACCACGCCAAAGCGGTCGATCGTCCAATCGCGGGGCTTCTGGCCGATCTCAAGGAACGGGGACTTCTTGAAGACACGATCGTCTGGTGGGGCGGGGAATTTGGCCGAACACCCTACGCACAGGACAACGGAACGGGTCGCGATCACAACCCGGGCGGATTCACGGTCTGGCTGGCAGGCGGAGGCTTCAAACCCGGATTTGCCCACGGCGCAACGGACGAACATGGCGCCAAAGCAATCGAAGGGAAAGTCCACATGCACGACCTGCACGCGACCATCCTGCATCAGCTTGGCCTCGACCACGAAAGACTCACCTACCGCTATGCCGGTCGGGATTTCCGCTTGACCGACATCCATGGTCGGGTCGTAAAGGAGTTGGTGGGCTGATCAGTAGGGATACTTATTCCTGTACCCTCCATTTGTCCTTAATCTAATTCCCGTAACGGAAAAATTTGAGAATAATACGGCATTCCGCTTGATTAATTACCCATTTTCACTCCTTTTTTGGATAATTTTAAAATCCCTTCATCCACACCTGGGCTGTCACCATGAAACACCTCTTTACAATCCTGGCGACTCTGGCCGTTCTCTATGGAATCCGTGGGACCACATTGGCGGATGAAACCCCAATGCGCGCCCCAAATCCCATAAGCGACAAAGAAAAAAATCCCATTTGGATCGGATACACCCAACTGCGAACCGACCTCCCGGGTGGAAGACACAACAATGTGCGAACAAGCAGGGCGATGATGGTCCACCACGTTGGATCAAGCACCAGACAAGTCGCTGAAAAACTGGTCGAAAACGAAAACACCTGGACCCAGTTCGCGGGTTGGTCTCCTGATGGAAGCTGGGCAGTGATCAATCAGGGGTGGCAGGATCCCGCCAACGCCCTTTGGGAAGAGGAGCACAAAACCTTCCGGATGGAGCCGGGCAAATGGCGCCTCGATTCGCTCTTGTGGGACCCGTTGAAAAATTCCGGCACCAACCTGACAAACATCGAACGAGTCAGCCATTACAATGGTGGCCTTTTCTTTCTTCCCGGGGGAAAACAAATCGGTTTCACACCCCTGATTGGGGGGTTGTCCAAACCCTTCGTGATGGATCCGGATGGAAAAAACAAAAAGGATGTTTCCGGTTCGGGAGGCGGGTTCGCGTATGGGTATAGCGCATCGCCTGATGGAACGAAAATCAGCTACCACGACAATTATCAAATCCAAATCGCCAAAGCCGATGGATCGAAAAAGCAGAAAATCGAAACCGGAAATCCGTTCAACTTTGGACCGCGCTGGTCACCCGATGGAAAATGGCTCCTCTTCCTTTCGGGCAAACATGGCGCCAGCAATCCTTTTATTGTTCGGGCTGACGGCACAGGCCTGCGCAAACTTGTCGACCTGGGAGGCTATCAGGGTTGGATCGCGTTTCTGGATGTTCCCGATTTCCATGATGGGAGCAGTGACACCCCGGTCTGGTCCAACGATGGCCTGTCGGTGTTTCACACCGCAAAAAGGGAAAACAGGGTGGAGCTTTGTCAAACCAACCTGGAGGGTGTCACCACCCAACTGACTCAATCTTCACCCGGAACACTCCACTATCATCCGACACCCTCCCCCGATGGCAAATCCATCGCCTATGGTTCGAAACGGGACGGGGTTCGGCAACTGTTTGTCCGGGACCTGAAAACCAACCAGGAAACCCAAATCACCCAGCTCAAAAAAGGCGAAGCCGCCATGTGGCCCCATTGGCAACCAACATGGAAATAAAAACCGATAAATGGGCATATAAAAATAATGATTGTCATTACAGTGACTTTTGAAGATCTCAAATATTATAATTAGTATCCAGATGTAGTAATGAAATCCGGCGCCTTTTTGGTTTCCCCTTTTTCGTGTGGTTCAGGTTTTCGTGGTTAATTTGCTTTGGTCTTTGGATCTGTTTATCCGCCCTGGCCCATGTGGCTCGGGAATTCCAAACAACCTCTGTTCAAGGAGGATAAAATGCAACGAGGGTCGAGCTTCTGCCCGACCCCCTTTGCGTTGATGAAATCGCGAAGCCGCAATTAGGCTTTCTTGGCATCCGATTCAAAAACAGTCCGGTAAACCAGTCCCGCTGCGACCGCACCCAATATGGGGGCGATCCAGAACAACCACAACTGGGCGAGGGCCCAACCACCCACCACCAAGGCAGGCCCTGTGGAACGGGCAGGGTTAACAGAGAGGTTGGTGACCGGGATTCCGATCAGGTGGATCAGGGTAAGGCCAAGACCAATGGCAATGGGCGCAAATCCGGCCGGGGCGCGCTTGTCGGTCGAACCAAGGATAATAATGAGGAACATGAAGGTCAGGACCACTTCCGCCACAAGGCAGGAAATGAGGCTATATTTTTCGGGGGAGTGTTCGGCATATCCGTTTGATGCGAAACCACCCGCCAGGGAGAACCCTTCCTTGCCCGATGCAATCACATAAAGCACTACAGCGCCCGCAATGGCACCCAGAACCTGGGACGCGACATAAGGAATGAAATCCTTTGCGGAAAACCGGCCGCCTGCCACAAGGCCTGCGGAGACAGCCGGGTTAAGGTGGCAACCCGAGATATGGCCAATGGCATACGCCATGGTCAAAACGGTCAAGCCAAAGGCAACTGCGACGCCCACAAACCCGATTCCGACATTAAAAGGGGTGTCACCAAACTTTGCGCTGACGGCAGCGGCTAAAACCGCGCTGCCACAGCCCCCAAACACCAACCAGAAGGTGCCGATAAATTCAGCGATACAACGCTTTCCAATCTGCATAAAATCCGCCTCCGCGTTTCATTTACAAGAACAAAGGATAACCGTTCCCAAAAACCTTTTGGAGTAACGGACAGGTCTATCCCAATAATCCCTAATTTTGCTATTGGGACAGGATAGGATTCCTTTTCATCGAAAACATAGGATTGTTCATAATTACCTGACTTTGGTCACAAAATTGGGGAATCGCCTCTTACAAATTTTTAATCGCATTTTTGGTAGCCGGTGGCTGAATTTCCCGGACCAACCAACCCGGAATATTTCGTTTACGCCTCCACTCAGCCGCTTTGAGGGACTCGAAAATCGAATTCCTCCATCTTAAGGCAACCAAATACAATCCCTCTTTTTCTTACCAATTTTGACATAGAATCAGTGTGGGCCGCCAATCGCTTTCGGCCCTTGCATGCCTCCACGAAATAAACCGCTTTTCCCAAAATTCCGCTTTCAAGGAAACCCCACCCAGGAATCGGCTCATGTCCACCTCGTCCACACTTACGATTCCCACAATCAACGATGTCCGGCAAGCCGAATCGGTGATCCGCCAACATATTTCTCCTGCCCCACTGATTCGTTCGTATGCGCTGGAACAGGCTTTGGGACTGAGCAATGGCCGAAGGATCTGGCTCAAAGATTATGGCTGGACTCCTGTAGGTTCGTTCAAGCTCCTTGGCGCCCTCAACTGGATGGCACACCATTTGGAACGAATCGGCTCCAAGCCCGTTGCCGCACACTCATCAGGCAACTTTGCCTCGGGAATTTCTTTTGCCGGGTCGCGTTACGGTCGCCGGGTGATTGTTGTCATGCCCGAAAGCGCTCCCAAGGTCAAATTCGAACGCACCCGCTCCTTTGGCGCCGAAGTTCGAACCTATGACATTGCCACGGATCACCTTACCGGCATCCGTGACAAATTGACCCGTGAAATTGCCGAAGGAGAGGGCGCCATTCAGGCCTCCCCCTATGACGACCCCCATGTCATAGCGGGAAACGGAGTTGGCGGATTGGAAATAGCGCATGTTTTAAAAGCCCATGGTCGAACCGTTTCGCATTTCCTTTGCCAGGTCAGCGGTGGAGGATTGATGGCGGGCCATGCGCTGGCCATTGCCGACGGGTTTCCCTCCGCAAAGCTCATCGGAGTTGAACCTTCTGGCGCGGACGATTTCCGTCAATCCCTCGCGGCAAGGGAACGGGTCCGGCTCGAAAAACCGACCAGTATTTGTGATGGCCTCTTGTCCTATGATGTAGGACAATACAACTGGCCGATCCTTCAAAAATTGGTGGAACAGTCGGTCTCAATGGATGACCTTGCGACTCGCCGGGCCATGCGCTGGCTTTATGAACAGCACGGCATGAGAACTGAACCTTCCGGGGCGATCGCTACGGCCGCCCTATTGAGCGGCGAGGTCGATCTTTCCGGAGAAGGGGACATTATTGTGGTGGTTAGTGGGCGCAATGTCGACGAGGGACCGTTTCAAAATTGGATTCAGGTGGAACCAGAAAAGATCAAACCCGGAAGGTAAACTTTTGAAAATTTTTGGTCCCACACAAAACCGCCCATTCGGAAGGATTTCCGGTTCTAGAATTCCCTTTTGGCTTTTTTGCCCAACCGTCACTTTCACCATGAACGGGATGAAAAACGAACATGCGAACCATTTGGTCCTTTGGATCCGCCGGACAGCTTTTCTTCGGGCAAAAATCAAGCCAGCGGGCACCCGAATTGGCCATAAAGCATGGTCTGCGGAAACTTTTTGTAATCAGCGATCCAATCCTGGAACAGGCAGGCATCGTCAAAAAAGTCGTCGACCCGCTCATGGCCGCGGGACTGGATGTTCTGGTACACCTTGGGGGCGAACCTGAACCCACACTTGCAGCCGTTCTAAAGAGTGTCGAAGTGGCCCGCGCCTTTGGACCAACCGGGTTGGTGGGTCTTGGGGGCGGGTCGAATATGGACCTTGCCAAACTAACATCCAAAGTGTTGGCCCATGGCGGTCACCCCCGGGACTACACAGGCGATGACAAGGTCCCCGGACCCATTGTCCCGCTCATTTGCATCCCCACTACCGCCGGAACCGGATCCGAGGTTTCCCACGCGGATGTCTACACCGACCCGGACGCGGGGATCAAACTTGGTAGTTTATCACCATTTCAGAGACCTCTTGTGGCACTTGTTGACCCGCTACTCACACTCACCTGCCCGGCAAAAGTGACCGCCGATTCGGGAATCGATGCCCTCACCCATGCCGTCGAAGCTTACACCGCCATCGCCAACACGCATTTCCCACTGCCCGAACCGGGAAGGTCCTGTTATCAGGGAAAAAACCCAATAGGAGACATCATGGCGGAAAAGGCAATCCGCCTTGTCGGAGAGCATCTTGCCCGCGCCGTGGAAGAACCCGGATCCCTGGAAGCCCGCGAAGGAATGTCACTTGCCGCAACGCTGGGGGGGCTTGCGTTTTCCAATGTGGGTGTCGCTGCGGTCCACGCTCTGGAATATGCCATCGCCTCGGTGGTTCATGTAAGTCATGGCGCGGGAAATGGTCTTTTGCTGCCATATGTCCTGATGGAATATCTTGGCGCGCGCGATGCCGAACTGGCCCAAATTGCCACATGGCTTGGCGTCGATATTATTGGGCTCTCCCAACCCGAGGCGGCCACCAAGGCAATCGACACAATTATTGCTCTTAGAAAACGGATTGGCATTCCCCACCGCCTTCAGGACATCGGTTTCCCCCGTGAGAAAATCGCCGAGACCGCTGCCAAGGCCGTAGCCGTCGAACGAATCATGCGCGTCAATCCGGTGCGGCTGGGACAGGAAGAGTGTGTTCGGATCCTGGAGAACGCGTGGTAAACCATTTGGGTTCCTTTCAGGAAGAGCTTAAGGCAGCATGGGAATCCGGAGAAAAGACCATTGTTGCGGATATGCTGGAGCCGGTTCGCCCCGAATTGGCCGAGCGACTTCGTTGGGCCCAGGCCCAACCGGGCAATTCTGAGGAACAAATCCGTCGGCTGGAACGGAACAACGAGCTGGAAATCGCCGCGGAGGGGCATTCCGATGCATGGTGGACTCGGGCTCTACTTGATTGGGATTGGGAGGATGGATTTGTCGAACGCCTTGAGGGCACCCTTTTGGGTTGGCAACGATTTCTTTCCCGTCCGAATGTTGATCCTTCGCTTTGTTTCTGGAAGGAAGGGCGCATCCGGATTGGCCAAGGCGAAGAGGCTACCGCCGGAGAATTGATCCAAAGACTTCCCCAATGGCAATCGCTCACGGTTCAAACAACCGCACGGGTCAATGTGGGATTGCTGATTCATCACCTGGAAAATCATCGCATCCGGGAACTGGGGCTTGCTGGAGTGGAAGTTGAAGGCGGCGCCCTTCGCAGCCTGGAAACAACAGGGCGTATGGTTGATTTGGAAAAGCTGGATGTTTCCTACTGCCCTACCCTGGGAGATCGGGCTTTACGGGACCTGGCCACATTTGGCGCACAGAACCTCTCATCTTTGGATCTGGCAAGATCCAATATCACACGACATGGACTATCCGTCCTGCTTATGTCCGACCGCTTACCAAAGATGAAATCCCTTGCCATCGATTTCGCGGAGGAGGTTCCGCATCCGAATGGGTCCCAGGAACTTGTCCACGCCCTAACCCATTCCCCATGGCTTGGTCAACTTACTGAAATCGCACTTTGCGGGTTAAGGCTGGAAACCCACGATTGGGACCAATTGTCTGATATGGATTTTTGGGATCAATTACGGTCTGTTCGCCTGGCGCGAAGCCGCCCAAGCAGAAGGCTACTTAAGCGAATTTTGCAAAATCCATACCTCGAAGAACTCGACCTTGCCGAGAATGGGCTCAAGGCGACAGACATTCTGGACATCGCGGCCTGGGGTAAGCCGCCTGGTCTCAAGCGCCTTAGACTCGATTCCAACCACATAGGCGACAAGGCAACGATGTCCCTTGCCAAAATGGGTTGGTTTTCGTCTTTAGACAATTTGGAGATCCGTTTTGCAGGACTTGGTCGACCAGCACTTGTCCGGGTGGCCAAAGAGCTTTCCAGCGGCAACCCAAGTTATGTCGCCATCACGGGCAATTTCCTTGGGGATGTGAGTCTGCCTGCTTTTTTCGGGGATCTGGGCCCTTGCGACGAGATTGATCTTGGTAACCTGAGCCTGGACGAGCCAATGGCCCAAGTCCTGAGAAAACATATTGGCAAAGGAACCCGCTCCCTTCTTGCAGGACAACCAGTCCCGGGACTGGAACTGGCAAACATATGGAAAAATCCTGGCAAACTATTGGGAATTCAAACACTGGGACTGGTAGGGGGAAGCCAAAATGATCCTCTGGACATCAAGGACCTCCGCGCCCTTTTGAAGGATTGGCCCGGTCAAGGGCTTACCCGCATCGTGGGGCCCGATGGGACAATCACCCGACGCCGGGTTACAACCCTACAATAGCAAGAGATGCCGTTGGTCAATCTGAAATACTTTCGAGGTCTGCGAGTTGGTGCGGATTTCCTCCGGTATTCAGCCATGGTTGTCAAAAGCGGACAACAGGACATAATTTCAGAAACACCACGAAAAAAGGAATAGGGAGCCCAACCATGATCGGCAGCCAAGATCGTAGGCTATCGGAAAAATTATTCGTATTTATCGGATCCCTTTTTGTGTTTTTAATTCCGTTTCATAACAACAAAATTTTTTCCGCCGATCTCGCAGCCGATGTTACTCACGCCTCAAGGCCAAATGTGCTTCTCATTCTCGGCGATGATCAGGGGTGGGGTGATTACGGGTTCATGGGCCACAAGGAAATTCAGACACCCAACCTGGATCGCCTGGCAGCGCAATCGTTGAGATTTGATCGGGGTTATGTTCCCTCAAGCCTTTGCCGGGCAAGCCTCGCAACCATCATCACGGGACTTTGGCCTCAGGAACATGGAATTACAAGCAATGATCCGCCACTTCCCAAAGGATTGAACATGGGACAAGCAATGAAGGACCCAATTTTCCTTGCAGATCGCAAAAAGATGGTGGAAAGGTTCAATCGTCAGCCTTCACTTGCCAAGTCATTCACCGCCGCGGGTTACAGGACTCTGCAAACAGGAAAATGGTGGGAAGGCGAAGCATGCCGGTGTGGATTCACAGAGGGAATGACCCATGGCGATGTGAGCAAAGGAGGAAGACATGGTGATGAGGGGCTGAAAATTGGTCGGCAATCCCTGGAAACGGTTCTTCAATTCATTGATCCGGCAAAGAATAACAACCCAACCATCTCATCGTCTCCTTTTTTCATCTGGTATGCACCGATGATGCCACACGAGCCCCATAATCCTCCCAAAAGACTCGTTGATAAATACCGTGATAAAACTCCTTCCATTCATGTCGCAAGATACTGGGCCATGTGTACCTGGTTTGATGAGACGGTCGGGGAAATCCTTGAAAAACTCGAAAAATCAGGCAACGCCGAAAACACAATTGTTGTCTTTTTGGCGGACAACGGCTGGATCCAAAAGGTCGACGGCCCAGGTTTCGCGCCCAAATCCAAACGAAGTCCCTTTGATGGTGGTCTTCGGACACCGATCCTTGTTCGCTACCCGGCCAAGCTGAAACCGGCCAAAATCGACAACCCGGTCTCCTCCACCGATGTCGCCCCAACCATTCTTTTTCTTGCCGGATTGAAAGTGGATCCCCGCCAAAAAGGAGTTATTCTGGCCGATCCCAAAGCGGTAGCCAATCGCATTTATTTGCCCGGCGCGGTGTTCAGCCATAATGCCGTTTCAATAGAGGATCCATCAAAAAATCTCGAGTACGGCTGGATTATTGCTGGCAATTGGAAATTGATTATCCCCTATGTCCCAAATGAGTCAACAATGTTGTTTGACTTAAAACATGACCCGGGCGAAATTAGAAACCTGGCACCAATAATGCCAAAAAAATTGGAAGATTTGCGTGGGGCATTTACAAAATGGTATCATGAAAGCTCGCTTAATAAATAAAATTTCAAATGATTTAATTAAAAATTTATTCATTTTAAAATACTAATAAACATGCATGATTATATGGACGGTGGGCACTTGAAGGCCCGACTAATTAAACACAAATAGGACATGAATAATGTCAAGCATACGAGGTTGGCACTTGAATCCCCCCCCCGGAGGAACTTTACCATTCCGCCAAAGACCCGAATCAAATGCAAAACCCCGCAGGGAACCCGTCCTGCCAGAATATCCGACCGGCGTTGCGGGATAAATTGATGGGAGAACCAAAAGCAAACGGAGATCCCCGACTCAAAAACGAATTCGACCAAATGTTTTAGCTGATTCAGGAATTGCCAACCAGCCAATATAGGTCTAAGACCGGCAGCTCATGCAAAGGGCTATCCTACAATCGAATCAATTGGGAATAGCCTTGGACTATTGCAAAAACCACGACTATTGCAAGGGGTTTATCACTTCCGCTCAAACTCGTTGATGTTTAGTTCAAGGAATGTCATCAAACGGTCCTTGTAATCGTCAGAAGTCAGGATGGTTCTCAACTCATCCAAGGATTCGTTCACCTCCGGAATTTCCAATAAAAAGTCCACCGTGGATTCATTGGAAAACCAATCAGTGAG
>CAMBMH010000004.1 GCA_945868575.1 Singulisphaera sp. GP187 | reverse complement strand
TCTTACCCCAAACTCTTTGGCCCGAAGGCTCCGGGCAACAGGTCCGCCAGGGGGTGCCAACTTTTCAGACCCGAAGGGGTCGCGAGGCCGATGGAAAGACCGGGCGAAAATTCGAAAAGCACCTGACGACACGCTCCGCAAGGAGGCGTGGGTTGGGGTGTGTCGGTCGCGATGACAATATGGTTGAAGGTTTTGCAGCCCGCCGCAACGGCTGAAAACACGGCGTTGCGTTCGGCGCAAATGGTCAACCCATAGCTGGCGTTTTCGACATTGCACCCGGTGAAAATGCGACCATCTTCCGAAAGAAGCGCGGCACCCACCAAAAACTTTGAGTAGGGTGCATAGGCCTGATTTCGCGCCGATAAAGCCGCCGCCACAAGTTCCCCCAATAGCGGATGATCGTGATTCATCGGATTCCCCCTTAAAGTAAAATTCCGGCCATGGCCGCATTGATCAGCGTTGCCAAAAATCCGACCAAAAGCGCCCGGGGGGCAAGCCTGGCAAGGTCCGAACGGCGCGATGGGGCGAGGGCGCCTATACCGCCTATCTGGATCCCAATCGAAGATAAATTGGCAAACCCCGTAAGGGCAAAAGCCACCAGGGTTTTACTCCGCGGGTCGAGCGTCGCGAACGCTTCGCCTTGCAACATCAAAAACGCGACGAACTCATTCGCGACAAGCTTCGCTCCCAAAAGCTCGCCCACCCTTGGGCTGTCTTCGGGAATCACCCCCATCAGCAGAGCGACCGGGCGCATGACCCAGGACATCATACCGCCCAGGTTCCATGGCCCTTCAAAGGAGATTCCCAACCGGATTAGTCCCAGTCGTGCCTGATCGAAAAGCCCATCGCAAAGCGCGATCAGTCCAAGAAAGGCAATCAACATCGCACCGACATTGAGCATCAGCATCAAGCCGTCGCTCGCGCCTCCGGAGGCTGCATCAATTACATTGGCATGAGTCGATGGGGGCGAAATCACTTTTCCCGCGCGGGTTTGGGGAACCTCGGTCTCTGGTAAAACCATTTTGGTGAGATACAGACTGCATGGTGCGGCCATGACCGATGTGCAAAGGATGCCAATGGGGTCTGCGCCTATATTTTGATACATGCCAATGTAGATCACCAAAAGCGCGGCGGATACCGTCGCCATTCCCCCCGCCATCATTGCCAACAGTTCTGACATCGTCATTTTTTCGATGTAGGGCTTGATGACCAGAGGCGCTTCGGTTTGACCCATGAATATGTTGGCCGCGGCGGAAAGGGTCTCCGCGCCACTTGTTCCCAATAATTTTTCCATTCCCCATGCCATGGTTCGGACAATCGCCTGTAATACACCAAGATGGTATAGAATTGTGAAAAAGGAGGAGACAAAAATGATCGTGGGAAGGACGGAGATAAAGAAAGGAACACCTGATCCAAAAGCTTTTTTGGTTGCCTCGTCATCGGCGAGTGAACCAAAGACAAATTTGGTCCCTACTTTGCCATAATCGAGGAAGGCGGACGCCATGTTGGTTAGCCATTCGAATGTGTAATACCCCGCGGGGATTCGCAATACGAGTACGGCAAATCCCATTTGTATGGTGATTCCCCAGAACACGGTCTTCCAGGGGATGAGTCGGGGGTTGGCGGAAGCGGATGCGGCCACAGCGAGAAATCCGATAACTCCAAGAGCCGCCATGAATTGGGGAGGGATTCGCCCCGAGAGAAATACCGAGATTGTTATGGTGGCAATCGCCACCAAAAAAGCCGCGATCCGAAAGCGGGTTTGCCCTTTGGAATCTTCCGAATGCTTCATTCGCCTTTCCCCAATGCGACGATTTTTGGAACTGGGGATATCCTATGAGGACTTCGGTAGAGAGTTCCCGGGTAAGTTCTTGATAATCCCTGGTGGGAAAACGATGGATACATTTTGCTGGTATTCAACGGTTTCCTGGTTTTTGCCAAAAGCTTTCAGGATGTCCTGAATTCTGGCGCATGGGTGTTGTGGTGGGTTTTTGCATTTGCAAATTCCGGCGGTGGGCCTTCCTCACGGTGTTCCCCCGGGGCATGCCATTTGATGAGTTTAAAGTCTTCAACAAAGAGGACATAAAAGACCGGGACCACTATTTTTGTCACAAGCGTGGCCACAAGTAGCCCCATGATCTGGACATAGCAGAGGGGTTCCCAAAGGGGCCCACCTTTCACGGCAAGGGGAATGAGACCACCCACCGTTGCAAGTACCGTCACCAGTACCGGTCGCAGCCGGACCAGGGCCGCATCAATCACAGCTCTGCGCAGGGGTTCGCCCCGTTCGTGAGCCTCTTCGATGTATTCAAAAAGGACAATCACATGGCTGATGATGACTCCAATGAGCGAGGAAACACCAAGCAATGCGAAAAACCCCAAAGGCACACCAAAAACAATCAGTCCCATCAGGCCACCGATCATCCCGAACGGCACCGCTGCGAACACCACCAACGGTTTGGTGAGGCTGTTGAACTGAAGTATCAGTGCCAGGTATATGGCCAAAGTTGATACCATCATTGAGATAACCAGCGATCCGAAACCCTTGGACTGTTCCTCTTTTTCCCCACCCACCTGGAAATGGTAACCCGCAGGCCACTCGGGAACGACCTTGGCCAGGCGGTCCTCCAAAAATTGGTATACATCGCTTGCAAGAATTCCCGGTTCGACATCGCATTTGACGGTCATGCAGCGTTCGTTGTCGCGACGGGAGATTTTTGGAGATACAAATTCGGGAACAAGCGAGGCGATTTGTTCGAGGGGAACCCGTGCACCTGTCTGGGAACTGGCAACGGTCATCGTCTTGATTTCTTCGATCTGGCCCCGCTCATCAGGACGCAGCCGGAAATTCACAGGGATCAGGCGATCTCTCTCACGGATGGTTGTGGCTGTCGCTCCCGAGAGGGCGGCGCTGACCACACTGGCGACATCCTGGTTTGTAACGCCGATCACATTGGCCCGCTCGGGATCGACGCGAAGGCCGATCCGCATATATTCCGGACCCCAATCATCCTGAATGCTGAGGGCGCCGGGATATTCGCGCATGAAGCCTTTGAGTTGTTCGCCCAAACGACGGATGGTCACCACATCTTGTCCGAGGATGCGAAGTTGGACAGGAATTCCGATTGGAGGGCCCGATTCAAGGGTTTGAACATGAACACGACTAACGGACAATTTTGGTGGAAGTACCCGCTTCAATCCCTCTGCTATGGCATAAGTTCTTTTTTTCACGCGGGTATGAACCATGATCTGGGCATAATTTGTCGCGGGCTGTTCAGGGATGATCGATAGCCAGAACCTGGGACCACCCGCACCGACGAAAGTTGTGTAGGCTTCAACCTCTGGTCCAACGATCCGGTCGATGGCATCGATTGCGGCCATTGCCTCGGCTTTGGTTTCCCGAAGGGAAGAACCCTCGGGAAGGTAGAGGTTAACGGTGAAGGCGGTGTGGAGATCCTTTGGAAAGAGGTTGGTTCCAATCAGGGGAAGGAGGCTCCCGCCCGCAACCAGGGCAAGGATGCAAACGGTCATTGAGGCCCATTTATAGTCCATGCACATTTCGGAAAACCCGTTGTACATTCTGGCAAATCGCGACCCTCTGGTCCCATCCGCCAGGCCCGCCTCAAATCCTTTTTGTCCTTTAAGCAAATAGTATCCTAAAAGGGGAATAAATGTCATCGAAACCAGACGGCTCGCGACCAGGGAGGCGGTGACCACCACCGGCAGCGACCAGATGAATTCCCCGACCCCGCCACTTACCACCAACAAAGGCAAAAATGCTGCACAGTTTGTCACGGTGGCGTAAAGGATGGCCCGGGATAGCTTCTGGGGACCAAGCCATGCGGCAACATCCCGGGGAACACCATTGGCCAATTCCCGGTTGATCGCATCCCCGGCCACCACCGGATCATCCACCAGAAGTCCCAAAGCGATGATGAGCGCGGCAATTGAGATCTGTTGCAGATCGACACCCAAAATCGCGCAAAAACCAAAAGTCATCGCCAGGGTGATCGGGATCGAGAGCGCAATGATCAACGCGCTTCGCCACTCCATGAAAAGGAGGGAGACAATCACCACGATGATAACCGCCTCAAAAAGGCACTCGTTGAATTCATGGATTTTGGAATAGACCCGTTCGGGTTCGTCGGTTGTGCGCTCGATGCGGAGATCTTCCGGCAAAATCCCTTTGAGGGATTCGAGGGTGGAATTGATGTCCTGGCTAAAATCGGCGATTTGGGTGCCTTTGACCTGGCGTATGGCCAAGGTGATGGCCCGGGTGGTCCAGAGCTTTTGGGTTTGGTCCGGATCAAAAACGGTTGTCGGGCCATGGTCATCGGTTTTGGTGGGATAGTTTTCAAAGGTTTCAGGAGCGGTAGGAGGGTGATTTTGGGGATATTTGAGAGTCCGAAAATTTAGAACCCGTGGTGGATCCTCATATCCCCGGACGATTTCGACCAGATCGCGCAAATAAATCGGAGCCCCATACCGGACATCAACCACCAGATTGCTCGAATCGGCCGTGCCGCTCAGTTTGCCGCTTGTCTTGATCGTCAGGTTTTGCTGGGGCAATTCGACGGTGCCGCCTGGCTGGTTGATATTCCTTTGGTCGAGTTTTTTCGCAATGGCCTGGAAATCCAGGCCAAACGCGCCCAAACGACGATTGCTATAATAGAGATAAATACGCTCGTCCAAAACGCCCAACTGTTCGACCTTGCCCACCTTGGTGGATTGGCGCAAGCGATCCTGGATCGTGTCCGCGAAACGGTGAAGTTCCTCATAGCTATAGCGGGCGACGCCACCTGGTTCGTCCTGGCACTTTTTCCGGAGCTCATCTTTCAGGGTGTCCAGGTCTCCGACAATGACCCCGGGCCATACATCAGGATGTCCCGAGCCCATGGCGAGATTGGTGTTTTTCCAGAGTTCCAATCCACTCAAAAGGGCTGGTGCATCAAACCCGGATTTAAGTCGAAAATCGACGGCCGCCGCGCCCAATAGGTCAATGCTTACAGGGTCTTCAACGATCCCTTTTTGGCTAAGATTTTCCATGAGTGACTGGCCCAGGCGATGGGTCAGTTCGGGAGAGACGGTCGTGGGGTGGATGAGAATGGCACTGTAGCGGCGGTCCCGAAGTCCTTCGGGTCGACCTGCCCGGGCCTCTTTTAACCTCGCGCCGACCACTTTGGCACGACTTTCCACCTCGAAATCGCTTACAGGCGGACTGGTAAGGGTGAGCATCACCGCGACCGTGTCACCGAAATCCTTGTTGAGCACTGGCCGGACCATGGTTCCATTCATGGTGGGCAAATCGTTCATCGAACTGAGCTTGTTATCGAGATCCTGCCAGATCCCTTCGGCTTCTTTTGTCGTGTCATAAAGATCGACAAACACAACAGACATTCCCTGTCGATTGTCCGAGCGGACATGTTCCACCGCCGGGTTTTCCGACAGTTTCTTTTCGATCTTGCGACTGACTTCCTGTTCGACTTCGATGGGGTCGGCGCCGGGATAGGGTGTCGAAACGACGCCGCTACGGATCTGGATCACGGGATCCTGTCGCTGGGGCATGGTCCGGTAGGCCGCAAAACCGCCCACCATGGTAAACAGGAGCAGGGTCCAGGCGATCGGGCGTTTGTATACGAAATATTGCGAAACAGTCATGATCCCCATTTGCCCCTTTTGGCCATCCGAAAAAATGGCTATTTACCACCTCAAAGAAACGGAGTAGGCATCGTTATTCGGCGATCCGCACAAGATCACCATCATGGAGCCGATGCACGCCTGTGCCCACAATCTGGTCCCCCACCTTCAATCCGCCCCATTTCGGGTCGGGGGGCCCGATCCGGATGGCAAGCTTGTTGTCAAGAACATCCACTACGCCTACGGGGATTTGCTGAGCTAAAAGCTTCCCATCGACCTTGGTAACAAGGAAAACGGTGGTTGCCTGATCGGATACACGGGGTGCGACAGCGGTCATAGGCACCAGGAATGCCTTTTCCTCCCTGCGGAAATGGGCGGAAGCGATCATCCCCGGGCGGAGTCCTCCGGGTTTGTCAATTCGGACCTCAATCGGATAGGACCGGTTTTGGGGGTCGGCGCTGGACGCGATTTTGTGAATGACGCCATCAAAACGCTTTCCGGGTAGGGCTTCGCTTGTGACTTCGATTTTTTGTCCGAATGTCAATTTGCCAACAAGTATATCGGGAACGGAAAAAGCGATCACCACGCTAGATAAATCCAATACCTGAAAGGCGCGTTGATTGGCGGTAACTTGTTGAAATTTATCAACGGATCGGGCTGAAATCACCGCCCCATCAAAGGGCGAGGCAAGTGTGCAATACTGGAGGTTGGCCTGGGCCTGCTGGAGCGAAATCCTTGCCGCTTCGATTTCGCGCTTGACGACCGTTACGGCGGCGTTTGAGCTTTGAAGCTTTGCCCGTTGGGAATCGAGATCCGATGTGGCCGCCGATGCGCGGGCCACAAGCCGGGTGATTCGGTCATAATCGATTTTTGCCAAATCACTTTCCGATTCGGATTGTTTTAAGCGGGCTTCGGCGGCGGCGAGTTTCTCTTTGGAGCCGGCAAGGTCCCTCTGGTAGTCGGCGGGATCGAGCCGGGCAAGGATTTGACCCTTTTCGAGTTTGTCCCCTTCGTGGATCTCTCTTAAGTCGCCTCCGGGTCCCGGGACCTGGTGAAGGAAATCGACGGTCCCGGCGACGCGAAAGGAGAGATCGGCTTTTCGCAGTTCCTTGACGACCGCGCTGTAGAAAATACCTGGGTAAACCACTTCCTCACGGATGGCGTCGACCCGGACCGAGATGGGCTCGGGTGGTCCGATTTTGACTTTGTGGGATTCGGCCAATTGGGCGAAGAAATAGCGTCCTAAAAGGATCAAGGGAACAAAACAAATGACGATAAGCACCCCTTTTGTGGTTTTTCCACGGGATGTCAAATTCGATACAAAAGAAGAGGGTTTATCAGGGATTGCCGAGTCGCTGGAAATCATCCGCAAATACCTCCTTGCGAACCCTTTGGGCGGTCAGGTCATAGTCCCATTGAGACCGTAATGGTTTCCAACCCAAACCATCCAGGTAGGTTTCCACATTTTGCCTGATGGCGGGGTTGGATTGGGTGATCCCCAGCCTTTGGATCATGTCGCAAAAATTGAGATGTCCCAATTGGCTGCCCACGACCAGCGAGAAGAGTCCAAATGTGATGATTTCGGGTGTACACCACGGCGCTGGCGAAAGATTGCCATCCACAAAAGCCTCGTTGACAATTCCCAAAACCAACTCGACGGTGTGTCCTTCAATATCCTGCATCTTCTCCATTCGGGAGGAGGAGGCGCGGGTTTGCAGGTTGGCCATGCGTATGACCAATTCGGATCGGAAATGATGTGGATGGAGCAGACTGAAAAGTTCATCGGCAACGATCAGGGCCACGATTTTTTCCCGGGTTTTCCCAGGGAACAGGCTAGCCCTTTTGTGCAGCGAAAAGCGGACCGCAGCGCTCTGGTTCGCCAGGGCGGCGATCAGGTCTTCCTTGGCCGAAAAATGTTGGTAAATAGTCCCTTTGGAATATTCCGAGGCGTCCGCCAGACGCTCCAGGGTCAACCCGGTAAACCCCTCATCGATCAGCATCGTCCGCGCGAGATTCAGGAGCATTTCCTCCCTTTGGTGAATCTCTCGCTGTTTTCGATCTGAAGTACTCATGCCATTATTTTGACGATTCGTCGAAAAATGTCAAGTTGTTCTTTTAGGTCTATATTATTTGAAATTGGGCGGCTTGGGAAAGTTTTGTCCGGGACTAGGCCCCGTTTCCTTGCCAACGCCAGTTTCGAATCTCGGGCATGTCCTCGCCCATCCTTCCTATGTACTCCTTGTGCTCGGTCCGTTTGTCCCACATGGTCTGTCTCGCATAGGCCCCTCTTGAATCCAAACCGGGTACACGGTCCAGCACATCACAGACAAGATGATAACGGTCAAGATCGTTGAGAACACACATGTCAAACGGGGTCGTTGTCGTCCCCTCTTCCTTGTAGCCGCGCACATGGAGATTTTTGTGATTCGCGCGCCGATAGGTCAGCCGGTGAATCAATACCGGATAGCCGTGATACGCAAAAACCACGGGCTTATCGAGCGTGAAAAGGGAATCGAAATCCTTGTCACTTAGACCATGGGGATGTTCGCTTTGTGGTTGAAGCTTCATGAGGTTGACGACATTGATCACCCGGACCTTCAATTCCGGTAGGAACTTTCGCAAAAGCTCGACCGCCGCGATTGTTTCCAGGGTTGGGACATCGCCACAACATGCCATGACCACATCGGGCTCTGATCCCCTGTCATTGGACGCCCATTCCCAAATTCCGATACCCGCCGCGCAATGTTTGACCGCCTGATCCATGGTTAGCCATTGGGGAGCCTGTTGTTTTCCCGCGACAATCACATTGACATAATTGCGACTTTTAAGACAGTGTTCTGTCACCGACAAAAGTGTATTGGCATCAGGAGGTAGATAGACGCGGATGACTTCGGCCTTTTTGTTGACGACATGGTCGATAAAGCCTGGGTCCTGGTGGCTGAATCCGTTATGGTCCTGGCGCCACACATGAGAGGAAAGAAGGTAATTGAGCGAGGCAATCGGCCTGCGCCAGGGGATACCGTTGCAAACCTTGAGCCATTTGGCGTGCTGGTTAAACATCGAATCGATGATGTGGATAAACGCCTCATAGCAACTGAAAAAGCCGTGGCGTCCGGTCAGCAGATACCCCTCAAGCCACCCCTGGCACTGGTGTTCCGAAAGGACTTCCATCACCCGGCCATCAGGAGAGAGGTGGTCGTCTTCCGGATAAATGTCCGCCACAAGACAGCGGTTGGTCACCTCGAGAATATCCTGCCATCGGTTGGAGTTGTTCTCATCGGGACTGAATACACGGAAGTTTTTGCTTTCCAGATTGAGTTTCATTACATCGCGCAGATAGGTCCCCTGGACCCGGGTCGCTTCGGCGGAAACGGTTCCAGGCGCGTGGACATTGACGGCATAGTTTCGGAAATCGGGCAAACGCAAATCCCGAAGCAAAGTTCCCCCGTTTGTATGGGGATTGGCGCTCATTCTCCGCTCGCCTTTGGGTGCAAGCTGGGCCAATTCGGGTTTCAGCGATCCGTTGGAATCAAAGAGTTCTTCGGGTCGGTAACTCTTCATCCAGTTTTCAAGGATCTCCACATGGCCCGGTTTGTCCATATCGCCCATCGGGACCTGGTGGCTGCGCCAATAGTCCTCGCACTTTTTGCCATCAATGTTCGCAGGGCAAGTCCACCCTTTGGGTGTGCGGAAAATGATCATCGGCCATGTCGGCCGCAGGACAGTCTTGTCTGAACCGGTTGCGGTTCGGGCTTCGGCTTGGATGCGTTGGATATCGTCAAGCGCGTTGTCCAGGGCATGGGCAAGTTCATGGTGAACTTTTTCGGGGTCGTGTCCTTCGACAAAGTAGGGTTTGTACCCATACCCCTCGAAAAGCTTTTGCAGTTCGTCTTTCGGTATGCGGGCAAGAAAGCAGGGGTTGGCGATTTTATACCCATTAAGGTGCAATATGGGGAGGACACACCCGTCCCGGTTCGGGTTGAGGAATTTGTTGCCATGCCAACCAGTTGCCAGGGGCCCGGTCTCCGCTTCCCCATCGCCAACGACACAAGCGACAATCAGATCAGGGTTGTCGAAAGCGGCGCCGAAGGCGTGTGAGAGCGAATAGCCCAGTTCGCCCCCTTCATGGATCGACCCCGGAGTTTCAGGGGCGACATGACTGGGGATGCCTCCGGGAAAACTGAACTGTTTGAACAGTTTTCGCATCCCCTCCTCATCCTGTGAAATGTTCGGATAAACCTCGCTGTAGGTCCCTTCGAGCCAGGCATGTGCAACCAGCGATGGGCCGCCGTGGCCTGGACCGGTGATAAAAAGCATATTCAGGTTATTTTGATTTATGACCCGGTTCAGGTGTACATAAAGAAAATTCAGGCCAGGTGATGTTCCCCAGTGGCCTAGCAGTCGGGGTTTGATGTGTTCGCGCTTGAGTTTGTCCCGGAGTAGTGGATTTTCCAAAAGATAAATCTGTCCAACCGAAAGGTAATTTGCCGCCCTCCAATAGGCGTCCATTTTTCCAAGCAATTCGGGACCGAGTTCCCTGATCATCGAGCACCATACTTCAAATTGGTATTTTCAGATCGAAAAAGAATTTTAGGCGTCGATTCCGGACCCTGGGCACATCATCCGGAAAAAGGTTAGGGCCCAATCCTTTCAATGATCGGATTGGGCCCCGGAGTATGTGCCTGAGAGGTTCCGTTGTTGGTGACCTAGTCCTTCATCTTGCCCATGACCCTCAAAAAGAGCACCGCACGGTCACGATTCTCGGGAGGGAATCGTTTGAGTTCCTCCTTTGAAATCAAACCATCCCCGTCCATGTCAAACTCACCCAACAAGGTTTCGACCATTCTTTTGCCACGGTTTTTCGTGTTTTCGGCAATCTCTTCGGGTGTTTCTGGAACGCCACCACCGCCTAGGATCAGGCCGATGATGCCCCCGGGCATGCGCATGATTTGCTTCATGTCATCCCTGCTTTTTGTGATCACCTGCACGCCACAAAGACACATTTCGTCAGTGGTCTGTTCTCCCCAGGTGACTTCCCTGGGAGGATTTGAGGGGTTTCTTGGATTGGCGGTGGAGTTGTCGTAGGTGGCGCGGAGTTTGAGAACCGTTCCTTTGGGAAGCTCGATAGGTTTCTTGTAGTTATAGGCTCCCTGCCAATTAAAGTCCCAATCCCGGATCCAAATCAGAGGGATTTCCTTGCCATCGGGGAGCTTGGCGTCGACTTTGATTTCCCTGCCTATGTAGTGCATGTGGGGAAAGATCCCCAAAGCGGTCGCATCGACCGGTAGCGGGACAGTTTTGGTCTCCACGGTGTATTTGGCATCCCCAGCGGGAATGACAAGGGCGCGACTCCGAAGCGCGACCGCACCCACAAAGTGCTCGGGTGGTTTTTTCGCGAAATAGATCCCCAACTTGCTCTGGTCGGTTTCCGCTTTCCCCGAGGGGTGATAGTGAACCTGGAGGACCAGATCGGAGCCCTTTTTCAAAAAGCGTGCCGTTCCCTCCGGAAGGAATGCGGGACGCGCACCAGGTGCCCATGCGCCGATACTACCGGTCGGGATGTATCCCGGGCCCCCAAAACTTGCATAGCTACCCGTCTTCGGGTCAGCTTTGCGGCGAGCCTGGCCATTATGGTCCAGAAACATGATCGCGTGGTGAACAACCTTTTTGTTGCCCGGCTGGAAATCCACTGCGATTACGCCCTCGTCTTTGTTCAGATTGAGAGGGATAACAAAGCACTGATAGATATCATTGCCTTCGTTTGGGATATCGAAGGGCTTTGGCATAGTAATAACCATATCTGGCTCGCCCAATTTCCATCCGCTTGTCTTTGCAGGAAGTTTCGGGATATCTTTAGCGTTACCTTCCGGAGTTCCCCCGTTAACCCATTGGGAAAGGGTTTCTTTTTCCTTGTCGCTCAAGCGCATCTCGTCCTGGAAGGACCCATGGCCCAATTCGGGTTTCCATGGGGGCATTCGGTTGGTGGAGACCAGTTCATTGATAAACTTGGCCCGCTTTTTGGAGTCGTTGTAGCTGATCAGGCTGAAAGGCCCGACTTCGCCGGGCCGGTGGCAGGAAACGCAATGTTTGTAGAGGATCGGGGCCACATCACGGGACCAGGTTGGGGGCTCATTGATTGGAGCCAAACCGTTGGAATGTTCAAAAACTGTCAGGATCGCCAACGCCATGCTGAACAAATTGCCGGTCATTGGATCAGAACTCCGTAAATCCATTGGATTTCTTCAAAAATGGTCTGCACCAACTCTATTATTACTTGTTAAGATAAAGACTTAATGAAGACCCGCCCGATTTTTCCCAATTCGATTCCCAACATGGTTTTCCGCCCAACCGCCAAGGGACTTATCGCGACAGCGTGGATGGGATATTCGCATAAACCAGGCAGCGACACAATGAGAAAGCACCAATCACAATTTTTGGCGCAATTTTTGCTGCAATTTTGGGGCAAAACTGCCTGGAAATCCTACTTGGGAGTGTTCTCCCTTTGTTCGACCCTATTTTTGATCTTTGTGGCGGCCCCAGCGTCCGAGGGTGCACCTCCAAGGCGTAACCGTCCTGGAGCAATCGCCACCCAAACCGATGTTCCCGGGGGTATTACCCAAACCGCCAAAGAAAAGCCCGCCAAAGAAGAGCCTGCTAAAAAAGAAAAAGGGGCCAAGGAATCAAAACAGTCCAAACTTGAGCTTTGCGAACTTGCCCCGGCAAAATACTGGCCCGGTCTTTGTCTTTACGAATATCCGATTTCCTGCAAGAACCCGGAAACGCAAAAGCTTTTCAATCAAGGACTGGGGTATCTGTATTCCTATGTCTGGATGGAGGCGGCCCGATCGATGGAGACCGCCGCGAAACTGGAACCGGATTGTCCCATCATCTGGTGGGGATTGGCGCGAGCGTTTCATCACTGGGGCAAAAATGCCCAGGCCAACAAGGCCCTGACCAAAGCCAAGGAAGCGCTCGACAAAGCCAGCCCCAAGGAAAAAGCGCTTATCCGCGCCCTCCTTCAGGAAAAAGGCATGGAAGCGGGAGTAGGCGACCAGGATGCTCGGAAAAAGGTCGCAATTGCCACTTTGGACGAATTGATCGCCGAATTTCCGTCCGATCAGGAAGCATGGTGGATGCGCGGGCAGCTTGCGGGAAACTTCGCCCTATTCGGAGGCAACAAGTCCACCGCTCCCTTTTATCATGCGATTCTGCGCATCAACCCCGTTCACCCTGGGGCCAACCATGAACTGACCCATTTTTACGAGCAGATTCGCCGTCCCGCCTTGGGCATGCCCTATGCCAATGGCTACATCGAGTCGTCGCCTGGGCTTCCCCACGCATTTCATATGCAGGCCCATCTGGCGACCAGGATCGGTCGCTGGGACAAGACGGGCGACCGTTCAAGCCGGGCGGTGGAACTTCAAAAGGAGTATCACAAAAATGTCGGGGTTGAGCCCAAGGATGACCATCAATACTCCCACCATTTGGAGATACTTTTTATCTCGCTAACCCATGATGGACGCTTCGCCGAGGCCAGAGTCATCATGGAAGATGCCCGCAAGGCAAAATACGAACATTTTCTCCCATGGGTCCGTTTTGCGCTTGTTTCAAGGGATTTTGATCTGGCCACAAAGCTAGTCGCGGAACTCAGGAAAAAAGACAAGAATATGGCCGCTTATGCAGGGGCGTGGCTTGCTTTGGAACAGGGGCGCTTTGAGGATGCCCTTGCCGAGGTCGAGGCCCTGCGCCAGGCCGTCGCCTCCAACCCCAAGGACACAAAGTTATCGCTATGGCTCAATGAAATGCAAGGGTGGCTCTATTGCGTTCAGGGCGACAGTATCCCGGGCCTGGAATTGATTGGGCGAACGGTTCAAAAAACGAAGGACGATTTTTCCCATCATTCATGGGGATTGGGAGCCACCCTGATGGAACGCTGGGGACTCTGTGCCATGGCAACGGGCAAGACCGCCGTCGCCGAAGAGGCGTTCCTCGAAGCGGTTGCCCATGATCCCGGATCGGTGGTGGGAGCCGTTGGGCTCGAGGAGCTATGTCGGCGTCAGGGACGAACGGATGAGATGAACCGCTATGGCGCTCTTGCCGATAAAGCCTGGCAACGGGCTCAACCCAGCGATCTGGCCGAGCTTCGGCGGCGTATCGCGGGCCTCAAGCCCGAGACACGCGCCCAACGGGAAGACACTACGGGGGCACAAACGCCCCCCGGGGAATAGGGCTTTTGCCCTCAAAAGCCCTATCCCAAAAGTATTGGACTTTTTTGACAATAAAAAACGCGGGTTACCCTTCCATTGCCCGGATCTTTCCGGTCTCGATACTCTTGATATTTTCGTCGAACAATTCCGCCAGTTTTTGGGCATTTTCGTTGAAAGCGGCTTCGGAAGCCCAAGTTTTTTCGGGTTGAAGCAACGCATCAGACACCCCGGGGCACTTGATTACCGCGCTTAGATGAAATTGGGGATAGTCCTTGGTGGGAGCTCCTTCGAGTTTCCCCTCGTGAATGGCCCGGACCATCGCCCGGGTGAGGTCGAGGCTAATCCGTTTGCCCACGCCATAGGGGCCGCCAGACCAGCCGGTGTTGATCATCCACACCCTGCTTCCATGGCGGGCGAGTTTCTCCGCCAAAAGCGATGCGTATTTGCGAGGATGCCACACCAGAAACGGTCCGCCAAAGCATGGGGAGAAAGTCGCCTGTGGCTCTTTCACTCCCATTTCGGTTCCGGCGACCTTTGCGGTATAGCCATTCATGAAGTGGAACATTGCCTGTTCGTTTGTCAAGCGACTCAATGGGGGTAGCACCCCAAAAGCATCACATGTGAGGAAGATCACATCTGTGGGATGTCCGGCAAGGCACGGAATCCTGGCATTGGGGATAAAATCGATCGGATAAGCACCCCGGGTGTTTTGGGTGATGGTCGAATCATCGAAATCGACATGATGCGTTTCGGGATCGTACACCACATTTTCCAGCACCGCGCCAAATCGGAGAGCCTGGAAAATATCCGGTTCGCGTTCCTTGGAAAGGTAGATTGCTTTGGCGTAGCAACCTCCTTCAATGTTGAACACACCCCGGTCATCCCAGCCATGTTCATCATCGCCGATTAGCTGGCGGGTAGGGTCTGCGGACAGTGTGGTTTTACCGGTTCCCGAAAGGCCGAAAAGAAGCGAGGATTGGCCGGTTATGGGGTCTGCGGTGGCGGAACAGTGCATCGTGAGGATGCCATTTTTGGGACCGAAATAGTTCATGAGGGTGAAAACCCCCTTTTTCATTTCGCCCGCGTATTCGGTCCCCAAAACGACCATCTGGCGCGACTCGAGGCAAATATCGACCGAAGTCTTGGAGGTCATGCCGCGGGTGTGGCGATTGGCGGGGAATTGTCCCGCGTTGAAAATGACAAAGTCCGGTTCTCCAAAGGAGGAGAGCTGGTCTTCTGTCGGGCGGATGAGCATGTTGTGCATGAAGAGGGCATGGTAGGGGCGTGAGCAGATAACCCGGATCTTCAAACGGGACAATGGATCCCAACCGGCGAAGCCATCAATCACATAGAGACAGGGACGGGTGTTGAGGTAATCCGTCGCCCGTTCGAGGTTGGTGTCGAAAACTTCCTTCCCGATCGGAATGTTGACGGGTCCCCACCATACATCGTTCTCGGACGCCTCATCCTTGATCAGCCTTTTGTCGGCGGGACTGCGCCCGGTTTTTTCTCCCGAAAAAGCAATAAGCGCGCCCATATCGGAGATGACCGAGTCATGTTCAACAACCAGCGCCTCGCGGTAAAGTCTTGCCGGGGAAAGATTTCTACGGATGTCTTTGACGGTGATGTGATTTTGGGCAAGAGAAAAGGCGGTCATGACCTAAAAATCTCCAAGACTTCCAAAAATGGACTTGCAGGTGGCTTAAGCGTTCCGATTCCCCTTTCGTTTTGGGGAATTGGAAAACCAGCAAAAACCCAGGAATCGAATTGCGTCCTGCAGATGGGAAGAGACATTCGAAAGGACAGCGCTTACGAAATATTACCCCGGAGCGCAGTCGTTTCAAGGCAAATCAACCGTTCGTTTCAACCGGAAACGGTTACGGGGGCCAACGAATCGGGACGATGGTTGATCACGCGGTTCAATGTATCCAGAAGGGGCTGTTCCTGATCGGTGAATACCGTCCTGGGGTCAATCACGATTTTTCCGGTATCAATCCGGGCCACGACCGCAGGCTCGCCAGTTCGCAATTTTTTTGCGATATCATCCGCCCGCTGTCCCCTGTGGGGTGTGATGCGGATGGTCCAGGTGGGAATGCGTTCTTCGGGAAGGGTTCCTCCACCCACGAAAGCATGGTCGACACTGACAAGGGCATCAAGCCCCATGTTCAGCATTCGTCCGCCCAGGCTTCTTGCCCGATTTTCCAGATCTGTAATGTCGGCCGATAACATCGCCAACACCGGGAGTTCTTTTCTCGCGCGATCGGGATCCAGATGAATCCGCAGGGTCTCCTCAAGGGCGGCGAGGGTCATTTTGTCACAGCGGAAAGCACGCATGAGTGGGTCTTTTTCGATCCGCTCAATCCAGTAACGAGTCCCGGCGATGATTCCCGCCTGAGGACCGCCGAGCAATTTGTCACCACTAAAAAGCGTTACCGCCGCGCCCAGGCGCATCGCCTCCTGGGGAATCGGCTCGCCTTTGAGTCCATAGGGTGTGGGGTCGTGAATGGCGCCGCTGCCGGCATCATCAATTACCGGAAGGTTGTGTTTCTTGCCCAATTCGACCAACTCGGCAAGGCTTACCTCTTTGGTGAAACCCACCACTTTGAAGTTCGAAGTATGGACTCGCATCAGGGCGCCGGTGTTGGGCCCGATCGCTTTTTCATAATCACCAATGCGGGTGATGTTCGTGGTGCCCACCTCTTTCAGGATCGCGCCCGAGGCGGACATAATATCCGGCATGCGGAAGCTGCCGCCGATCTCGATAAGCTGCCCACGGCTAAGGATGACCTCTTTGCCTTGGGCCAACACACGCAGGGTCAGGATGGTTGCGGCGGCGCAATTGTTGACGGCCGTGGCGGATTCGGCCCCAGTAAGACGGGTGATCAGCTTGCGCACAGGCGTTTGGCGCGAGGAGCGTTTTCCCGATTCGAGATCCATTTCCAGGTTGAGATAACCCCGCCCGGCATCGTACGCGGCACGGGCGGCCGTCGGCGCCAAAGGCGAACGGCCAAGATTCGTATGAAGAATGATTCCCGTCGCGTTGATCACCGCGCGAATCTGGGGGCGTTCCTTTTGGGTCAGGTGCGCCACAACCATTCCCGCGGCTTCTTCGGGAGAAATCGATACCCTTGATCCATCCAGAAGCTCTTTACGAATGGTCTCGAGGACAAGGCGAATTCCTTCCGCCACAACCTGATGACCAAGACTTTCGGAAAGGGTGGCGATGGACGGCTGGGCAAGGAGCCTATGCACGGGGGGAAGCATCCGCAATACAGACATAATCAGTCCCCTTTGGTGATTTCGGTGTGGGGCGCGACCGCAAGCACGCGTGTGTCCCCATCGCGGCGGGTCAGGCCGATGGCGTCAAGATGTTCACAGATGGGCACGGCAAATTTGCGGCTGGTTCCAAGCAGATCGCGAATTTCCGCGACGGTCATCCCCGGCTCGCCTTTTTGACCACGAATTTTAAGTGTCTCGCGGACCAGCTTTCGCATCAACTCCGATGATTCGGCGTGTAGCCAAATCCCATCCGCGACTTTCACCAATTCGTCTTCCATTTCGCAAACGCTGTAAAGGTCGCCCATGCTCGAAGCGTGGCCACCCGCAAGCGCGGTAAAGCTCGAAGGATCAGGCGGCTGGAATTTGCCCAGGCGATACGCCTCGACCAGCTTGTCCTTGAGCTTGCGGAGATTGTTGCTCAATTTTGGTTTGAAATCGGCCCGCCCAATCCGTTTGCGATTGCCCGTGAGGATTTTGCGTTCGAGAAGCGAATCGACGACTCGCCGAACCAGCTCATCGGATTTAAGCCAGGAAAGCTGCGCCTCGACATGTCCCCGTTCGTGGGTCGACATCAAGGGGAACTGATCATGCAGCCTTCCCAAAGTAGTCAGAATTTTCTCCTCGATCGCTTTGATCGGCCCTGCGGGGAGGAGTTTGCGCGTTTGCCCCGTGGAGCTTTCCACCAGTTCGCCACTTGTCCTGAGTGCCTGGATGGTGGGTTCGATCTCTTCCCGTGAAAGGTCCGCATCCCGGGCAAGACTCAAAGGATCGGTCCCCTCAAGCCCGGCAAACCAAAGAGCGGTTGCCGCCCGCACCAACGGATCCTTGCTTTCGAGTCGCTCCACCTGCACCAACAGTTCCAGATGCCTTCGCCGGATACGCTTGGCGATAGGTTGCAGAACCGTCCCGCCTCCAAGGGTATGGGCCGCCTGGGCATCGCGAACCACAAAAGGCTGCCCCCATGACGCCATCACCGGCTCCTCAAGGAGGATCTGCGCCAAAGCGGACTGACCCGGTTCGATCCGGTCGGCATCCAGCACCGAAATCGTCCCCATCACTTCCGATGTCCCGAGGTGAATCCGGGCATTGAGCCTGTGCTTGATCGGTTTGGCATTGCTTGCCAATGCCCCCAGACGAACGGTGAGCAATCGGCTTGGAAGGAGGTAGCCCGGCGTGGCCAGTTCCTGCCCCCGGGCCAGATCCTCGTGCTTGACCCCGGCCAGGTTCAGGGCCGCGCGCATACCCAGACGGACCTCATCCACCGGCTTGTCGTGGTGATGAAGCGCCCGAACCCGCACCATCTCCCGCCGGGGGAGCCACTCGACCTCCTCGCCGACCCGGAGGCTTCCGCCCACGACCGACCCGGTGACAACGGCCCCGTGCCCCTGGACCACAAAAGCCCGGTCGATCCCCAGGCGGAAAAAACCACGATCGCGCGCCTTTTCGGATTTGGCACATTCGGCGGCAATGGCCTCTTTAAGGGCCTCAAGCCCCAGCCCGGTGTGGGCCGAGGTGGCGATGATCGGAGCGTCCTCCAGGAAACTCCCCATAACCAGATCACGGATTTCCAGTTCGACCACCTCAAGCGTGGTGGGATCGACCAGATCCGCCTTGGTAAGGGCGATGACCCCATGGCGAATCCCCAAAAGCTTGAGAATTTCGAGATGCTCGCGGGTTTGCGGCATGATCGAATCGTCCGCGGCGATGATCAAAAGGGCGATATCGATCCCGGTTGCCCCCGCGAGCATATTGCGGATGAACCGTTCATGTCCGGGGACATCGACGATGCCGATTTTCAGGCCGGGAAGCTCCAGATGGGCAAAACCGATATCAATGGTGATCCCGCGGGCTTTTTCTTCGGGAAGCCGGTCGCAATCCTTCCCGGTAAGTGCTTTTACCAGCGAGGTTTTGCCATGGTCGATGTGGCCAGCAGTGCCAAGGATGAATTCGCGAGTCATGGGCCTTCTGGAGTGGGAGGCGGCTTGGCGGGGAAAAGGGGCCTTCGCCTTCCTTAGTTTAGGTCCCTTTGGGGACTTGGGCCCTCTAATGGAACATTATCGAAGTAAAGCTTCCCGGATCAGATCCCGAAGCGGGATGCTCCCCAGAGGGGGGTTGGGTTGGTAAAATAAGAATGTTGGCTTGTGGTGAGCGGCACTTTTGCACCGCCGCCCTTTGACACAGCCACAAAGTTGGCAGCGGCACAGGGGTGCCGGGCCCGATCGGAAAGGAATCTGTCTGATGTTAGGCATTCAACTCAGCCCCGCCGCATTCATGAAGCGCATCGGCGAAGAACTTATGCGCGTCAATCCTGCCGAAATCCAGAACCTGGCGGACCTGATTTACAAGCGCTACGAAGCGGGCAAGTTCGTGTTTATCATCGGAAACGGCGGCTCGGGCTCCAACGCCAGCCATCTTTGCGAAGATCTCGGCAAAGGAAGCCTTCGTCGCGAAGATTTCGACAGTGGCAAAAAGCGCCTCAAAGTCATGAGCCTCACCGACAACACCCCCTACATCCTCGCCTGGGGCAACGATGAAGGCTTCGACCGCGTATTCCTCGAACAACTCAAGAATTTCGCCTCCCAGGGTGACTTGCTGATCGCCATCAGCGGATCAGGCAACAGCCCCAACATCCTCCGCGCCGTCGAATGGTGCAACGCCCACGGCGTGGAAACCCTCGGCTGCACCGGATTCTCCGGTGGCAAACTCAAAACCCTTGCCCACCACAACCTCCACAGCCCGTTGGATGACATGGGGATCGTCGAAAGCGTCCACCTGGCCGCGTTCCACTGGGTCGTTGACGATATGCACCGCCGCATCGGTCTGGAAGGGAAACTTCCCGCCCCCGTGTAACTGTTATTAGGTAAAGATTTTCGGGTAACGAAAACTCGGCAATAGCCTCCTTCCCTGACGCCATCCGGCCTGCCGGTTCACGCCGCACTCATTTGAGATTGTTTATGTATCTTGCGATTGAGTTCGGTGGAACAAAACTCCAGATGGCTTTGGGTGAAGGGAACGGCAAGCTCGCCTCCCTTTGGCGGGAAAAGATCGACCCCGCCAAAGGCGCCGAGGGGATTCGCAGACAAATCGAGGCCGGCCTCCCCGGATTTCTGGCCCAAAATGGTATCACCAGCGCCTCCAACAATCTTTTGGGCGCGGGTATCGGGTTCGGCGGTCCGGTGGACACCAACTCAGGCGAAACCATCACCTCCCACCAGATACAAGGGTGGGACCGCTATCCAATCGTCGAATGGCTGCGCGGCCTTCTGAAAGCGCAAGGCTTCGGATCCGCTCCCGTCCATCTGGGCAACGATGCTGATGTCGCCGGTCTGGGTGAAGCGGTTCATGGCGCGGGCCAAGGCGCCAACCCGGTGTTTTATGTGACCGTCGGTTCGGGCATAGGCGGCGGCCTGATCCTCGGCGGGCGAATCCACCCCGGAGTGGGCCTGGGCGCGGCGGAAATCGGCCATCTGACGCTTGGCCCGGGGGGTGATATTCTCGAACACCACGCCTCGGGTTGGGGCATTCAAAAACGCTACATGAAAGCTTCCGGAGGCGAAAACGCCACCGTCCCCCAAATCGCCGAACTGGCCAAAAGCGGCGACACGGTTGCGGCGGAAGTCCTCAGCGGAGCCATTCGTGATTTGGCATGGGGCCTGTGTCAGGTCATTGCCCTTATCTGCCCCAAGCGGATCGTGATCGGAGGCGGGGTCTCCCTTTTGGGCGAAGCGACCTTCTTCAAACCCCTTCGCGCCGAAGTTTCCAAGCAGGTATTCCGCCCCTATGTGGGCCTGACCGAAATCGTCTCCGCCACCCTGGGGGAAGAGGTCGTGCTCCACGGCGCCCTTGCCCTGGCAACCCAGCCGGTCAAATAGGACCAATTCCAGGTCACAATTTGCCCCCGCTATCGCTCGCCAAATTTTTTCAAAAAAATGCGGAGCATAGAATGCACCTTCCTAATGTTTTCCTGATCATTGATCGGGATACATAAGTCTCTCTTTTTTTGATTAAAAATTGGGAAAGAAAAGCATGAACGGGATAAAAGCCATTCAGGCAGCACTGGAGGAGACACGGTCCCACCTCCTTTGGTTTCTTGCCGATTTTTCCGAGGCGGACATGTTTGTCCGTCCCCATCCCAGGGCCAACCATGCGGCCTGGCAAGTGGGCAATGTCAGCCTCGCCGAGGTGAACATGATCCAGGAGGAACTTCCCGATGCGAACTATCCCAAACTGCCTGAGGGATTCCTGGAGCTCCATGGGACGGGAGTCCCCAAAGATGGCCCGGAAGGGTACATGAACAAAGAGGATTCCCTCGCCCTGTTTGAGAAAGTCCGGGCGGCCACCATCGCGTTGGTTGGTGGCCTTTCCGAGGAGGATCTGGACCGCCCTTGCACCGGGAGCATGGCGACTTTCGCCCCCACACTTGGCAAATTGCTGATTTTGACCTCCAACCACACCCTGATGCACGGCGGCCAGATCCAGGTGATCCGGAGGGTTTTGGGAAAACCGATCCTCTTTTAGCGGGTATCTTGATAAGGATTTGAATCCGGAATCTATTGAAACCCCGACTGGTTCCTCATCGGGTTTTGGCTATAAAATAGAATAAATCCCAAATTCGTGGCAAATCCATCCCAGGTATGTCCAAGCCGGTTCTGTTTTATGGCATTTGCGGTGAAGGTCTTGGCCACGCGGCCAGGTCGGCTGCGCTGATGGAACGGCTAGAGTCGGATTTTACTGTCCATGTCCTTACATTTGGCGACGCGCTTCATTTTTTTCGTGACAGGGGATTTCCCAACATTCATCATATACCAGGTCTTACATTTATTAAAAAATGCCAAAAGATCGATTGGGTCGCCAGTATTTTGCACATGCTTGATTTCGTCCGAAATGGCCAGAAACATTTGTCGCATGTGGAGAAAATATGGGATGCGATTCGTCCGGATATGGCTATCACGGATTTCGAGCCGCTTGTCCCGAGGGTTGCAATCCAAAACAAAATTCCTGTGCTCGGAGTTGACAATCAGGCGAAGATCAGTCGCTGCAAGTTAAAGGAGTTACCTTTCTTCCTCAGGCTTTATCAGGCGGTTTTCTCGATGGCAATCGAGTGGGTCGTGCCTCGCAAAGCTACCCGGGTAGTTTCCTGTTTTCATCCCGAATTTTGCACGCCTTTCAAAACCGTGAAGGCGGTTGTCGGACCGATGCTACGAAGTTCGATCACCCGCCTGAGCCCCACGGACGGTGGTTTTACCCTTGTTTATTACAAGGATGTGGTAGGGGAATGCCTTTTCCGGGTCGCAAAAATTTTGGGGTTACGAACCGTGGTTTATGGCGGGTGCGAACATGCCCAAAATTGGCCCCAATTCGAATTCCATCCCCATGGCGAAGGGTTTCCGGAAGCGCTGGCGGCGTGCTCTGTCCTTGTTTGTCCGGCGGGTAACCAGTTGTTGGGAGAAGCCGCTTTTCTTGGTAAAAAAACCATTTGCATTCCGCAAAGGGAGCAATACGAGCAGGCCATCAACGGTTTCTACATGGAAAAAATCGGCCTTGGGAAAATGGTTCGTAATCCTGCCGCCCCCGAGCGGGAAGTAGGGGAATTCCTGAGGAGCCCAAATCCAACAAAGAGGCTTTCGACCGGGGTGGAAGATGTGGCCAATCTTGTGTTGGCTATGCGGAAAGCGAGAAACCAGAGTTCTGGTTCCTGAGGTTGATTGGAGCCTGAATATGTTCAACCACAAAAGGGCATTTCAACCTGGAGCCCAGATCAACCTGGAGCCCAGATCAACCTGGAGCCCAGATCAACCTGGAGCCCAGATCAACCTGGAGCCCAGATCAACCTGGAGCCCAGATCAACCTGGAGCCCAGATCAACCTGGAGCCCAGATTTTTAATGGGGAATTCCCGGGTCTCAACTGCGTAACTTGGGTTAGAAGTCGGGGTGATTTGGCCTTTTCCGAAATCGCCTTTACGGGATGGAAACTTAGACCCCTTGAGCCCTGATTTGACTTTTCTTCAAGGCTGGGGTAAAATTACTAGTCATTAAATTCCTATTTTTCTTTGCTCATTATAACTAAGAGCAATCCTTTTCAGGCAAAAATTGTCATGACTTTTCATAAATCTCCCCGAAAAGGGTATGGGTATCCTGATCGTGGTTTGGGAACCCAAAAAGGGATGAACAAGCCGGAACTGGAATGTTTGGAACAAAGGCTGGTGCCCACTGCCAACCCTTTGGAAACGCAAGTCAACAATCTTTATCTGATGGGGCTGAACCGAAATCCATCCCCAAGCGGACTGGCCGCTCATGTTGCCATTTTGGAAAAGGGGGCAAGTCCCGGCGTGGTGGCCGCGGCTATCGTGAATTCTCCAGAGCACCGGGAGAATGTTGTTAAAAACCTTTTCGAAACCTACCTTCACCGTGAGGCAGAACCGGCGGGCTTGAAAACCTTCAGTCAGGCGCTGGAATCTGGTGTGGGGGAAGACCGGGTGGCTGCCGCCATCCTTGGTTCCAACGAATTTGGGGGTTCCCTTTCCGATGAGAAATTTGTTCGAGCTCTCTATGCACAAGTCCTGAAACGGGATGCAGATGTCGGCGGCCTAAAATCGGCTGTGGCGGCTCTGGGAAGGGGGATTCCCCGAACCGATTTGGCCCAATCCTTTTTGGAGAGCCGGGAGCGATCGGTAACCTTGGCGGGAAGCCTTTACGAGAATATCCTTGGTCGAACCCCATCGCTGGTGGAGGCCTCTGAATGGGGGGTCCGACTGGAACAGAAGGATTTTGACCTTTCCCAGGGGGCTATAGCTTTCGCCGGTTCCATTGAGGGGAGCAACAGGCTGTCCCTGCTCGACAACCCGCAAGCATTCTCCGGGCTCGAATGGTGGACGCGAGACACATCGGGTCCTGGTATCCGCTCCTTCACGCAACCGATGGGCACCATAGGCAATGGCGGGCCCATCGTATTGGTGGTGAATTTTAACGAGCCTGTTCTGGTTAAGGGAACCCCGGTTATCCCGTTCCTTTTGGGCACATCGCCTCGCGAGCTGGTATACAGTTCGGGCTCGGGCTCGTCAGTGCTCAATTTCCACTACCACGGATCAGGGACCGATTCTGCGGGACTGAAGGGTACCCTGGATGGCAAAGTTGGCGAAGTCATCCGCTTTTCTGCCGGTGCATCCATCACCGATTGGGCGGGCAACCCATTATCCGTTATTCAGGATGGCACCAATCACCTGGCGGTGATGGGAGCATATTTTCAGCCCATTCAGACCCTGGGTGTCGGCGACCTAAACGACATACTCGATCCGGCCAACAAGGATGAACTGGGCGGCTTCGTCCTCGATTCTTCCACCGGCAAACCGTTTTTTGACCAGCCGGACAAGCCGTACTGGCAAAGTTATTCCCTGCCGACTTTACGCCCGGCCGTCAACGGCGTTCAAGCCTTCAAGGTGTATTACAATTCCTTTGTTCCGGAACGGGGTAACCGCCCTATCCTCACCAGCGGTTTGCTGGCCCTTCCTCTAAATGCAGCCGGAACGGTGAATATTGTCTCGTATCAGCATGGCACCCTCGTCGCCAAGCAGGAGGCGCCATCACACAGCTTTGACAAAGGTGCCCCCTCGTATCCTGGTTCGTATGAGGGAAGGTTGGCTGTTGCCGCATTTGGAGGCCAGGGTAGAGCGGTAATCGCAGCCGACTATTTCGGAATGGCTGATTCCACGGAACCCGAGGGCTATACCGTTAAGGCCAGCCACCAGCAGGCCTGCCTGGACCTGTACCGTGTGGCGGGGAATTTCCTGGCCGCAAATGGTCTTCAGCAAGGGACACTAAACCTTTCGGGGTGGTCGCAGGGTGGCCTGGTGACCATGCAGTTTCTGGAAAAATTGGAGTCGCTGGGTATTGAGGTGGGCAAGGTCGGCACTGCCGCCGCGCCCTCCGCGACCTTGGCTGCGGCAACCCGGGTCCTGTTCAATCCAAGAACTGGCTCGGATACCGTTGTGCCAGATGCTCTTTGGCTGAACCTCCTGTTTGTGCTGACACCACTCAGCTACGAGAACTACTACGAGAAACCTGGATTCGCCCGGTCGGTAATCGACCCGCAATACTACGACACAGTAAAGGCGCTTTACGATGGCAAGGGGGACCTGGATCTGTTGATTAAAAGCCTGCCACCGATTACCCCACGCCAAGGGGGAACCGGTGGGGTCATCGACCTATTCCGTCCCGAATACAGGGATATTGCGTTTTTCTCAAATTCTGAGCTCGCGGAAATTTACCGGCGGGTATCTGCTTACGAGTTTCTCGCGAAGACCCCGGTGCGGATGTATGGCGGTGAACAGGACGAGGCCTTCCCGCTGTCCGTTACCAGGCTTCCCGTGCAGTTCCAGGACATCTACAATCCTGGCAAGATGAAGTTTGTCGAAGTGACAGGAGCATCCCATAGGGGAGCATATATCACGGCTGTCGCCGACCAGGTGGAGTGGTTCGCCGGTCGTCAAGTTTAAGGGTTCTTAGGCGAGGAAATCGCCCAAAGGTTACCCGTTTTCCGACCGTTTTTGGTTGGGAGAAGGGTACATCGGCCGGGCCAAAACCGAATTTAAGCAAATAGAGAATAGCGCTGTTGTTAATAGCGGGCGGTAATCCAGGCGACAAACCAATCTTGCAATGATAGAGTTTCGGATCATCCAACCCGGGATTCTTAAACGATCCATTTTTTCGTCAATTTGGATCCCTTTTTAAGCAATTACAGGGTTTGAAACTCCCACAAGACCCTACTTGAGGTCCAGCACCTTTTTCAACGCCTCGGCCTCAAGGAGCTTCTTGAAATAAATCATAAAGTCGTTCCCCGGCTCGGGACGGGCTTCCCTGATGGTGCTCATGGTGAGAAACGCCATCTCGTCGGTGGTGTTTTCGCCCAAAAATACCGTTCTCGGTGGCGAAAACGGGTTGTTGGGATTCTTGGCGGAGTTGTCGAAAATCGCCTCCACATGGATAATCGAACCCTTTTCGAGGGAGATGTGTTCCTTGAGGAAATAGCGCGACTGCCAATTGAAATCCCAGTTTTTCAGTTCGAAGATCAGCTTTCGTTCAGTCGAGCCCTTTGGCTGATGCCAAGCCCTGAACTCCTTGCCCAGTTGGTGCATGTGGACGCCGACCAACCAAAGTTTGCAATCGGAAGAGATCACCTTGGACCCGGTGGAACGATAATTCTCCACGCCTTTGGGGATAATTCGGAAATTTGTGTCTGCAATGTACGGGATGACATACTTTTTTGGTTTTTCCTTGTCAAACCATATAGCGATGCGCGAACCATCATCCACCTCGGGCTTGCCCGAGCGATGGTAATGAATCTGGAGCATTATGGACGAGTCGGGTGGGATGAGACTCCTTGCACCAGAAGGATTTTCCAGGGTATCGGCTCCCGGAACCCAAGCGTTCAAAAGTCCGCCTGGATTGTTCTTGTTGCGGGAGAAAGCTGATGGATTGGGGATGAAACCAAGCCCCATCCCAGACTCATAACCCGGGCCGTAGTCCTCGTCACCGGTCCCGAAAGGCTTGGGTTTCCCCAAGCGCTCTTGGGCATCAAAAACCATGCCTGTGCCGTCGTAAAAAGCAAGGCTGTGGTGCACGATTTTCTTGTTGCCCGGAATGAACTGTGTCTTTCGGACATACTTTTCTTCCCGGTTACCAAGGGGAAACACCACAGTACGGTAGTGATCCTCACCCCTCGCGGCCAAGTGGAAGGCTTCTGGCAATTTCAAAACAAGGTCTGGAGGCTTGGGGTCATCCCAGGCTTCTCCCGACTTGAAAAGTAACGGTTTTGGAGCATCCTTCCTATCGCCCTTCGGACAGCCCTCGTCTACCCACTTTGAGATCATGGCGATCTCTTCGGGGTTCAGGCTGTTGTCATTCTTCATTTGAACCCCGCCTGTGATAGGCCAGGGGGGCATACGCCTGGAACTGACATAGTCTTTGATGTCATCAGCCCAATTGACGGCATCATCAAAGGTCAATAAGGAAAAGGGGGCAACATCACCTGGGTGGTGGCAGCGCTGGCAATGCCTCTGGAGGAGTGGCTCTATGTCCCTGTGGAAAGTGACCAATCCCTTTTCCACGACAGGCTTACTTGAACGCATTATGGAACAACCAACAGCCCATGTCTTGCCCGGATCCACGGGGCGATTGGACAGAATCTGATCGAGGGCGTCCTCAAGATATTTGTTGCTGGGAGCCGGGAGACGGGTGGTCCGGTCGGTGTATTGGTCATTGATCGCGCCGATGTAGCGGATAACCTTTTGCTTGTCGATCACGAATGCTTGCGGAGTCGTAGTTGCGCGGAAATGGTTTGCGATGACTAGCTTCGAGTCCTGAAAGAGGTCGAATAAAATACGGTATTCTTTCTTTTTCCTGAGGAGTTCCTCAATTGTCTCGCCACCACAGACCACCCCGGCAAACGCAACATCCTGACCCGTGTAGCGTGCGGTCAACTCGTTCAATACAGGAATCATTCTGTTGGAAATGGGACAGCGGAAATCAAGGAACACAACCACCAGGGCTTTGTGGCCTCGCACATTGGCCAAGTATTTTTTTGTGCCCTGGATCTCGATTACCTCGATCGGTTTGATTTCCTTGTTCAATTTCAACAGAAGAGCCACTTCATCCTCGGGTTGGTCCGCTTCCGTTGGCTGTTGGCAAACCATGGCCCAACTTTGATGCGGCATGGAAAGCAGGATCAAAAATAAAAAGGCCAATCTGCTGTGGATCATGGTTCCTCCGTGTTCTTTCGCCTGCTTCCACCCTGATTTAACATGGTCGGATGAGAAAAAGTTATTGGGTAAGTCTTAGGGAATCCATCTGGTTTGATTCACTGCCCCAATTCTCTAAAGAGCGCTTGGGCTTCCGATGATCGGATTTTGTTACTGTCGCCTCTAATATAATGAATACTCAAGGATGATATCCGTAGGTAGGAAAGAGCTCTTTTCTTTGCGGATATTCGGGGAATGGAAACCGTGAAAACAATGCTTCCGGGTTGGCGACGCATGGTGTTTGCCATTTTTTGTTTTTGTTTTTGTGCAGCCCAGCTTCCATCGCAAACCCAAGTCCTGATAAACCAGGTTTTTGATCAAAGTGGCAAAGCTTTAAGCCTGAAAGAACTTTCGAATCGAAAGGACTTAATGGTGCTGTTGTTTCTGGGCGCGGATTGTCCACTGTCTCAAAAGGCAATAACCGAGGCGACAGAAGATCTGTTGAAATCGGGGGGGAAGGACCGGGTTGGACTTTTTGGCGTGCTGGTGGCCCGTGATGATGCCGAGGATATCAACCGCCTCAAAGAGGAATTCAAGGCAAACTTTCCGTTTTATCTGGACAAAGACAATCAGGTCGCCTCGAACCTGGGCGTCAAGGTGGTTCCCACTGCGGTCCTGATGGATCCACAAGGGAAAATCCTTTATCAGGGTCGCATCAACGACCGGGTGGAAGAGTTAGGCAAGCGGTCCATGGCCCGCAGACACGACCTGCGTGAGGCGTTGGCCGACGCGCTTCAGGGAAAACCGGTTCGGGTCGCCAAAACCGAAACCGTAGGCTGCCCGGTTGAGACGAGAAAAACCACGCCTCACGCCAAGGGGAAGGTCGAGTACTTCAGGGACATTCAGCCGATCCTGTACAGAAATTGCGGTGCTTGTCACCAGAACAATGGCGTGGCACCATTCCCCCTGGCCGATTACGAGGATACGACTGTGTGGGTCGAAACAGCAATCGGGCTGATTGAAAACAAGGTGATGCCGCCCGGCCAGGTCATTTCCGATTTTCCCTTTGCGAACGAGTCCCCTGTCCCGACACCCAAAGAGGTTGCCCTGCTCCGCCAGTGGGTTTCAGAGGGAATGCCAAAAGGGGCCGCGCCCAAGACGCCATTGGCTTTGCCACCAACCGATCCCGATGTCCAAGGTTTGGGAAAGCCGGATCTGGTACTTAAACCGGAAGGGCCAATGACCATCGCGGCGACGGGGGATGACCTTTACCGATTTTTTGTATACAAATTAAACCTGGACCAGGATTTGAAAATCCGAACGGTTCGATTGGTTCCCGGTAATCGGAAAGTGGTTCACCATTCGATCGTCTGGTTTGCAGATTCCGATTTGCAGAAAAGGATTTCGACGGACAGGGCATTAAGTGATTGGGATTTGTTGCCTGGTGACAAGGGTCCTGGATATGGCCAGGGACCGATGCTGCTCAAATATCTCAAAGTCGATCCCAAATCCAAATCGACAAAATTTGAAATGATTGGGGGCTATGCTCCCGGTAACGGATGTTACAAGGTGCCCAAGGGGTATGCGATCACCATTCCCAAAAAAACGGACCTTGTCGTGCAAATGCACTATCATCGGACCGGAAAAGTGGAAACAGACTTTTCTTCCATCGAGCTTTTCTTGGAAAAAGGGGCGATCGACCCCACCAAGGAATATCGGGCCACGAACATCAACGACGAAAAGTTTTTTGTGATGCCCCCAAACCAGCGCAAACGCACCCAAACCGCATGGTTAGTGGAGGAAGATTGCCTGATTTCAGGGTTCTCCCCTCACGGCCACTATCTGACCAGAGCGCAGACGCTTACCCTTGAAAGGCCCGACGGCAAAATGGAGACACTTATTCATGTGCCCAGGTATGACATCAACTGGCAACGACTCTACACCTTTCGGGAACCCATCAAGGCGGCAAAGGGAAGCAAAATTCATGTGTCATCCCTGATGGACAATACAAGCGCCAATCCAAACAATCCGAATAAACCTCCCAAGGCGGTATTCATGGGGGAAAACACCACGGATGAAATGGTCTTTCCTTTCATGTCGATCATTATTGACAAGAATTCCAAATGGGATATCGGCAAACAATTAAATAGCCTTTACAGGACCGGAGCGATAACCATGGCGTTGAAGAAGGCGTTTGGCCCCGACAAATCCAATAGGAAAAATAACGAACAGAACACTATTGGAGGCCAACCATGAGCGAATCATCCGGCATGAGCAAACCATCCGGCCAACAGGAAATAAAAACCGCCTTTGAAAAAATCAACTTGCGGGGGACGGATGGAAAATCCCTGGCGCCCTCCCGTTTTAACCTTGGGGAAGTTTTCGCCCGCAAGGAAGAACTTCTGATCGGGCGAAATCCCACCAGCGATATCTGGTTGGACCATCCGGCGGTTTCCAGGACACATGCCTCATTGCGGCGTGGAACCGACGGAAATTTCCTTGTCAAGGACCTGAAAAGCACCCATGGTATTACCATTGATGGCAAGCCCATGACGGGCGAGGCGATCTGGAGACCCGGGGAGACCCTGCATCTTGGCCCCCAGGCCTTGTCGCTGGAAGATGGCAATACGCTCCTTGTGAAAACCAGTCGTGGTTTGCCAAAACTGGAAGCCTCCGGTTTGACGGTGACTGTGCCTGATCGGAACAAGCCCATTCTGGATCAAGTTTCTTTCTCTTTCAACCCCGGTCAGTTTGTCTGTTTGCTTGGCCCAAGCGGGGCGGGTAAATCGACCCTGGTGCGTTGCATGCAAGGGTTGCAAGATATCAGTGGTGGAATTTTCCACTTTGGTGGACACCAAATTCACTCGAATCCGTCCATTTTGAATGGCCTGGTGGGTTATGCCCCCCAAAAAATGTCCCTTCACGAGACATTAACGGTACGAGAGGTGGTATGGTTCGCCGCAAAACTAAGATTGCCCACCGACACCTCTCCGCGGGAAATCGAGGAGCATGTCAATTCCGCTCTGGCATCTATGGGGATTCAAAAGTTGGGGGAACAAAGAATCTCCTCACTTTCAGGCGGGGAACGAAAGCGGGTGGAATTGGCGTCGGAACTGGTGGTGGATCCAGCGATTCTCCTGGTGGACGAGGCGACCAGCAGCCTGGATCCCGCCTCGGAAGCGAGGGTAATGGAGGTCCTTGCCAGCACCGCAAAACAGGGAAAACTGGTTTTGTGTGTGACCCATCACCTTGATAACATCGCAAAGGCGGACACGCTTTTGATCCTGGGGGATGGGAAAGTGGTGTATCTCGGGCCGCCCGCGGGTGCGTGCGCCCATTTTGGGGTCGAACATTTATCTGACGCTTTTGTTCGCATGGAAGATGAAGGGGTGGATAATTGGGCGATAGTGAAATCCGATTCTGCCGGCCAATCCAAAGTCATGGGAGCATTGGCATCCGTTTCGAAAAAGGGGCCCCCTCGTCGAAGTTTTTCGGCCCGGGTGCGGGAAGCCTTTCGACAAACAGCGATTTTGGTCCAGCGTGAGGTCGCCGCGGTTTGTAGCGACCGGCGTTATCTTTTTCTTGTGGCGCTTATGCCGGCTCTTTTTGCCCTCGTCATCATTTCCGGACATTGGTCTTCCAATTTATCGGTTCCCGTTTTGCTTACACGCGATATGAACAGCGAAGAAAAGGATGCCTTCGCTTATTTTTGGCCGATCATTCACGATGCGGCCCAAGGGAAAACAGACAAGGAGGATGTCCTGACCGTTCAGGGGCAGTTGGCGTATCTGCTTGGGAACAAACCTGATTTGCGCAAAAATCTTGCAAGTGACGACCTCGATAAGATCATCAAAGGCGCGATCGAAGGGACAGAATCGGTTTTTCCCAACAAGTTCATTAAAAACCATCAGACAACTCTAAAATATCTCGCGGTTCAGGTGATGGGGCTTACCTTCATGGGCATGCTGTTTGGCCTGACGCTGGTGGTGCGTGATGGTGCAATTTTCGCAAGGGAAAAAGCTTTGGGGTTGTCCCCGATTGCATATTTGCTTTCCAAGGTATCCATTTTGATCATCGCGACAGGATTTCAAACCATTGTCTTTGACGGGTTGCTGGAGCTGCTTTTTCAGATAAGGCAATCCGTCAATGGCCTGGAAACCATTCCCGCGGAGTACAGAATTGGTTTTGTTCCCATGGTATTGGTCCACTGGGCAACCACGCTTGGGTGCGCTTGCCTTGGTTTGCTTTTGGGCGCCCTAACCCGAAAATCGGACCGGGCGATCATTCTCCTTGGAGCGATGATGGTCATCCAATTGATGCTTGGCAGCGCGCTGGGTTTGGCTGTAAAACCCATACCCAAGGCGGTCGCGTTTGTCGTTTCGCCCACCTATTGGGGACTTCGGGCCACACAGATATCCCCTATGGAAAATGGAATCGTGGTTTTCCCGAGTCACCTGAGGGTTTTTGGCGACAGTTTCATCCAGTCGGTCCCTTTGGCTTTGGCTGGCCTTTTGGGTCAAATTCTCATTTACTTGCTAATTACCTGGTGGTTGCTGCGCTCGAGAACCACCGTCACAGACTAGGGAAATTGTGGAGCAAATCGCAAAGTGGACCATTCGATCGGATCGCAAAACACTGAAGAAACCGGGGCTTTGGGATGCGGTAGCCAAACCCAGGGCGCGGGTGTCCGAAGGCACGATCTTGACGCCCTTCGGGCGATCGCGATGCTTTTGGGTATTTGTCTGCATGCCATGGCAGCTTACTCCGGGCTGGTGTGGGTGTTTATGGACAGTCACCAAAATCCTGCTTTTCAGCAAGTGACAAGCTTCATTCATGGCTTCCGGATGCAGCTCTTTTTTCTGGTGAGCGGCTTTTTTACTGCCATGGTTTCCACTCGTTACGGGATTTGGGGAATGTTGCGCAATCGCGCCGCCCGCATCCTGGTTCCGTTTTTGATTTGTCTCTTCACCCTGATTCCACTCGTCAAAGTGGTTAGTTTCCTTGCGGTAACCGCCAACGCCAGCCATCCACAAAATCCGTTTTTTCTTGCCATTCGGGATGGGGACATCAAAACAATCGAGAAATGCTTGGAACAAAACGGTTCAGCCCTTCTCGAGGAAAGGGAGTCGCGGCTAAAAATGACCCCTCTGATCTGGGCCGTTTTGTGCGAATCCGAAGAGTTGGTAGGGTATTTCCTTGATCGTGGCGCCGATCCCATGGCGGTCAATAGGTCGGGGGAAAATCCCCTGACCTATGCTGCCATGCTGGGTCGGTTGGATCTTTTGAAAATGATTGCGGCAAAAGGAGGGGACCCCTTTCAGACGACGAAATGGGGAAGATCCCCATGGAAGGCGGCCAATCAAATTCCCGCGGAAACCAGTACGATCCTATGGTTGGCAAGGGGCAAGGGGCTCGATACCGGAGCCGATCAATCGCGGGGTAATCGTGATGTTATCAACTACTTAAATCAACTTTATAAGAAAAAAGATCTCATCCCTGAGGCCCCCACGGTTGCCGGTCCACCGGAGGCGAGCCATGCCATGGCAACATTGCCTGGATGGATGCAGGGATATTTCGCTTGGCTTGCCTCCGGGGAATATGTGATCAAGATTGGCGGCGCCAGGATCGATCTGCTCCAGGAGAACCTATTCGACCATCTCTGGTTTTTATGGTTTCTGTGGTGGCTATGTTTGGTTCACGCGGGTCTTGGCTGGACGATCCACCTCAGCGGTTTAGGCATGACCCGTCCCAAAGCCGGGCTTTATTCCGGTCTTTTGGTGGCGGTGGCATCGACCTTATGTTTCCAGGCTTTCATGAACCTGGATTACTATCCAAGGACTTTGAATTTTGTCGTTGGACCAGACCTTTCGGGCGGCTTCATCCCCAAGCCTCATGTCTTTTTGTACTATTCGGTGTTTTTCTTTTTTGGAAGTTGGTACTTTCGCCTGGGAGATTCCGGGTGCCGACTGGGTGGGTCATGGCCTTTCGCGCTGGGGTTGGCCGCTTTGGTGCTGTTTCCGTTGTTGGTCGAGGCCAATGTCAACCGTTTCCAAAATATTGTCTTGCAAACACTATTCACCTGGCTGATGGTTGTGGGATCGATCGGGTTGGCCCACCGCGTTTTCCGTGGGGAAAGCGGTTGGTTTCGATACCTTGCGGATTCGTCCTATTGGCTTTATCTGATCCATGTGCCTTTGATTATCGGTTGCCAGTGGTTTTTGTATTATTGGCCGTTGCCAGCTCTGGTAAAATTTCTACTTATTTTGATTATAATAATTCCCATGATGCTTGTTAGTTATAAACTATTTGTCCGGCACACTATCATTGGCCGGATACTTAATGGAAAGAATCCCTCAAGGATTCCAGAAAAACATAGATGAACATATTTTTTGTCTGCTCGCCAATCTTTATTTTTTTCCAATGGGAAATATCTCGTTTGGTTATTCCCTGCCGCTACGGATTTAGCCACCCGGTCCTTCGAAAATGACCGGGTTGGGTTATATTTATGTTTAAAAAGCACAATGAGTCCACCCAGATCACCCCCACAACCCTGAAAGTATCTATGGCTACCATGGTAGATGTAAAAAAGGAACGCGATTCATCATCCCGAAGCGGTGGTATTGATCTGCTTCGGGCAACCATCACGGTGGTTGTGGTCGCATTTCATTCGGTTTTGGGATATGTGACTTTTGGCATTTTTGATCCAGCGGATTATCTCAAGAGGTCAACAGCACCAGTGGTGGATCAACAGCAATGGGTGGGTTTCGACCTGTTTTTTGCGTTTAATAACACATTTTTTATGTCCCTGATGTTTTTCATCTCCGGACTGTTCGTAGTGCCAAGCCTCAATCGCAAAGGAGTGGTTGCTTTCCTAAAGGATAAGGCTTGGCGCCTGGGTTCGCCTTTCCTTTTGGGCATGTTTTTCCTTTCGCCCCTGGCCTATTATCCATCCTTCCTCCTGACCGGTTCAGACAAAGGTTATCTGGCTTATTGGCGCGATATGATCCTTGAGGGGCCCTGGCCAACGGGGCCCTTGTGGTTCATCTCAATGCTGATGGCTTTTCATTTGTTGGTGGCTCCCGCATACTTGTTTATTAAAAGATTCGGTATAAGGGATTTCCCCCCCACCGAATTGTTAAGGAGGGTTCGCCGCGAGCCGGTACCCTTTTTTCTGGTTGCAGTAGTGCTTTGTATCGTCAGTTACCTGCCCCTGCTTTTCCTGTATGGCCCTTACCTCTGGGTATTTTTCGGGCCCTTTTGTTTCAACGCGAGCCGGTTCCTGTTGTTTCTTTCGAATTTCGGGCTTGGGGTGTATTTGGGAGCACAGGGCCTTGAGGCAACTTTCCTGGGTACCTGGGGAACATTCGGTAGGCGCTGGCCGGTATGGGTCCTCCTATCCGGGGCATTTTTTATCTGGTTTCTGGTGGCCAACAAGAGCATGATGGAGCACTATGACGCCAACAACGAAATCTGGACTCAACCACCTGGGTGGTTGTCCAATGGCTTAGCTTTTGCAACCTGCACAGCAACAATTTCCTTGACCGCCCTCGCGCTTTTCCACCACTTCACATTCCCGCCTTCCCGGCTGTTGGACAGTCTGCGCGCCAATGCTTATGGCATTTACCTCATTCACTACCCATTGGTTGTCTGGACCCAATATTTCCTGTTGGGTTGGCCTTTGGGGGCCATTGCCAAGGCGACTATTGTTTTTGGTGTTTCGCTTTCCGGAAGCTGGGGGCTGATCGCGTTGTTTCGTCGCATACCGGCCGTGAGCAAGATTATCTGACAAATGGACTCCATCTGTAGCAAATCCAAATAGATGGTAGGGGCGTGAAGCCTGTTATGATTTGTTGGTTCGCCACACGATCCTAGGCGGGATCCTCAACGGTAAAACCCAAAAAGGGCCTTAAAACTTGCAGGAGCCTTGTTCTGGTCAACCACCAATTTTTGCACTTGGAAGTGGCATATCCTCAATTCGTACCGGCTTGGGTTTAGGCAATTCGTTATTTAACTCAGGCAAATCTTTCGGTTCCGTCGGTCCATCGTCAAGGTTCCAGCCGCCCCCCAGAGCTTTGTATGTAGCAATCAGCGCCATGAGTTGTTGTCCCCTGGCGTGGATCAATTCTTCAAGCGTTTGAGCAAGGGCCCGTTCCAGGTTGTAGACCCAAAGATAATTGGTTGCGTCCTCGCGATACTGCATCACGCCCAGTTCCATCGCGCGTCTGGCCGAGGTGGCACCTTTACCTAATTCATCGACGACTTCGCCTTCCTTTAGGAAGCGAATCATTCCATCTTCCACCTCGCGCTGGGCGTCTAAAACCAGGTTTTCCAAAGCGGCGACAGTTTCCCCAAACTTGGCGTCTTCCCGCCTGACCATGGCTAAAAGTCGACCATAGTTGAGCACATTCCAATGAATCGATGGGCCGACGGATCCTTCCAGCGATCCCAATTTGGAAAAATTTCCCAAGGTTGTGTAATAGACCCCGATGTTGCCGTTTAGCGATAGTGCCGGTAACAGTTCAGATTTCGCCACACCGATGCGCGCGGACTGCGCTGCCACTTTGCGCTCGGCCTGGCGAAGGTCGGGTCGGCGACGGATGAGATCTTGGGGGATTCCGACGATTAGTTTCCCCGGTAATTCGGGAAGTCCTGCATCGCCCAGTTCTGATTCCAGATTTCGGGGTGGTCGGCCCGTCAAAACACTGATCCGGTTCATCGCGACCCGTGCCTGCATTTCATAACCGCGTATTTTAGCCCGGGTGGCCTGGTAGGCCGTTTCGCTGGTGCGCGGGTCGATTTCGGATGTTGCGCCTTTCTCGAACTTGATCTTGCTAAGTTGGACCAATTCGCTTTCAAAAGTAGCGATCCGACGGGCTAGGGATGCCTGACTTTGAGCGACACGGTATTCGACATAAGCCGCGGCAACATCCGCCTGGAGAATAACCATACCCTGATCGCGTGCAGCGACCGAGGCTTCCAGTTCGGCCGATTGGCTTTCGATGGCGCGGCGGTATTTCCCCCAAAAATCGACCTCCCACCCAACCGCGAACGCGGCCAATCCGGTATTGTACCACTTTTGATAGCCTAAAAGATTTAAAATTTGGGCGGGGACGGGCCCCTGGTCAAAGTTGAAAATATTGCGCGAATATTCGCCGGCGATTGCTTGTCGCTGGGGATAAAATTTTCCCCGGGTGAAATCGAGTTCGGCCCGTGAGGCAAGTACCCTGGCGCCCAGTTCCCGAAGGGTCCAGTTGTTTTCCCTGACACCCGCGGTGAGTTTGTCAAGGACCGGATCCTGCAATTGGCTCCACCAGGCGCCTGCATCGACCAGGTTTTGCGACAGATGGGGATTTTCCCCGTCGATCCATTCCGATTCGGCTTCAATTGCGGGAGCGATGTAGTCGGGGCCTACTTTGAAGCCTTTGCGAATCCAATCCATGGTGTGCGTGCAGCCGCAGGCCGCAACCAAAAAGGCGGCAAACCAAAGACAGCGCGAGAAAGCCCAAACCATGCGGATCCGCCGTGTTCACAAAGATACCTTTCGTAACTAATCGGCCGGAAAAATCTGCAACTTTGGCAATATCGGAATAATTTACCCAATTTAACATTATTCCGAATTTTTGGCGACTTTTGGCTCCAGTTTGCTGAGACAAAGATAAACTGCAGGGGTTAGGTAAAGTGTTACCATCTGGGATAGGATGAGCCCACCAACCACGACAAGCCCCATGGGCTGTCGGCTTTCGGCACCGGCGCCCCAGCCTAAAGCTACGGGTAATGCTCCTACGATTGCCGCCAAAGTCGTCATGAGGATCGGTCTTAGCCTTGCAGCACAGGCAGTTGTAATGGCCTCGCGATGTGATGCCCCGGTTTTGACCTGCTCAATCGCGAAGTCAATAACCATAATTGCGTTCTTCTTGACAATTCCCAGGAGCAGAAGCAGTCCCAGGAATCCGTAAAGATCCAGCTCAATCGAGAAAAACCGCAGGATCAGCAATCCACCCAAACAGGCGGAGGGGAGTCCGGAAATAACCGTGATCGGATGAACAAAGCTTTCATACAGGATCCCCAATATAAGATAAATGACAAGCAGGGCGAAGAGCAGAAGCGGGGGAAATCCCGCCGCAGTCTGGGAGTATTCGATCGCAAGACCATCCAGTTTGCCGGTCACTCCCAAATCCTTGGAAATAACCCTGTCCCACAATCGCTGAATCGCTTTCAATGCCTGCTCGCTTGTTACACCGGGGGCCGGGTCAAAAGAAATTGTGGAGGACTGGAACCTGTTGGTGTGTCTGACACGGGTGGGGACGCGAATGGACTGAAAATCAGCGAGCTGCTGAAGCTTTATAAGGAACCCGTTCCTTGACTCAACCTCAAGGTATCCCAATTGTGTCACATCCCGGCGGTATTCGGGACTAAAGCTGAGTATCAGTTTACGGGACCCGTCCCGGTCATATACCGTGTCAGTTTTATTTTCCGCATAGGCTCCCTGGAGGGTTTGGTTGATCATTGAAGGGTCGACTCCAAGAAGGCCGCACATCCGTCCATCCACTACAACACGGACTGCCTGGGCGCCAAGATCCGGGTTTCCGGGCATGTTGGCGAATCTTCCCGATTCACGCATGGACTGAAGTAATTTTTCCGTGGAGGCATCGACCGCGACCCGGTCAGGCCCTTGAATTGAAAATTGCAGAGAAGCGGGATAAAGCATCGTCGCGAGCGGAATCGATGGTGGTGTTACCACCTGGCACATAATTTTTGGGTCGAAATTGAGAAGAGTTGTCAAGCGTTCAATGACAGGCTGTATCGGGCCCCTTTCGGCCCTTGGGCGCAATTGGATAAGAATGCTCCCCTGGTCCATCGAGTTATTGAATTCATTGACACCCAACAGAGTCGCATGGCCCCCAACCGCCGGCTCCTTCAGGAGAATTTCAATCAGACTTCGGTGCATCAGGGCCATTTGGTCGAATGAAGTACCGGGCCGCATCCTGGTCCAAACTACCAAACGATTCTGGTCATCCGCGGGAACAAAACCCTTGGGTATTTGTTGAAATTCCAGGACGGTCCAAAACACGCTCGCCACGCCCAACAACAAGAAAACAAACGGAAACGCCGTGACGGGTTTCAGGGTCAGGAGATAAGCCCTTGTAAGCAATCCTTTCTGGGCTCCCCCAATCTTGTGTCGGCGGGATGGCTTGATGAGTCTGGCGCATACCATCGGTGTGAAAAATAAAGCAATCACTCCCGAGAGGAGAATTGCCACTGAAAGGGTGATCGCGAACTCATGGAACAGACTGCCAACCACGCCTCCCATCATCAAAACCGGCAAAAAGACCGCGGTCAACGATAGAGTCATTGAAAGGATTGTGAAGCCGATCTGTCGGGCCCCGGTAATCGCTGCGTCCATCGGAACCATGCCTTCTTCAACGAGGCGGTGTGTGTTTTCCAGAACCACCACCGCGTCATCGACAACGAAACCCACAGCAAGTGTCAAAGCCAAAAGGGATAGGTTGTCCAGACTATAGGACATTAGCCACATGAATCCCAAAGTTCCGGCCAGACTGGCCGGCACAACCATACACGTGACGAGAGTCGAACTGATATTGCCCAAAAATAACAGGGTAACCATTATGACCAAAGCCACCGCAACAAGCAGGGTAAATTCCAGATCACGGATGGATTCGCCGATCGGTTCCGAGGCGTCCGCAAGGACATCGATTACGGTGTTCCCAGGAAGGGATTCCCTTAACTGTGGGAGCATATTTCGAACAGCCCGCGCCACCGCCAGGGAATTTGCACCCGGAGAGTGCCTTACTGCCAAAACAATACCTGGTTCGCCGTTAATCCAGCTTTGGACGCTAAGCTTGGCGCTATCATTTGTCGCTTCGCCTATGTCGGAGACGACAAGCAGGCCGTCCTTTCGTGATCGGACCGGGACCGCATTTGCTTCGGCAATGTTTTGCAAAGCGCCACGGTTTTCCAGTTGGACTGAACGAACCGGTCCTTCAAGGTTTCCGGCGGGGAGGCTTTGGTTTGCCGCCTTGACCCTTGTTTCTAAGTTGGAGAAGCCCATACGGTGGCCCGTCAGGAGTACAGGACTAACCTGGATGCGTAACGCTTTTTCGGATCCCCCAAGAATCGAAACTCTTGCAACTCCGGGAATGGTTCCCAAGCGGGGGCTCAAATCGCGCCTGGCGAGTTCGTCCAAATCCCAGAGTGGCATGATATTTGATCGTAAACCCAGAAGAAGGATAGGTTGGTCCGCCGGGTTGAACCTTGCGAGGACCGGAGGCGATTCCAGAGCGTGCGACAGGCTGGATACAGCCTCGTCGATTGCGGCCTGGGCCTGATTGGCCGCATCGTTCATGTCCCGGCCAAGCCGGAATCGTATGACGATGGTGGTGGTGTCCTGGGCGCTTGTGGAGCGCATGGTCTCAATGCCGGGAATATTGGCCAACTTTTCCTCAAGCGGGTTGGTGACAGCCCGCTCCATATAGATTGCCGAAGCTCCAACTGCCCGGGCGTTTACAACCAGTGTGGGAAAATCCACCTCGGGTACATTTCCCAAAGGCAATTGGCGATAGCCCAAAAGGCCCGCAACCACCAGACTCACCATTAGCAGAGAGGTGCCAACAGGCCGACGGATGAACCACTCGGTCATTTCGCACCCCAATGAAAAAGCCGACCCGCGCGATGGGAAAAACCCTCCACCAGTCGATAGAGGGGCGGAGTTAACGCAAGCGTAACCACCTGGGAAACCAGCAGGCCACCCAAAAGGATCGCCCCGACAGGCTTTAGCACCGAAATACCCGAACCTGTTCCAATCAGCATGGGTATGGCGCCAGCAGCGGCTGCAAGCGTTGTCAACTGGATTGGCCGAAGACGCTCCATCGAGGCCTCAAGAATCGCCTCACGGGCCCCAACGCCTTCACGCTGTCTTTGACGCGCAAAATCTACCAGCATGATCGCATTTTTCTTGACGATACCAAGCAACATTAAAAGACCAAAAAATCCGTAGATGTCCAACTCCGAATCAAGGATCCATAATCCCGCCAATCCACCCAAAAGCGCGGAGGGCAGGCTTGCCAGCACGGTAATCGGGTGGCCAAGCGATTCATAGAGAATTCCAAGCGTCAGATACATCACAATAAAGGCAAGCAAAACAAGGGGTAAGGCCCGTCCCAGCGAACCGATCACTTCCTTGGCGGTTCCCACCAGTTCGGCTTTTGCGCCGTCGCCTGAAAGGGACAACAGTTGGGCCTCCAACGCGCCGAGGGTTGCCGCGGCGTTGGTCTGGGGTGACAAACCGAAGGATATGGAGGCGGCGGCAAGCCTGTTGTATCGGTTGGCCTGGGCGGGTCGCAAAACGGGGACACTCGAGACAAATTCCACCAATGGGGCGCTCCCCCCGTTTTTTCCTTCGATTTTCAACAGGTCAAGAGTTGAAGGATATTCCAGAGACTTTTTGTCCAAACCAACATGAATCGATCGGGTCGATTGGCCTACCCAGAAGTTGGCCGCAAAAGTCGGACCAAAAGCGGCATACAAAGCCGAAGCGCCGTCGGAGGCGGTGAAACCCGCCAGCGCCATGAACGCCCGGTTGGGAACCAGTTCGAGAGTGGGAGCACCCGGCTCAAGGTCCGAGTCAATATCCTGGAAATGTCCCTCTTCCATCATCCATGCCCGAATCTTGTCAACGATTTTGGAAAGCTTGTCGCTTTCCGCCGCGGTCACCTGTACCTGGTAGGCACTTTTTGTTCTTTTTGTGTTCAAATACAGGGAGGGAATATTCAAAATCCTGCATTTGAGGGTTGATTTTGTGTCCAGCCTGGTCCGTAAATCCCTCGCTATCTCGCCAATTGAGCGTCTGGGTGGATATTTAAGCCTCAAAAGCAGGGTCCCATCGGCGGGAGTGGGGTTCAGGTCACCCGGTCCAAGGAAAGTGAGGTGCTGTTCGATCTCCGGGATCTCTTCGAGAACATCCCAGATTTTTCGGTGGGCCTGACGATTCCTGTCCCACGAAGATTGGGGCTCGGATTGGGTAAAAAGCAAAAGAAAGGACTTGTCCTCCTCGGGAAGAAATCCTTTGCGAACCTTGCCCGAGATGGCGACTGTGCCAACAAGAAACAGCGACATTCCCGCGAGCGCTACAAAAGGGTGTGAGACCAACCAACCCAAAATTTTTTGATAAATTCCTAATTTTGCGGCGGAAAGGTTATCGGTTGTGGGTTTATGCGAGGGGTTTTTCACCGGCATCCACAAGCAAAGCACCGGAACCAAAAGCATGCTGACGAAACCCGAAAGCGTGATGCAGCCCATCAGGGTCAGGGCAAATTCCCTAAACATCCTACCTAAAATATCCGGTACAAGCAGAACGGGCAGGAATACAGCCAAAAGCGAAACGGTAATAGACGCCATTGTAAATGCCACTTCGGACGCGCCTTCTACCGAAGCGCGCAGCCTGTCCTTGCCCATTTCCCTGTGACGGATGATATTCTCCAGCACAACCACGGCGTCATCCACCACAAAACTGATGGCCAAACTCAGGGCCAAAAGGGTGAGAGTGTTCACGCTGAATCCCGCAAGCCACATGAATCCCGCGATTCCCGTCAGACTCAAAGGCACCACAGAACAGGCAATCAGAGTTCCTCGCCAGTCGCGAAGTCCGATTCCGATGATTGCCAACACCGTCAACAAAGACAAAACCAGGGTTATGATCATCTCATAGAGTGCGTCGCGAATGGGCTTGGAGTTGTCATTAACGAGGTGCAAATCCGCGCCAGGCGGCAGCGTTGACTGGATTTCCTTGATCACCTTGTGGGCATCAATCGACAAAGTAAGGGCATTGGCCCCCGCCTCGCGATAAAGTGCAATGATCAGGCAAGGTCGTCCGTTTCGCCAATGTCCAACCCTGAAACCCGAGGACTCCGCGGAAACAGAGGCTACATCAGAGAGCCAAACGGGTGGTTTTTGCCGATCGACAGGTGACTTCAAGCGCGGTATTGCAATTTGGTCGGGCAAAACGGCTTCACCCCCAACAGGTCCTGTTCCTTCCAACTGAATGTCCGTGACAGGACCAAAAAAGCGTCCCCAGGGAAGTTCGTTCCCTTGGCCCCTTAGTGTCCTGAGAACCGTATCAGGGGAAATCCCTCTGCGGGCCAATTCGTTTGGGTCGTTACGCACCACCCAGGAAAACCGGCCATTACCCAGAATCTGTATTCTTGCCACACCCGGAAGGTTTCCCAACCTTGTCCTAATCAGTCGTTGTGCAAGCTCTTCCAGTTCGGAATCCGGGGTCGCCGGGGATTCCAACGCAAAGTATATCAACGGGGTGTCTGTTGGGTTGTAGCGCGTACATGTGGGTGGCTCGGTCATTTCCGCAGGCAAGTCTGCGGCTGCGGCCCTCAGCGCCCTCCCAACCTCGCCCATGGCCCTCCCCATATCCTGACCAGGTCGAAAGCGCAGCGTAATCGTCGCTGATCCAGTTACACAGGATGTGGTGCAATCGAGAAGACCAACGACCCCACACACATTGGCTTCCAGGGGCGCGGCGACCGAGAAGGACATCTGGGCGGGGGTAGCCCCGGGCAAGGACGCTCCCACCAAAAGAGTCGGATATTCCACATCGGGCATACGGTTGAAAGGCAAATTCATCCAACCCATTATGCCAAACAGTCCCAGGCACACATGACCCAGAAGCACCGCAACAGGCCTGTGTATTAGCTTTCCAAGGATGGTGGCGCCCGGCTTGTTCACGGGCCCCCCTGGTTGTCCAATAGGTGCACTTTCATTCCGTCCAGGAGTCGAACAACTCCTTCGGTAACAACAAGTTCCCCCTCTTTCAGACCTTCATCGAGGAGAACCAGATCCCGATCTATTCTTCGGGTTTTGATCTGCCTGAGGCGGACGGTATTGTCGTTTTGCAAAACATAGGCGTGTGAGCCTTGGGTTCCCTGGCCCAGCGCCCCAAGGGGCATGGTAAGCACCCCTTTGTCTATGGAGAGAGTGACAGTGACTTCGAAAAATTCCCCCGGCCAGATTGCGGAATCCAGGTTGGGAAATTCCGACCGCAAGGTGATGGTACCCGTGGGTTGGTCTACCTGGTTATCAATGAAATTCACGGTTCCCAAAAGGGGTTTTGATTGGCTGGTTTTGCGGATTTCCACCCGAAAAGGCTCCGGGCCACGAGCCGCGGCGCGTACCTGGGACAACAACTTTTCTGGCAAGGCGAATTCCACATAGACCGGACGCGAATGATTAATCGTGATCACCGGGCGCGGATCATAACCTCGGGTCAGACTACCTCCATCGGTCTCCATTTTTCCGGCGATTCCTGAGATGGGTGCGGTGACTTTGCAATACCCCAGATTCAGACGGGCAACATCGCGCTTGGCCATGTCGCGCGCAACAGCCGCAACGGCATTTTCGTAGCTTGCCCGGGCTTTTTCAAATACCTCGACCGGCGATGCTCCCGCTTTGGACAATTTTTCCGCCCGGTCCTTTTCAATCAGGGTCAACTTTTGATGGGCAATGGATGCCTCAAGGGTGGCCTGTGCTTCTTTCAGGCCGGATTCATAAGACTCGCTATCCACCTCATAAAGCAACTGCCCCTCGCGAACCTCAGCTCCTTCCGTGAAATGGACCTTCTTGATTAATCCATCTACACGCCCCCGCACATGTACCGAAATGGATGGTTTGGCGGTTCCTACCGTATCGATCATTCGGGGAACATCCGCTTTACGGACTTTGGCCACCCGGACGGGAGGCGCGATGGCTGCGGCTGTTTCAGGGGGTTTGGTTTGATACCCGCATGCGGGTACCCAAATAACCAATAGCCACAATACCAGGGAAAAAGCTTGCCTCGGCTTCATGGTTTACCTTCGCCTGACATTAAGGCCGGGTTGCTTAAACGGGATGGGTATTTGGGTTACCATAACGGGAATAATCAGGTTTTACAGAGGCCAATTTCGTCCGTACCGGGCAATCGAACCTTGGAAAATCGATGGATTCGACAATTCTCTTGGGACAGTAATCCAGCGCATCAGGAATGGGGTTCATGGTGAAACAGGAAAAACTCCAGTCGTTTGGGTCAATTCTTTGCCATGGGATGGACTTGGCCATTTCGGAATTCTAGCTGTTGTCCACACCTCCCATTAGCCTCTCCCCTTTACAACAAGATTAGTTTTTGGGAAAATAACTTGGGAACTTTGCATAAGACAGGAGGCCAATTATGGCCGCTCGAAACCTTTTTTGGATTGCCGTAACCGCACTTACCGGAATTGGTACCACACCGGCTCGTTCGGATGAAGCCAGGCTTTTGCGCTTCCCCACAATTCATAGGGACCAGGTTGTCTTCGCCTACGCAGGCGACCTCTACACGGTTTCTGCCAAGGGGGGTACTGCACGAAGGCTCACAAGCAGCCCTGGCTTTGAGATGTTCCCCAAGTTCTCCCCGGATGGCAAATCCATTGCCTTTACCGCGCAATACGATGGCAACACGGAAATCTTCCGGATGAGTAGCCAGGGGGGCGAGCCCAAGCGCCTGACATGGACCGCCACCCTCGAACGCGATGATGTCTCCGACCGGATGGGTCCCAACAACATCACCCTTGGCTGGACACCCGATGGCAAGGAGATCCTTTTCCGTTCCCGCATGAGCACCTTCAACGACTTCATCGGCCAGCTTTACACGGTCAACGCCGAGGGAGGCATGTCCAAACCGCTCCCTTTGCCCCGTGGTGGTTTCGCAAGCTATTCGCCTGACGGAAAGAAACTTGTCTACAACCGGATTTTCCGCGAATTCCGAACCTGGAAGCGCTATCGCGGTGGTATGTGTGATGATCTTTGGACCTACGATTTCGCAAGCAAAAAAACCGAGGCCCTTTGCACCACACCCGATCAGGAGATCGAGCCGATGTGGCATGGCGGGAAGATCTATTTTCTTTCCGATCGTGAAGCCTCGAAGCGAATGAATCTGTATGTCATCGATCCCGCTACTAAAGAGACCAAAAAACTGACCGATTTCCAGGATTTCGATATCAAATTCCCATCCGTTGGGGATTCGGCGGTGATTTTTGAACAAGGCGGCTGGCTCTGGAAGTGGGACATCGCAACAGCCAAACTCGACAGAATCCCAGTTGAGATTTCCGAAGACTTTTCCAGTTCGCGAACGGCCTTGACCAACATCGCAGTCAACCTGGCATCCGCGTCTTCATCGCCTGATGGCAAGCGGGTTGTCCTTTCCGCCCGAGGAGAACTCTTCAGCATAGTCAATGGCCCCGGCATCACCCGTAGGCTGACACATTCACCCGGGGCACATGATCGCAATGTCACCTGGTCCCCGGATGGCAAAACGATCGCGTTCTTTTCCGATGTCACGGGCGAAGACGAGATCCACCTTGTTTCTCCTGATGGCAAGTCCGCCCCGGTGCAGCTGACTACGGGCGGAAGCGTCTACCTCTATGACCTCAGTTGGTCACCCGATTCCAAAAAACTTCTCTGGAGCGACCGGAAATTCCGGATCCGGTCCATTGATGTGGCCTCGAAGAAGATCACGGAAGTGGTTAGCGAAGCAAAATGGGAAATTCGCGACGCCGCATGGTCCCCGGACAGTAAATGGGTTACCTGGTCGGAGCCTGCGGCCAATGACATGCGCAAGATCCGCATCAAAAACATCGAAACCAATCAGACGATCGATGTGACCGATGCCTGGCACACCTCCGCCAATCCGATTTTCAGCGGCGATGGAAAATTCCTGTTTTTTGTCTCCAATCGTGATCTGAATCCGATCTATTCCTCGACCGAATGGAACCATGCCTACAGGGACATGGCCCGAGTGTACGCGGTGGCTCTCTCCAGGGACACACCCTCGCCGTTCCGGCCGAAAACCGATGAGGTCGAAGCCACCAAGGCGTCCCAGGAGGCCGCGAAGGATGCGGGGGTAAAAGTTGATATCGAAGGTCTTGCCCAGCGAACCTTCCAGCTTCCCGTTCCGGCGGGTAACTATGGTGGCCTTCAATCGGTTGGCCAGGCAGTCTGGTATCAACGATCCAGCAGTCGTGAAGGCGCGACCTGGGCCGTGTTTGATCTCTCGACCGGCAATGAATCGGTAATCGGAGGTTTGGGCAGCCTCGAAATCTCGGCGGATGGCAAGAAAGCTCTGGTATTGGGCCAAGGGAAAAAGATCTCTGTCATCGACCTTCCCCGAGGTCCGGTTTCCGTAGGCAGTCTCTCTGGATTGGACACCTCCTCGGTTGAGGTCGAACTCGATCACGCCGCAGAGTGGAAACAGATCTATCACGAATCGTGGCGCCAAATGCGCGATTTCTTTTACGACCCCAACATGCACGGAAACGATTGGGTCGCTTTGCGAAAGCGCTATGAGTTGCTTTTGCCTTATGTGCGCCATCGCGCGGACCTAACCTATATCATTGGCGAACTGATCGGCGAACTCAACGCGGGTCACGCCTATGTGGGAGGTGGCGAAATGCCCAAGGCTCCCCGGGTCAAATTGGGCTTGCTCGGAGCCGAGCTTGAGCGGGACGCCTCGGGCTATGCCAAAATCACAAAGATCCACTCAGGTTCCACTTGGGATCCAAAACTTGCCTCGCCTCTCGCTGCTCCCGGCGTGGGCGCAAAGGTGGGTGACTTTATCCTTGCCATTGATGGCAAGCCGGTCAACGAACTCAAAAGCCCCTTCCAGGCGCTGGTTAACAAGGTTGGCAAGCCGGTTGTGATCCGAATGGGCGCCAAGCCCGAAATCGCCAACAGTCGCGAAGTCGTCGTTGTCCCCATTGCCTCAGAATCGGAGCTTCTTTATCGCGATTGGGTTGAGAAGAACCGCAAGCGGGTTGAAGTCGCCACCGGAGGCAAGGTCGCTTACATCCATGTCCCCGACATGATGCAGGAGGGACTCAACGAGTTCGTCCGCCAGTTCTATCCCCAGGTGGACAAGAAAGCCCTCGTCATCGACATGCGTGGCAACGGAGGCGGCAATGTCTCCCCCATGCTGATCGAACGGTTGCGCCGTGAGGTGGCCATGATTGGAATTGCCCGAGGTGGCCAGCCCCACACAGATCCCCAAGCGATGATCTGGGGACCGATGACTTGCCTATTGAACGAGTTCTCCGCTTCGGACGGCGACATTTTCCCCTATCGTTTCCGCCAGCACAAGCTGGGCAAACTCATTGGCAAACGAAGTTGGGGCGGTGTGGTCGGCATCCGTGGATCGCTTCCGCTTCTCGATGGTGGCACACTCAGCAAACCCGAGTTCAGCCGATACGACATCGACGGCAAGGAGTGGATCATGGAAGGCGTTGGCGTCCATCCCGACATCGTTGTCGACAACGACCCCGCGACCGAATTTGCCGGAACGGATCAGCAGCTCGAAAAAGCCATATCCCATATCCTTGAAGAGCTGAAAACCAGGGAGAAGAAGATCCCCGCTCCGCCGGTTTATCCCAAACGGTAAGACACGGGTGAATCCAAAAACAAAAGCCCCGGGAATGAACCCGGTGCTTTTTTTGTTGATTGTGGATCTTTTGGAGGGAGATGGCCGGGGTGGACCGACTCTCACCGGAGTCATCTGATTTCCGTGTCTTATACTTTGGCCAACTCTTCAAGAAGGACTTTCTGCAAAAGGTCCGACTTGGCCATGCCCTTGGTTTCCTTCATAACCGAGCCCTTGAGAGCATCCGCTGCTTTGAGTTTGCCCGCTTTGTAATCGGCGACAGCTTTGGGATTGGCGGCCATCGCTTTTCGGATCATTTCCGCGAGGGCGCCTTCGTCAGCAACCGCGACAAAACCAAGCTTCTTGATCGCGGCGGCGGCATCAATTCCGTCCGCAAGCATGGCCGCATAGACCTCACGGGCCCTCTGCATATTGAGGCCGGTCTTTTGCACCTCGTTCACCAAACCGGCGAGCGATTCCGCCGAGATGGAATATTGATCGATTGTGATCTTCGATTCGTTGAGGGTTGCCAAAACCTGATTGATGACCCAGTTGCAGGCACCCTTGGCATCCGCCCCAGCGCTGACAACCTTCTCGAAGTAGGCTGTGACAGCCCGGCCCATACGGACAAGGATATCGGCATCGTAAAGACCAAGGCCATGCTGCGCCTGGAGTCTGGCCCGACCCTGATGGGGAAGTTCACCCAGCGAAGCTTTTGCCTCTTCAAGCATTTGCGCGGTGACACGCACCGGGGCCAGGTCGGGTTCGGGGAAGTAGCGATAGTCGCTCGCCTCCTCCTTTCGCCGCTGGATAATAGTCACACCCCGGGCATCATCCCATCCGGCCGTGCACTTGGGCGCTTCACCAAACTTTTTCCCGTCCTTTTGGAATTGTTCATATTGGCGCTGGGCCTCGTAGCGAATGGCTCGTTCCACCCCGCGGAAACTGTTGAGGTTTTTGACTTCGACTATGGGCGTGGCGATATGGCCTCCGTCCGGGGTGGGCATGTGAATGTTCACATTGGCGTCACAGCGCAGCGATCCCTCCTGCATTTCGCAATCGGAAATTCCCGCTTCCTTGAGGAGCAATCGCAATTCCTCAAGGTACATCCGGGCATCTTCGGCATTGGTGATTTCGGGCTTGGAGACGATCTCAAGAAGGGGAGTACCCGCGCGGTTGAGGTCCACCTTGGTGGATCCCCCCTGGCCAGATTCATCGTGCATCGACTTGCCGGCGTCCTCTTCGAGGTGGGCACGAAAGATACCGATCCGTTTTGCAGCCTGTTCCTGGGTCGCGGGGATCTCCAGGTAGCCTTCGATGCTGAATGGGAGATCGTACTGGCTGATTTGGTAATCCTTGGGAAGATCGGGATAGTAATAGTTTTTGCGATCCCACTTGGTGAAAGGCGCGATCTGGCAATTAAGAGCAAGGGCCGCCCGCAACGAAAGCTCAAAGGCCTTACGGTTCATTACGGGCAAAACACCCGGCATTCCAAGGCATACCGGACACACGGCGGAGTTGGGAGGCTGGCCGAATTCCACACTACAGCCGCAGAACAGCTTGCTTTTCGTGAGGAGCTGGACATGGACCTCAAGACCCACAACGGTGCGAAATTCGCTCATAAACGGTATCCGGGTTTGGTGTTTCCAAACAGGGATTTTAAGGGAAGAGTCGCCAAAAAGGAGACCGAAACCCAGTCGATGAGCGAACAGGGCGATTTTGCTGTGAGGAGTGGGTGGAAAAGACGCATCCGATCGCCCTAAATTCATCAAATGCATAGATTTAGAGACAATTGAACAAGAAAAAACAAAGGGAAGATTTGTTTCTCCAGACTCCCTGGGGCCCTCACCCACGGTTTCGGTTTCGGGCCAAGGGGACTTGGCAATCGCCACCCCCAATGGTTCCTGCACCCAAACGGATGTCCACGGAACATTCCCGGGTTATGCTCCAAAGCTCAATTTCGGTCGTCGATTTTCTCGGGATTTTTCCTTGCAAATTGGACGACTACCGTCCAATTTGCAAGGAAAAACAAATCAGAAACCTGGTTCATATTTCGTCAAAAACTTTTTGCTATCAATAAGTTAAATCAAGAGGAGGCAACGAAACAAGATTACAAACTACCAATTGGATAACTCAAATCTTTTGAAAGATTAAATAGGATCAGGTCGACCGCAAAAATTTAGTGAACCATCCAAGCCAGACCCGATCAGCTACCGCCGCCCAGCCACTGCCCATCATCAATCTTGAACTGACCCGTGCCCCGAGAATAAGTGATTTTGCGGCCACGGATCTCCTCGGGGGGAGCGCCGACCCTGATCTGACGCATGAGCACGGCGGGTGCGCCTTCGGCCCCATGGAAAATCACCTGCTCCTTGGCATCTTCATAGGTGACCATTTCGGCCCTGCCCGAGAACTCGCGGGCCTGAACCGTAACGCGCCCGCGGGCGCGCATATCCTGGCGGGCATTCTTCCCCTCGCCCCGACTTAGCGCATCCAATCGGTCACATCGTAAAAAGATCGCGTCTGGAGGCAAGCGGTCAAGTACATTCTCCAGCTCGACCTCCACATTGGGATCCTCGCAGGGGAAGTGGAGTACCCGGACCTCTTCAAGGAAAGTCGCGGTGTTGGAACGGTTGTTCGCATACATGCTCTTGAGGAAGCTGATGTGCGTCATTTTCATCTTCCCCTCATCCGGCGGCTTGGCAGGATTCGGCTTGGGGGCATTCGCCCCAACCGGTTGTGCGGGAACACGCGGCTTGAGATCCAGTGAGTCCCCCCCACCGCCTCGCTGCAACATGCGTACTTCGCCCGGGCCCGTCGCGCGAACCTCGTTCTTTTCACGAGTGGGCGCCTCGGCAGGGGCAGTTCCCGAAGGGGCATTCCCCACAATGACCTCTTCCTGATCAAGGCGGTTCATCGAAAGGGTAACAGCCACAATCCTCTGGAATCGGACAAGCTTGTCCTTATCCCGAACGGTTTCCTCGACGCGAACCTGGCGATCACAGACGATGTGTTCAACCTTTGGGGACGAATCGCGTCGGGTACCCTCCTTGAGGGAGATTGGCGTGTCAAAGAATACCTGAAGACCCTGGCTGGCAAGTCGGGCTTCTTCTTGTTCCGCCTGGATGTCTCCGGAAAATTCGGCATGTTTGCCCGAGAAAAGCATCGACTTGGACCAGTGAACCTCAAAGGGTACAGCTTTGGCCAACTTCACACCCTGCAAAGTTGTGGCACTATCCATCTGCATGGCGCCGATCCCATCGACCCACACTTTATTGGTGAGCTGGTCAATCGTGATTTCCGGCCCAACAATCAGGATCCGGTCCATGCGAAGTTGGGCAAGGTCGCCACCGACGATGAGCTTGCTACCCTGTTCGGACCAGAAAAGCTGTAGGGTTTCTCCACGGATGTCCAGCCCCTTGTCGCCTGGCTTGTTTGGTTCCTGACGGACAACGACCTGTCCTTCCGTGCGAACACGGTCGAGCTGGACACGGTTATCAATCCGGTAAACCCATGTTTCGATTGAGCGGGCCGAAATATCAATTGGTTTTTCATCCTTGCGGTCGCCTGTTGCCGCCGGATTGAAAGGATCACGGCCCGAAAGTCGATTTCCCGAGGTCGAGTTGGCGGGACTGCCTCCGACGGGAGCGCCCGCCGCGAGTATTCCGGGTTTGACTGATCCAACGGGAGTTGTTGCGGTAACGCCAGGAAGGGGCAACGGTGCCACCGGATTCCCACCAGTTCCCAAACCCTGGCCCTTGTTTGGGGGATCAAGGAACCAAACGGTCAGTTTTCCTGTTTCATGAATAAGCAGTTCCCGGCTCCTGGCAATAACCGAACCGGACGCCTCAAGGCGCTGAATTTCGCGTTTCCCCTTGGGATTGGGGTTTGGTTTGTTGGAAGTGGATATTTGCGAGTTTAAAGGAGCAATACTTGTTGGAGCGGAGCGCGTTGGAGCGGACGGCATCGAGATTCCCGGAGTCGCGGCGCCCGCTTCGCCGATCCAGAGTTTCAGGGTGTCGGCCTGAAGGTTTTGCCCTGAAGCTTCGTCCAAAAAGCGGGCTTTTCCCTGGAAAACAAGGAGATCCATTCCGTTGTCGCTGGAGGTGGAAAGGCGCTTGTTCCATTCGGCGCGCACTTTACCCTTGGCTTGAATGAGGTCTTTTTTATCCGCAGATGTTTTGTCGCCTGGTTGGCGGTCGGCCCGAAGCTCAATGACCCCCGGTCCGGGGGCGACAAGTCCGGGAGATGGTTTTGGCTTGCCCGGAAGGACCGGATCGCGAGATTGGTTGATTTCCAGAACGGCTGTGGTGATCGTGTTGCCATCGATCAGGGCCCACATATTCGGTTCGCCGCGCAATGTGGTTTTGCCGGTGCGATTGTCAAAAGTCAGTTCCTTGCCATGGGCTTCAAGCTTTTCAGCATCCGAGGTGATGATCACCTCCTTGCCTGTGGCCTGGGCCGTGGTGATTTCGATGGCCTGGTCGGTCGTATTGGTCGGTTTTTCGGGTGCAGCGGTTCGGGGACCCCGTTTGCGAAGGGTAAGCACCAGCTTCTCGCAAACAAGCTGGTCCACCGCGCCGACCTCGTCGTGGAGTCTCGTCAGGGTCACATCGGCCGGGCTTCGCGAGGTTGGATCAAGTGCCGGGGCAAGGAAGGTCGCGGTGTCTGAATCCGGACCAAACAAGTATTCAAATGTGCCGTTGGTCTTTACGGTGACATGGGCCTTGGATGCGTTGGCATTTCCCGGTTTCTTCGGAGCGGTGGGGCCGTTGGCCATGAAACCGGCATCATCGGCGACATGGATGTGCATCGAAACAGCCGAATTGAGTTTGATCCGCTTGACGCCCGTGACGACATCTTGTCGGGCTTTGGTGGATGCCGGGGCGCCTTTCGCGGCCGGCTTGGCTTCCGAAAGCAGTTCAATCTGCATGCCTTTGCCCCGAACTTCGGTCGGCTTGGGTTTGCTCTGGTGGTCGGAAAGGTGAATCGAATCGTCGGTCCATATGAGTTTTTTTTGCTCGCTATAGTGAACCGGCCCCTGGGGCACAAAGAGAACAATATCATCGTCGCGTGCGGCGGTTCTTCGGTTGTTGACCACTTCGACATTGCCCGAAATTTCTCCACCAAGGATCTTGCGCGACCCGATGTCGGAGATCTGGGTCACTGGACGATCGAACCGGATATAGGCGGCTTGGCCGCGAATGCTGTTGATTTCCGGACCCCGGCCATCGCCTTTGTCCTTGTCAAGGATTGCGACGCTGATGGGTGTGAGGCAAACGCGCCCATCGGGTTCGATCTGGAAATGGTCCCATGCGAGAACCATGTTTCGGCTGGATAGCTCGATTTTGAATTGGCGGTTGGCTTCGGGACATTCCTGACCGAAGGCTTGCTGAAGCTTGGCGACTACGCGTGAGGCCGGCCGGGGAGGCAAGGGTGGAAGGCTTTCCTTGTCGCGGGGCAAAAGTGCGGTGGGAAGTGGGGGTAAACCGTCGATCTGGCCCAGGACCATGGCATAGCCCGTGTACATCGTCGCCGCAATGACGAAGAACACGAAGAGCATTGCGATCCTGCGCGGAGTCCACACGGTGTTTTGCACCCTCTCAAATCAAAAAAAACATTAGCGCCAAGCCCCGGTTGGCTTACGCGTTCGGCCAGGTTCCCCTTGCCCTCATGATCAATTCAACAACCTCACGCACCGCCCCGGATCCGCCGGGTAGGCGCGTGATGATTTTTGCGGCGCTCTTTGCATCGACACATGCATCGGCGACCGCCACACCCAAACCGCACTGCCTAAGCAAAGGCACATCGGCCAGGTCATCGCCTATGGCGCACACGGCCTCGGGCGGCGTGTTCGTTTCGGCGAGCAATTTTTCAAAGGCGGGGGTTTTAGGATTGGCGCCCTGAATGAGCCTGGCAATGCCAAGCTCCTTGCACCGCGCCTCCACCACCGCGCCACCCCGGCCCGTAAGGACCGCAACTTCTCCGCCCGCGTCCTGCCAGGCCCTAAGGGCCAGCCCATCACGGACATGAAACCACTTGGATTCAGGATGGCCTTCCGTCTGGGAGGCCACTTTGGGCATCAGATGTCCCGGCGTTAACACACCATCCACATCGAGCACCAGCATCCGGATTTTCCGGCAAATCCCGGCCAAAGGAGTCATGAAAGATCCAGTATTTTCATCTAATTCCCTTGGGATCCATGTTTCTTTCAGGCTGCCTTTTTTCTGGCCGCGGCACCCGCGATTCCGATCAGGTCGGTGATATCCAGGATACCCAGCGGTCTGTTTTTCGCGTCGACCACGGGAAGCTCACTGATCTTCCGGTCGGACATTTGTTGCATCGCCTCACCCACCCGCGACCCAAACCGGGCCACAAGGGGGTTGCGTGTCATTGCCTCGGATATGGGCATATCCAGCCACTCCTCGCCTTTGCGGGCGATAAGGCGGGCGAAATCGCTATCCGTGAAGATGCCACTAAGTGCGCCTGTGTCATCCACGAGAATGACCGCGCCGGTGCGTCGTCCGCGACCGGTTCCCTGGGCCATGACCTCCCGGATCGTTTTGGTATCGGGTGCGATGCGGGCTTCGTGCGTATGGCGCATCACTTGTTCCACTCGGGCGAGTTTTCTTCCCAACGAACCGGCAGGATGGAAACGGGCAAAGTCTTCCTGGCCAAAGCCTCTGGCACGGCTCACCGAGAAGGCCACCGCATCGCCCAAAGCGAGCATTGTGGTGCTGCTGGCGCTTGGAGCCAATCCAAGTGGACAAACCTCTTCAAGCGGTCCATACACCAAGGCAATGTCTGCGCGTTTGGCCAGGGACGATTCGCGGTTTCCAGTGACACCAATCAGCGCGCTGCAAAGTTCCGAAAGTGGCTCCAAAAGCTTGGTGATCTCTTCACTTTCGCCACTGTGGGAAAAAAGCATCACCACATCATGGGGATGAACCAGGCCCAAATCACCATGCACTGCCTGGACCGGATCGAGGAAAGTGGAGCGGGTGCCCGTGGAGTTGAGGGTGCCTGTGATTTTTCGGGCGATATCGGCACATTTGCCGACCCCACATGTCAAAATGCGGCCAGTGCCCAGTTCGATCGTTCCAAGAATCAGTTCAACGGTATGTTCGAATTGTTCGTCCAGACGGTCGGAAACGATGCGCAAAGCCTCCGCCTCGGCAAGGAGTATCTCCTTGCCAAAACGAAGAATCTCTGGCCCTTCGCGGCCCATCCTCTCACTCGACCCCTCATCGGGGGTCCATGTACTCAGTGATCGAGGCATCCTTGCCTCCTTGAGTTTTGCCCCCCCGCCCGCTAGGACAGGAGGGAGTTGATCCAATTCGGAAAGATAACCCACCCCCGGTCAAGAAAACAAGTCGGGCTTATTTGGTTCGTCAGAGTTCCCAAATTCCCTTGTCTGATGGAGGCCAGCCATGATTGCCCAGTTTGCCCTTTTTGTCTTGGCTTTGCAGACACCCGCCCAAATGACTGTTCCTCCAGGAACCAAACTTCCCCCGTACACCTTCATTCTTTCTGTCGGCGAGCAAAGGGGTCGATCTCATTGTTATGTTTGTGAATCGATCGAAAAACCCGTGGTAATCCTCTTTGCTCCTGCCCGGGACCCCAACAAGGAGTCGAAAAGCGATGAGGGGTGGACCTCTGTCGAGGTTACCCAAATTGCCAAATTTATGGATGGGGAATTGGCCAAGCGGGGTACCCTTGCTTCCTGGCTGACCTTTTGCAGCCCCAAACAGGAAGACCTTGATGGGCCAATTGTTCGGTGGGCCGATAAAGCTGCCCTTCGTCGGCTTCCGGTGGGAACTTTTGAGGATGCCCAAGGCCCTCCCGCCTATCGCCTCGATGGAAAAGGATTAATATATGCAGTTATAGCAAAAGATGGGAAAATTGAGAAGGTGCTTAGCTTGAAACAGGGTGAGGAGGCAAAAGGTTTGGAATCCGCCTTAACGATTGAACTTGACCGGATCGCACCTGTTCCCCCAAAAGAAAAAAGCCCACCCAAGGAAACCAAAACCGGGTCCACCCCCGAATCGAAACCGGTAGCCAAACCGGAATCCGCCGGGTCTCCCAAAAAACCTTCCTGATCCACCTCCCCCCTTTTGATTGGTACCAATAGGAACCCCACCATGGCTGGTATTCCCGTTCGCATCGTCGATGTTCGGCACCATACCGAGGATTATGCGTATCGCACGCCGATCAAGTTTGGGGGAGTGGCCCTTGATCGGGCAACCCTGTTAAATGCCGAGATTGTGGTTGAGTCGGCGGATGGGACGCGTGCGAGCGGTTTCGGGTCGATGCCTTTGGGCAATGTCTGGAGTTTTCCCACCCGTAATCTCAGCTACGACCAGACTTTGGGTGCGATGCGGTCCATCGCCGTGCGAGCGGCCGACCTCTATCGGGACGCAAAAATCAAAGCGCATCCGATCCGGATCACCATGGATCTGGAACCTGAACTCTTCAAGGTTTCGGATTCGATCGGCATCGAAAACAACCTGGGCGAGCCCGTGCCCCATTTGGCCGCATTGGTCGCCGCAAGCCCTTTTGATGCCGCGCTCCACGATGCGTATGGCAAGCTTTTCAACAAGCCGGTTTGGCACTGTTATGGGCCTGAATATTTGGGCGGCGACCTTGGATCATTTTTAGGATCGGAATATTGTGGAATTCGTCTGGATGACCAGCTCAAACCCCTGCCCGAACCCCGTCTGCCACTCTATCACCTGGTCGGGGCGCTTGATCCCCTCGACCATTCCGAGATGGTCAAGCCTGTGGGCGATGGTCTTCCCGAAACTCTGGAGGAGTGGATCCCACGGGACGGCCTTAGCCATCTGAAAATCAAACTCAACGGGGATGATATCGACTGGGATGTCAGACGGGTTCTCAGGATCGAGGAGGTCGCCCAACGGGCAATGTCTATAAAAAAGATAACCCATTGGCGCTATTCACTCGATTTCAACGAGCGGGTCCCCCACGAGGACAATCTCCTCGAATTCCTTGCGAGGCTGGAAGACCTCTCGCCTTGGGCCTATGCCCGGATCTCTTATATTGAACAGCCAACCAAACGGGACCTGAAGGCGGATCGCGCCAACACGATGCACCGCGCCTCGGCGAAAATCCCCGTTGTGATTGATGAGTCGCTACTTGATCTGGAAACGCTGATGCTAGCCAGGGAAATGGGGTACACAGGCGCCGCCCTCAAGGCCTGCAAGGGACAAAGCCAATCGCTATTAATGGCCGCCGCTGCCCGCAAGCACGGAATGTTCCTTTGTGTGCAGGACCTGACCTGTGTCGGAGCATCCCTTCTTCACTCTGCTTCCCTTGCCGCCTGGGTCAGGGGGATCAGCGCGATCGAATCCAACGGACGCCAATACCTCCCCGCGGCAAACGATCCCTGGGCCGACCAGTTTCCCGGAGTTTTCCGCATTCCCGATGGGCACATGGCAACCGCCTGTCTTGGGGGAGTCGGATTGGCGGGAATCACCGGTTGGCCAAAATAGGCGATACCTTTTGGGCGAATTCCGGTTCTGTTCCAAAATCCATAAATCAGCCAAACTGGCTCCTCCGTAACCGCAACCTGGGGGCGCCCGGAAAGGGGTAGCCTGTAATGCAATCGCCTGGGGATATCTTTGTACCGGAAATTTTGATTCCATCCGGTGGCGTGTTTCTTTGCATCCTGATGCTTTGGGGATGGATGTGGTCGCTGAGACATCGTCGACTGCTCGAAGACCTACCCACCTCAAAAGCCAAAGGTGTTTTCATCGGTCTGGTGGAGGTTAAAGGGACCGCCGAGGTGGAATCCCCTCTTTCCAGTTACCTCGCCAACAAGCCTTGCGTCGCTTACGACTGGGGCATTGATGAACATTGGTCACGGACCGTCACCGAGACCTACACCGATTCCGATGGCAATACCAAAACCCGCACCAAAACCGAATCGGGATGGATCAGGGTGGATGGCGGAGTTGTTCTTGAACCCTTTTATCTTCGCGATGATACAGGTATCATTTTGGTCCATCCCGAAGGTGCGACCTTCGAGATGACTTCGGTGTTCGACAAAACGGTTGGAATTGCCGATCCACTTTATTACGGGATAGGCCCAGCCGGAGTGGTGCCCGATTCCACCTACCGCCGAAGGTTTCATGAACAGGCCTTCCCATTGCATGCGCCACTTTACATAGTGGGCCAGGCGCGCGAAAGAAAGGACATTGTAGCCCCGGAAATCGCCGCAGACAAAAACGCTCCTGTGTTTCTGATCTCCAATCGCACCGAGGAACAGGTTCTCAGGTCGCGTGGCTGGAGCCTTTTGCTTTGGGCCTTTTTTGGATTGTTATTCGTTGAGCTTGGTTGGATCATCCGGGATTTGGGTATACGCCAAATCCCGGCAAATGTGGCTTGGCCGGGTTGGTTTCTCCCTGCAGGGATTTTCGCCGGGTTTTTGTCGTTCGCCTGGATGTGGCAGGTCTTTAACAGCCTTGTGGATCTGCGCAATCGTACCAATCGGGCCTGGTCCCTTGTGGACATCGAACTTAAAAGGCGGGCCGACCTGATTCCGCAACTCATCCGCTCTGTACAGGCGATTCAAGGTTACGAAAAAGAAGTGCAAACTGCCCTGGTTGCCCTTCGTAACCAGGCAAACAGCAGATCCGGGGTTGGGGTGGAAGGATTAACCTATCCCATGAGGGTGCTAGCTGAGGCCTATCCCGATCTCAAAACGGCTGGAAATTTTTCGAAGTTGATGGGAGAGCTTGCCAACACTGAAGAACGAATCGCACTTGCCAGGGGTTTCTATAACGATCAAGCGACCTGGCACAACACACGATTGGAACGGATCCCCGAAGGTTGGCTGTCCCGCATCATGGGCTTCAGGACCCGGCCACTCTGGTCCGCCACAGAAATGGAGCGCGCCCCGGTGCGGGTGCACCTTCAGGAAAATGGGGGCACGGCTCCATCGATCACAACAACAGCTTAGCGAATCTTGCTGTCCCGAACCCGGCTGGCAGGCACAATCTGGAACCTTCCACGATCATTGACATCGGGCTTGTCTTCGGAGTCCTTTGGGCCACGCAGGCCGGCGGAGAGCATCTCCTTGTGCGCTTGCTCATCCGCGCCCATCAGATTCATTAGTCCCTTTTTCATGGAGTCACATCGAGCCGCAAAGATATCCCGCTCTGCGGTGCGACCCTTGAGTTCCACCACCAGACGATCGCGGTCCTGGGAGATCACTTTTAGCGCGGCAACTTCGCGGAGGAGCTGATCGCGTTCCGCGACCACAAGCCTCAGGTCCGCAACTTCGGCTTTGAGGCGATCGCGCTCGAGGACCACCTCACGAAGCCCAATGACCTCGGTGTGGATCGAATCGCGTACCCCTTCGACCTCGATGAGCTTTCGCCTCATCTCGTTCTGATTGTCCACCAGTGCATCGTTGGTTTCGCGAACAGTTTCCATTTCCAGCCGGGTTTGGCGGGCATGGTTTTGAAGGTTAATAAAGTTGGACTGTGTGCCTTGGGAGACCGCAAAGACCCCAAAAAACACAAAACCCAACCATAGCAAAGCCCGATTCGATTGCGCCATGACGACCCCAAACCCCCGTAACCTTGGTGTATCTTGGCATCCCGGACCGCCTCAGGTTTGCAGGTGAGCCAAGCACCCTTACCCTGACTATCGGCAACCCAGAATTCTCAAATTACTTAAGCTAACCATACACCCCAAATTTTACAGACCTCCCGAATTGAACCGATTGTAAAATTGGTTTTCACCTTCTGGGAGCCCGCAGCGTTCCTTTATTGCTCCCAACCGGAACAATCCAAAAACTTTAGCCAGCTTCCAACCGCTCCTTTTGATGGATCCTTCCGACCGATTTCGTAATCTATTTTCCCACCTGGCCTATAAATGATTTTGGAGATGGTCCAGTTTGGTGGTTCTCTCCTGGTGGCGAACTTTTTTGCGGAAGAATTTTGACCCATGCCTTTTGCGAAGCGGCCGAATGAATCCCTGCCGCTGGTAACACCCAAGCCGGAAACTTTGGGTGGTCCCTCCCCATTGGATGGGACAGGCGATTGGTATCTGGAAAGCGGTTATCTTGTGTTTACTGAGGCGCACCACCTCAAGCGCGGTTCGTGCTGTGGAAACGGATGTCGCCATTGCCCCTACCAGCCCAAACACCAGGCCGGAACCCAAACCGTTCGCCTTGATTAGGACCAAGCGCAGCGCCCTCAAAGAGGCCCAAGGGAATTGTTGATGCTTTTCTGTTGATCCGAATCCCTAGCCTATCCCCAACGGCCCA
>CAMBMH010000003.1 GCA_945868575.1 Singulisphaera sp. GP187 | reverse complement strand
TCAAAAAACCATATGGTATAATTAAATAATTTAATTCACTCAAAAAAAACAAATACAATACTATATGAATTGCTAAAAAAATAACCATTTTTAAAGTATATAATATAAACTGAGCTTAGTGGCGATTTTAATTAAATTGAATTAAGAATAACATTTGAAGTAGAGGCTATTTTAAATCAAAAAACCATCCAGTGAAACTAATTGGCATACCCGCTTCCCCCAATGATGCGTTTGTTACGACATCGGCTTTTACATTTTCCCCCCACAACCAAGGAGGTAATGGCCAACAACATTACAAGTCTCGTTTTCATGGAACACAGACCTCTGGAGATAATGGTAAATTTTGAAAATTTAAATTTTAATAATACTATTTTTATTTTTATATAAATTATAATAATAAAAAATACAATTAAAAAATTTATCCAAATTGGATTCAAAGATTACAAATAACTTCCCGACTTTGCAAAAAAGCACAGCAATTTGCAGGGTGTTTTCGTTGTTTCCATTTGCTTTCAACATTTAATCGGCGGCGTCCACTTGTGACTTACTCTTGCGGCGACGCTTGATGTATGCGCCAATCGCACCCACTGCTAACGCTGAGCCCGTCAGGATCAGCGTACCGGGTTCGGACACCGAAGTCGTGTCGTAATAAATTTGTACGGCAGCAACACCACCATCGGCACTAATTGAAGGTGCCACCAGTAATCAGCAACCCCAGACGCTACAGTATAACCGGTGGCCCACCTGTTTAATTCACTAGGAGCACTCCCCGTCCAAGCAACATCAACTCTATATGTTTGACTGGCTAACAAGTTGCCATTACCTGAGCTCCAACTAGTAAATACATTTCCTCCATTCAAAATTGCGCTAGAAAAGGAAATGTTTCCAACATGGACATCGGTATTACCAGCATTACTAAATGTAAGGGTGCCAGTCCCGGTAACAGCTATTCCAGAATAAAGGCCAAAACCTGCGACCTTCGCTCCGCCGAGACTTGTGGTGCTGAAACTCAATAGCTGGCCACTTACGGTGGAAGTATTTGAGCCAGAGCTAGTTATAATTCCCGCCACCACCCCCGCCCGAACATTTCCACCCAGGACGATTGCGGAAAAAACTACAAACATTATCCATTTGATTTTCATGGTATGCAAGCCTCCTGGCCCACCAGAAATACTGGCAACCTTTAGGATCAAATTACTCTATTTATACTTTTATATTGACAATGTCAAATATTCAACTGACAAAGTAAATTTATTCCGGATTGGCTTTGGGATTTTGGGAAAATGTGAACAAAACATCTCCGGAATTCTTGACCTGGAAAGCCCTTATTGAATTTGCTGGACTCGTTTAGGAACATCACGACAAGTTCCGCTTTGAAGGCCCTTTGGTTCGGGGAGCGGGCGTACCCGGGAGCCGAATCGGGTGAAAACTGTTTATCGCTTCCGGATCTTTCCGATTCCGGAAACCGATTGATTTACTGATGGATTGCCAAGGAATTCGATTGTTCCCACTCCGGAAACGGTGGCATCCAGTTGTTCGCTCACATTTACGATGGCGTTTCCAACCCCACTATTTCGGACCTTAGCCTTTTTGGTTTGAAGATTCGCCCCCTGAAAACTCCCCACCCCGAAAACTTTCAAATCCAAAACCTCGACAGAACCCTGCAAATCGATGTTGCCAACGCCCGAAAGGCTAACCGAAAGCTTTGGGGATTTCAGGTCCTTACTCTCCACCTGACCCACTCCGGAAACATGCAAGTCCTCAAGTGTCTTTACCTCGACGATGTATTCGATCGGCTTGGTTGGTCCCAGGTTTGTTCCGTTGGAAATTTCCAAATGCAGGGTGCCATTGGCTACCCTCGATACCAGAAGGGGAAGGAGATTGTCCTCTGCCGAGATGGTGAGGGATTCTTTTTCCCCATGTTTGATGACCACCTTGCCGAGGGAGTGGAGGTTGATGCTACTGAATCCGCCAACCTCCCGGGATTCCTTTTGGACTTCGCCCGAGCCTCTCACACCACCCAGCCTCCACTCCACGGAACAACCCGATAGAAGGCAAGGAATCAGTGCAACGAGGGTTGTCGTGCCTCCAAAACTCATTTGGTGATAGTTAGATAGCATCTGGCTAATTCCTTTTCTTCCCTTGGATATTCTACTTTAGGCCGACCAGGTGCAGGCTGCCCGGGAGCGGAATTTCCCCAGGAGATTTCCGGAATCGCTCCAAAATGGGATAGCTCCAGTGATAAAGGATCCCCATACAAATGGAATGACCCGCCCCAGAGGTCCCGGATTGGCACCTGACTTCTGATGACGACTTTGGGAGAGAAGTGTTACACGATATCTTCCTTTTAGGGCATTACCCCATTTGTCTTTTCCAAGGAAGGAGGAGTTCAAACCACGAATTTTCCGTGTCAATTTGGTGCCCATGAGCGATAATAACTTAGCCTTCCTTTTAGGCCTCTCTTTCGGGCCTACCTTTAGGAGCCCCTCCCATGACTTTCCTTGGGGCCGCAATCCTCAGCGGCTTGATCTTGTTGCCTGTAGCTCAACGACCCATTTCCTATGGGCGTGAAATCCGACCCATTCTTTCCGAAAACTGCTTTTATTGCCATGGTCAGGATCCCAACCAGCGTAAGGCCGACATCCGGCTCGACACAAAAGAAGGGCAAAGATCAGGCGGAATTGTTGTGCCTGGCAAACCTGGGGAAAGCGCTCTGGTGGAGAGGATCCATCACGCCGAAGCCTCGAAATTGATGCCGCCGCCCAAGTCCAATCGCAAACTTTCCGCCGACCAAAAAGCGCTTCTGGAGCGATGGATTGCCGAAGGGGCAAGGTTTGAGGATCACTGGGCTTTTGTGGCTCCGGTGCGTCCGCCTGTCCCGAAAATTGGGGGAATCACCCACCCAATCGATGCTTTTTTGGCAAGGAAAATGGCCGAAAAGGGGATCATCCCCAATCCCGAAGCAGACAAGCGAACCCTGATTCGCCGTTTATCGCTTGACCTGATTGGCCTTCCTCCCAAGCCCGAAGAGGTAGATGCGTTTGTAAACGACAAGGATCCAAAGGCCTACGAAAAGTTGGTGGACCGCCTGATGGCCAGTCCCCATTACGGTGAACGGATGGCGCTTCCCTGGCTTGATGCGGCCCGATATGCCGACAGCAACGGATTCCAGCAGGATGGCGACACTTTTCAGTGGGTGTGGCGCGACTGGGTGGTCAAAGCAATCAACGACAACATGCCTTTCGATCGGTTCACCATCGAACAGCTTGCCGGGGATCTTTTGCCCAAAGCAACTCCCGAACAAAAAGTGGCAAGCGCGTTCAACCGCAATCATCTTGTCAATGGCGAAGGTGGAGCCATCCCCGATGAGCAGCGTCATGTGATCTATTTCGACCGAATCGATGTGACGGCGACAAACTGGTTGGGGCTGACCATGGCCTGCAGTCAATGTCACGATCACAAATATGACCCGATCACCGCTAAAGACTATTACAGCTTTTTGGCGGCATTCAATCAGCTTTCCGAATCGGGCACAGCGGGTTACCAATCCTCGAAAACGCGCGTTTCTCCGCCGTTTCTTGAATATCCACTCCATGGACAAAAAGAAGCGATCGTGGCGATGGAAAAGGAGATCGGAACCATTCGCGCGGAGTTGGATCAGAAACGAAAAGAGTGGGAGAAGAAGGTCGTTTTGGATGACAAATTTGCCGACAAGGCAATCCGCGAACAGATCCTTGCCAAAGAAGCAAAAGTAGATCCCAAAAAGGACGATAAGAAGAAAGAAGAGAAAAAAGACGCCAAAACCGAGGAGAAGAAAAAAGCGGATCGCGAGGCAGCGATAGTCAAATATTTTGAGGAGAAGGTGGAATTGGCACTGGGGAACAAGCTCAAGGATGTGCAAAACCGCCTGAACAGGTTCCGTACGGATGAGTTGCCCAAAGTGATGGTGATGGCGGATGATAAACCGCGTGAGACTTTTGTTTTGAACCGTGGAGAATACCTGAAGCCGGGCGAAAAAGTCAGCTTTGCGACCCCGGCATTCCTCCCACCGTTGCCCAAAGACGCGCCGAAAAACCGTCTGGGGGTGGCCCAATGGCTTGTTGCACCCGAGCATCCACTTACCTCCCGTGTCGCCATCAACCGTATCTGGCAAAACCTCTTTGGCCGTGGACTTGTGAAAACCGCCGAGGATTTTGGGGTTCAGGGGGATATTCCTGAAAACCCCGAATTGCTTGATTGGCTGGCTGTTGAGTTCCGCGAAAAGAACTGGGACATGAAAAGGATGCACAAACTCCTTTTGACCAGCGCGGCCTACAAAAGGACATCGAAGGTCACCCCAGGGCAGCTCGCGGCCGATCCGGAAAACAAGTATCTCGGCCGATTCCCCCGGGTGCGTCTCCCCGCATTGATCCTTAGGGATGTGGCTTTGGCCACAAGCGGACTTTTGGATGAGAGGGTGGGAGGAAAACCCGTTTATCCTTACCAGCCCGACGGAATCTGGGAAACCCTGGCCATTACCAAGGAGCGTGATTTCACCTACCCTGCCTCCATGGGCAACGACCTTTATCGTCGCAGTCTTTACACTTTTTGGCGAAGGACAGTTGGCCCAGCCAATATGTTCGATGCGTCCAACAGGCAAAACTGCCGGGTTCGCGCGGGTTCGACCAACACTCCACTTCACGCATTGACCACGCTCAATGATCCCACCTGGAATGAGGCGGCACGGGTCCTGGCAGCGAAGCTTATCAAGACCGAGGCTGATACCAACACCCGTCTCGACCGGATATATGAGCTTGTCCTTTCCCGCAAGCCAACTGAACCCGAGCGAAAGGTCCTTCTCCGGATTCTGGATCAACAGCGAGCGGAATTTGCCAGTGACAAAGCCGCTGCAAAGAAAACGATCTCCATTGGCGCCGCACCCAGAGAGGACAAACTTGACCCGGTCGAGTTGGCCTCATGGACCGAAATGTGCCTGGCTGTCTACAACCTCGATGAGGCCCTTACACGGGAATAGAACATGAACCTTTTCACACCCAATTTGTTTGCTCAAAATCAGGTTGACCGTTTGGCCCGTCGGGATTTCCTGGGGAAAACCAGCACGGGTCTTGGAGCAGCCGCGTTGGCCAGCCTTATGGGCGGCGGCGCGCAGACCCAGGCGGCCCCGGCGGGTTTGCCAGGGCTATCCGGTTTGCCTCATTTTCCACCCAAGGCCAAAAGGGTGGTCTATCTCTGGCAAGGCGGGGCTCCCACCCATGTGGATCTTTTTGATCCTAAACCGGTGATGGAAAAGATGAAGATGCAGGAGCTTCCGGAAAGTGTCCGGGGGAAAACGCGCCTTTCCACCATGACCGCCGGTTATTCCAAGCATCCAATTGTTCCCGCCATCAAGCCATTTAAAAAATATGGCCAGTCGGGAATGGAAATCACAAGCATGATGCCCCACATCGGTTCCATCGCCGATGACATCACCCTGATTCGGACAATGAACACCGAGGCGGTAAACCATGCGCCTGGTGTGACATTTTTCATGACTGGGGCACAGGTTCCCGGAAGGCCCAGCATGGGCGCTTGGCTGACCTATGGGCTTGGTTCGGAAACGACGGATTTGCCTTCATTTGTGGTGATGACTTCTTCCGATCGGGGCAAAACCTGCGGTCAGCTCTTTTTTGATTACTACTGGGGTAGTGGTTTTTTGCCGACCCGTTATCAGGGTGTGCGGTTTCGGGGCGCGGGCGATCCGGTCCCCTATCTCAACAATCCCGAAGGTGTCAGCCGATCATCTCGCGCAAAACTCCTGGAAGGTATTGGCGAGCTGAACCGGGCCCATTTGGGGGACTTCGGTGATCCGGAAATCGACACCCGCATTTCCCAATATGAAATGGCGTTCCGGATGCAGACGAGCGTTCCTGGCCTGCTCGATTTTTCGGATGAGCCCAAACACATCCTGGACATGTATGGTCCCCAGGTTCATGAACCGGGGTCCTTTGCCCGGCATTGCCTCATTACCCGCCGATTGTTGGAGCGTGGAACACGGTTTGTTCAGCTCATGCATGCTGGATGGGATCAGCACTCCAATCTGTTCACCCAGTTGGAAATGCAATGCCTCGACACCGATCAGCCTTCCGCCGCGCTTGTCAAGGATCTGAAAATGCGGGGAATGCTGGATGATACGCTGGTGATCTGGGGTGGTGAGTTCGGCAGGACCCCATTTGGTCAGGGCCCCGAAGGAAAACCCAACGGGCGCGACCACTTTGGCCGGGCATTCAGCCTTTGGATGGCGGGCGGGGGCGTGAAAGGCGGTCATGTCCATGGCGCGACGGACGACTTCGCATGGAACATCGTCAAGGATCCTGTCCATGTTCACGACCACCAGGCGACCATCATGCACCTTTGCGGGATCGACCATGAGCGGCTGACCTTCCGCTATCAGGGTCGCCAATTCCGCCTGACGGATATCCACGGCAAAGTCGTTCGGGATGTGTTGGCGTAGGGGGAATTTCGATCGAAAAGTTATAAAACAGATTCGAGTTTGGCCACATCGGACAAGTTAACCCGGATCAACTATCCTGGTGATTTTTTCAGGGGAACCAAATCGCTCCAACCGGGTTTTGGTCCTGATTTTGTTGGCGGCAATAATAGGTCAATTTTGAAACCACCAATTTCATTCGGTCATGGGGCAACGGTCCTGTTGACCCCGAAAAACATAAGTCGGCGCGCGTTCACCAACAGTTTGCACTGATGCAAACCGCCTCTGTATAAGTTGGACTTCTGTTTCCGGCAATCGAATCGTCTTGGGATAGCGACTTAATCGGGCAATCGGAATACCCAAATCGCAATGGGGACAAAAGTAAGTTCCAAAATTGTGTAGACCAATAAAATGACAGATGGTTTTCCATCCATAATCAGGCTGAGGATCCTTCCAGTTAAAAGGCCACCGGAAAAAATTATGGTTGTCAAAACAGCAGTATTACGATATTTGTCTGAAAATGCGGAGAAAAGCCAGAATAGTGTAGTTCCAAGATAAAGGCCCATTAACGCCCGGAGAATATGCGCGAAATACAGTGGCAATGGTGGGTAATTTAAAAAAGTTTGAGAAAACCAGTCTTGGAAGAAACCATATAGAAATGCAATTATAGAGACTTAAATAGATGCAAAAATCAAAAAGTACTTCTTGATCTTCACGCGAATATCCAAATTGAATTTTTTACTTGTGGCCAATTAAATGCCAATGTTTCCAATATTTATTGTATCGATTAATCTCAAAAAACATAATAAAACGGCGTGCCGACCGTTGCCGACACGCCGCCTGGAAATAGCGATTCCTTAAAACCAAACCGGATTATTTGCCCGGGTTGGTTTTCAACTTCTCGAGGACTTCGTCCAGGTTGAAGGCTGCGGCTTTTTGCCTTTGGGGGAATTCCCTGAATGTCATCAGGAATTGCCCAACATAATCCTGGGCGGGGATCATCAGGAAGGCGTGGTCCATAAGCCAGTCATAGTAGGTGTTGGAAGTGACATCGGCCCGTTCATAGGGATCCAACCTGAGGTTGAAGATTTTGGGAACCCGAAGATTAACGAAGGGCTCGGCCCAAATGCGCAGGGTGCCCTGGGCGCGCTGTTCCATGAACACAAGTTTCCAGTTGTCATAACGCAATCCCGTGATCTGCTGGTCATCGTTGCAATAGATGAACGATTCGCGAGGTCCCTTTTCCGATTGGCCCGTAAGGTGGGGAACCAGGTCGTAGCCGTCGAGGTGGACCTTGTAATTGGTTTCATCAATTTTGAGCCCCTTTTTGAGAGATTCCTTGGCCGTGGTATTGCCAGCGATCGAGACGATTGTGGGCAGCCAATCGTGGTGGGAGACGATCTGGTTGGAGACGCTTCCCGGCTTGATTTTTCCAGGCCATCGGACGACACAGGGGAGACGATAAGCACCTTCCCAGTTGGAGTTTTTCTCGTTGCGGAAAGGAGTCATGGCGGCATCGGGCCATGAGTTCATGTGGGGGCCATTGTCGGTGCTGTAAAGGACGAAGGTGTTATCGGCGATGCCGGCATCATCCAAGGATTTGAGAACCGTGCCGACATTCTTGTCGTGGTCGATCATGGCATCGGCGTACTCACCCAACCAGCGACCCGATTGGCCCTTGCTTTCAGGCTTGACATAGGTCCTGAAGTGCATGTGAGTGAAATTGACCCACACAAAGAAAGGCTTGTCAGCCTTTGACTGGCGTTGGATGAAATCCACCGCACGGTTCGCGATGTCATCGTCGATGGTTTCCATCCGCTTGCGGGTCAGGGGCCCGGTGTCCTTGATGGTTTGCTTGCCAACTTTGCCGAAGCGGGGATCAACCGTTTCGTCGTCCTTGGCGGTGGCCCGACAATCAAGAACGCCACGGGGGCCATACTTGGCGCGGAATGCGGGATCCTTTGGATAATCAGGATGTTCGGGCTCCTCTTCCGCATTCAGGTGGTAGAGGTTGCCATAAAATTCATCAAAACCGTGAACCGTGGGAAGAAATTCGTTTCGGTCCCCAATGTGATTTTTGCCAATTTGGGCGGTTGCATAGCCCAGAGGTTTAAGCAATTCGGCGATCGTTGGATCTTCGGCCCTAAGTCCAATGGTGGCACCAGGAAGGCCAACCTTGGTCAATCCGGTACGAAGACCATGCTGACCGGTGATAAAGGAAGCGCGGCCAGCCGTGCAACTTTGTTCGCCGTAATAGTCGGTGAAAAGGAGCCCTTCCGTCGCGATCCGATCAATGTTCGGGGTTTTGTAACCCATCAGGCCACGGGTGTAGGCGCTGATATTGGATTGCCCGACATCATCTCCCCAAATGATGCAGAAGTTGGGCTTGCCGCCTGACTTTTTCAGATTGGTGGAGACAAATTCGTTGTGGCTGGCGACCGCAAGTTGCTCTTCCTTGCTGATGGAATCACCACAACAGGATCCCCCCTGTGCACTGGGGCTGGATTGGGCATTTGCGTGAGGTGTTGTGTGCGAGCTGGCATTCAGCCAATTTACCCGGCGAATCGAGCCTGATGCCGCGGCATAGCCGAGGGCGATTCCCAGACCAACAAAGACAATGGGGAGAAATTTCGGCTTTTTCATCATTAATTTACCTCAATTAGTCAACAGGGAAAGGTCAAGGGGTTGGTATCAGGTTTTCACAAACCGGAAAATTGGTTGCGACACATCGAAACCCGACATGGGACATCCCGGTGTCTGGTGAACTGCCGTGTCTTGCGCTTGGCCGATACCGCGAGCAATAGCCATCATTACAAAGAAACGATCCACCTCGTTGAACCCGCTGGGTCAGAAACGGCTGATTCTGGTCGTTGCTTTTTTCAGGCCCTGTTGGGTTATTTGCGGGAGTTTTGCCAATTCTTTTGGAATAGAGATCGCGGTCATACCAATCCGAACACCATTCCCAGACATTTCCGGCCATATCGTAGAGCCCCAAACCATTTGGCTCGAAGGACTTAACCGGAGCGGTCAGGGTATAGCCGTCTTTTTCGGTATTTTTATAAGGAAAATTTCCCTGCCAGAGGTTTGCGAAGATGCCCTCATCGGTCGGAAGGTCATCACCCCAGACATAATTCTTTTGCTCAAGCCCACCCCGTGCCGCGATTTCCCATTCCGCCTCGGTCGGGAGTCTTTTTCCCGCCCATTTGGCATAGGCCGTGGCATCCTCCCAGGAGACTTGGACAACAGGGTGGTTTTCACGCCCTTCGAGGTTACTATTGGGACCTTCGGGGTGCTTCCAGGATGCCCCGGGAGTCCAATGCCACCACTGGGAATAGTCGTTGAGATTGACGGGGCCTTTGGTGGTTTCAAATACCAGGGATCCAGGAACAAGGGATTCTTTCGGGGGGGGCGGCGTACCGGGCGGGGATTGGCGCATGATCTCATCGAGATCGGGTGCCTTTTCCGCGGTGGTGACATAACCCGTCGCGTCGACAAATTTCCTGAACTGAGCGTTGGTAACTTCTGTCTGGTCCATCCAAAAACCGTCCACCCGAACGAGGTGGGCGGGTTTTTCATCAGGCCAACCCAGTGTCGATCCCGAGCCCATGGTAAATTCCCCTGCACAGACCCAGACCATTCCCGGGGGGTTGCTCCACGGCCTGCTGGAAACTTTTTGAAATAGGTTTATGGCGCCAAATGTAACCCCAAACGAGACTCCTCCCAAAAGCAGAAGGGATGAGAGGGAACGAAGGCGACTTTTGATAACCCCCTGTGTGGACTTGGGACGCTCCAAAGTGTTTCCACCTACCCGACTTTCGGTAAGGGAGTTTTTCTGGCTGGAACCATTGCGCTGCCCCCTTTTGTTTTTGCTGTTGGAAGGTAAGGACTTCATAAAATATCCTCCCTTTCCGGAGCAATATACAGCCTCTGACATGGGTCGTTATCCATTTCCGACCAGGATCCGTTTTCGAGACACTGCGAAACTTCAATCAATTTATGGGTTATCCCCCTTTGAAAATGAAAACAGAGCATCGATAGGAGCACTGGTGTTTGAAAGTGCTTGAGCCGATTTTTTGAAACCTTGGCACGAACAAGCCTTGAATGAAAAAAGAGGAGGACATGGCCAAGCCAGTCCTCCTCGCGATTCAGGATTGGTTAACTATCAATAATCCAAATTAGCGTTGAGGCGGGTTGGTCTCGCGGATGGTCGCTCCCTGATCTTCGGACAAGACCAAAACCGAGAACCGGGTAATGCCCTGTTTTTCTGGGGTGCTTACCGTGGCGTAGTCAAAGCGCCCACGCAGATCGGTGTAGCCGTCCTTGTGGAACTTGACCGAGCCATCGGCGAGACGGGCGTAGACCTTCACATAGACCTTGGCCAATGGCTTGGTCCCTTCGCGGTTGGAAACCTTGAGTTGTCCCTGATTCTCAAAGAGTTTGAGATCCATTGCGCTGGAATAGTAAGGCGCGGACCGGGTCTTGCCTTCTGAGGTGACTTCTACCAGGAGATTGCGCTTGGCTAATTCCGGAGGAAGTCCCAAGTCGGTCTTCCCCTTGGCGGCGTCCAACTTTACCACCCGGGTCAGGTTCGGCTTGATGAAGGCGAATTCGCCGCCTGACTGTTGTACAAACGGATTGCGACTGAAAAGCAATTCCACATCCATCAGGTAGTAATTGACCGTAACCTCACGGAGATTTTGCCATGAGATATTGAGCTTTGCGCCTTCGATCGCGAAGTCGAACGCGGGCTCGGCAGCGGCAAGTTTGTCCTGGGTGTCCGCGCGGTTTTCCGGATCGGCGGGCTTGCTTGCCGTGTCGCGCCCCTGGGCCTCGTCGACTTGCTCAAGGATCCGCACAAACGAATCGCGCCAACGATCGACAGGGTGTTTTTCGTGGACTTTGGCGATCTCACGGGCCTTGTCGGGTTGCTCCGTGGCGAGCATGAGCCATGCCTTGGCATAGTCGTAAGCGATTTTGGTGGGCACCTTGGCCGGATCAATTTTGGCAAAAGCTTCCAAAGCTTCTTCGATTCGGTCCTGCATCAGCAGATAAACAACCAGAGAGAGGTTTTCGTTGTCCCCGGCTTGTCGCTGATAACTGAGCAGTTTGAGGAAGGCGCGGTATTGACCAGCCAGGCGGTCATTGACGATGACCGGTTTGGCTCCAAGAGCGTGGGCCCGGGCGTTTACCAGTGGTTTGTATTCCAGGTGTTCATAAGTGGAGCGTTCCACCGGGTCAACCTTTAGCAGGGGGCTTTGAATTGGCCCGGCGCAATCGTTGACGATCGTGTCGTTGTATTTGAGGAACTCGGAGGCGGTGGCCGGATCCCCATGAAGAAGCGAATAGGACCAGAGCGTGTTTTGGTAGACATGCCTGGAGGAGAGAAGCGCGGTCACCTGTCCAAAGAACGCCTGATCCTTCATTCGGAAAGCGATCTTGTCGAGGTTGAGCGCCTGGAGGTTTTCGCGACCGAGGAAGTCGAGCACCTCTTTATCTGATCCAAATTGGGAGATATGTTCCCATGAGGCGGTGTCCGCCTTGCTGGGTTTATCAAGCACAACGAACGCCGTTCCAAGGCCTGAGGCGACGCTTTTCCCCTTTTCGCTCACCTGAACTGGGAGCTGGGGATATTTGCCAGCGACGGGAAAATAGAACGAGTAATCAAGCGTGTGAGTCCTGTAAGGCTCCAGGTCAAGCGGTATTGATCGGGTTGCCAGGCTTGGTGCAAGCCCGATGGAACCAACCGGGATCTGAACCAAAAGGGTCAGTCTTCTCCGCGAAGAGGTCGGGTTGGTCACCACGATCTGGCAGCCATATCCGGTTTGTGAAAGAAACTCCCCTGTAACAAACTTGTCGAGTTTTTCTCCGTTTTCCTCACGGAAACGCTCGCCAAGCCTGTAGAAGTTTTGGCTGACCAGAATGGCCGCCTGGTTTTGGGCGGTTTCGGCCGGACGCACTTCTTCATGGAAAGCGATAGCCGGACTGGCGGGAACTACGGATAGTTTTCCACCATCATATTTGAGATCATGCTTGGCCGATTCAAACGGCAATTCCGTCACCGCCAAAGCGAAGACTGATTCACTGAAGTTGCGCGAGGCCTCCGCGATGTTTTTGGAAAGGAATGGCCCCTTGCCTTCATGGCGGACATAGTCGAGCCAAAATGCGCTTGCTCCCACAAGGTCTGCATTCTGGTTCTGAATGGGGAGATTGCGGTAGTTGTTTTCCGCATATTCTTTGGTGGGTTCAATGGGTCGATAGAGTTGACCCCTGCGTGCAAGTCCGCGATTTTGCTCAAAAAGCTCTTCCTTTCGGAGAGCCCAATCTCGTTTTCCGGCGGAATCTTCCACTCCCAGACCAAGCTCGACATTACGATCAAACTTGTCCTTGGCCTCTTTAAGGTCCTTGGAAGCGGACTTGAGCTGGGCTCCCCTTCCGAGTGCCAGTTTGGGCATATCCCTGGCCAATTCCGGCTTGGCAGCAACGGGTGGTGCTCCCGGCAATCCACCACCAAATCCACCACCACCGCCCGGACCTCCTGGAGGCATCATACCGAGATTGTTCGCAGCACCGCCGGGCGCTGGCGCTCCCGACGCAGCATCCCCAAATGCGGGCAATCCTGCGGCCATTGGGTCACTTGGGGCATTTCCAGCCATTCCGCCCGCGCGGCCCATCATCGCGCCGCCCCCTGACATACCAAATCGTTGAGCGTTGATCGCTTCCTTTTCCGCATTCCGGCGGAGCTCATCCAATTTCCTGCCCCCATCACCCAAGCCGGTTGAGGCGACCGCGGTGTCAAACCATGCGATCTGTTTCTGGATGTCCACCGGGGTCAGCCTTAGGCGTTCCTCGATATGCTTGCCGGTTTTGAACTCATCCTTGAGTCGCTTGGCCAAAAGGACCCGTTCCATGGTGTTAAGACGCGCATATTCCCAGGGTTTCAGGAAACCCGTGAGGTCTTCACCAAGCAACCACAGATCAACAAAGGTTTTATCCTTCTTGTTGATCAGAAATGGGCGCACGACCTCATCAAAAAATGCCCGGTCCTTCTGGTAGATGAAAAAGTGGAGTTCATGACAACCATACTTGGAAAGCAACGCCCGTTTTTCCTCAATTTTGAGTTTCGGCCAATTGGAAAGGAAGGAAAACTCGACCAGCGCCTGATCCTTGTTCAGGGTGTGGAACAGGGTTTGAACCTTGGCAAGATTATCGTAGATCTCAAACTTGCTCGAGCGGATGTCGTCCACCGTGAAAGTCTCGCCCTTTGCAAGGACGCTGACTTTTTTCTCCCGGAGGAATTTGCCAGCGGGATCCAATCCCTTGCGCAGCCTTTGGTCCAAAAGCTTCGAATCGGTGATGGGAAGTTTGATCGACCGGGTTGCCGTCTGGAACGGATCACATGCAACCGCATGGATCAACTGGTGATCACCCAGATCCTTCAGGGCAATCCTGAGTATACCCTCCTTGTCAGGAACGAGGTTGGTGACCACAGTGGAGGCATTAGCAAGAAAATCAAGATCCGCAAAGGCGGAAACATCGACAGCGCCCGGAACACCCTCAGCCAAACGGTCCGCCAACGAACTAGCGGGCCTTGGAGGCGCAGCGCCGCCCTTGGTTCCGAAGGCTTCTCCACTTGTGGGGATTTGCTCGCCCGTGCTGGTGTCACGCACGGCCCACGGGTTAAGAAGTAGCGTTGGCCTTTCTGCCATAACACCGGGATATTTCTTTTGTCCACGGCGATCGAGGACATATCGGTATTCATCGCCTATGTTTCTTCCGGTAATAAATACCGAAGGAGCTTGACCGGGCAGAACGCCGTCGAGTTCCGGCGCGCGCACCTTGTCCATCTGGGCAAAAGCAGACAGGCCAGGCTGATAGCGTGTTGCGAAAAGATGGATACGCGAAAAGCCGGAAGGATTCTCAACCCGAATTACCAGATCGTTACCCTCGACACGCATCTCCCCAACCGCGAGGGGTTTGAGAGGAAGAACCCGGAGGTTGCGCGTTTCACCCAAAACATGGTTGGCGATCACTTTCCCTTTTACCACCCGGATCCGGATCGGCTCGTTGGAGGGTTTTACCCAAAGCTGATAATCACCGGGCTCAAGTCCATCGATCGTGATCAAACCATTGACAACCTTGATTGCCCCAAAGCGGTCCGCCTTGGGCATATTTCCAACTATCTCAAAAAGGGAAAATTCGGAACGGTCGGCCTGGGCCAATACGCCGGTGTAAGGGAGCTGGATGAGTTCCCCTGCGACGGAGTGGATCAATTGCCGTGAGGAGGCTTTGTCTCCTTCGATGGGCCAGGAATGTGGCACCCCCTCGGAGCCGGTCGCGTCCACCCGGACAATTCCCTCGAGCCTGCCCAGGTAAACGCGTCCCTTGGCGTCGCTTTTGAGGCTGACCTGGACCAGTTCGCGGAAATCGCGGTGCTTGAGTGCCACATTTACGGCGCGATCGGCGCGGGGTTCGCCGGTTCGGCCCACCACCTCAAGGACAACCCCTTCGGCATAGCGAACCAGGTGAATATCTTCTATTTTGTCCGTTTTAAGGATGTTATTCAGGTCGATCGCATTTTGAACCAAAACCGAATCGGTTCTTCCCTTGCTCAGGTTTTTGATCTTCCCCTCCAGGGTGAAGACGAGGCGGGAGGTTCCCTCGGGAACGCGGAATTCGTGTGTGGTTTCGCGATCTTCAAGAAGTTGGAATCCGGGCACCTCGGCGGTGGTGTTGATCCCCTGGGTATCTGTCGAGGTGATGCGTAGCCGGACATCCTCGAGGAGCTTGAGGGAGACAGGCGAGCCCGAAAGCCTGAGTCCCGGCCGTACAAGGATCGTCGCCATCCGCTGGGAAAGGAGTGCCTCGCGGTCCACATGCAGGCCCGCCGTGAATTGGTAGTCCTCGCCTTGGTGGGTGATGGTATCGAGGCTGGAAGATCCGCCCCGGGTCAGGACAATTTGGCGGCGACCAGGTTCATTGCTGAAGGGGAGGAGAACAATACCCTTTTCATCGGGTTTATATTCCTTTCCGGAGAGCCAAACGCTTGCGTCGTTGACCTTCTGATTTTTTTCATCGAGAATGGTGACAGCCTGGCCACCAGGTGTGGTCGATATCAGACTCTGAAGTCGCCCCTTGCGGATCAGGGCCCGGCTCGATTTACCGCCACCGATAAAATCAATGACATAAACACCAGGCTTGTCCAGTTTGAACTCAAATTTCCGGGCAATGCGCCGCAGCGGCGATTCCTGGTACACATGGGTCTTTTCCTCGTTCGCGACCAGTCCGTCGAGGTTGATGTCCGTGTCGATTTCGCGGAGGTTGGTCTTGTAGAAATTGGCGGTATTGACCTCGAAAACCTTTACCATCATGGAGGGGACATTCTTGACAAAAAGGTCAAGCACGACCGGTTCATCGACTGCAAATTCGGTTTTGTTGGTTGGGGCAAAATCGATGTCGATCCGCTCGCGAAGGGTTTTGAAGGTTTCGGGAGGCAATAGAGATGCCCAGCGTTCGGCATCGCCCAACCCATTTTCGACTTTTACCTCCGCCAACACATTGTTGAGATAATCGGAGTTAATAAATCGCTCGAATTCGCGGGGCGATTCGGCTTCGACAAGAAAATGTTTGAGGTAGGCACGAACCAGTTCCTCATCTGTCTGGACCGGGGGGAGAAGTGTCAACGACTCATAATTGACACCCAGATTGGCAGGAAAACGAACCGAGTTTTCGGATTCATTAATTTCCTTGGCCATGTAGGGCTGCTGGCGCGGAAGGGACAGATATTCGAGGAAACGGGCCTTGTTGAGCGTTCCCTGTTTGCGGTCGTGGACCAGTCGCTGGTAGAGAACATTGGCCTTGAGGGAATTGTGGAGTGGAGCGAGGCGATCAGCAAATGCCTTCATACGATCCAGATAGGCGACAATCTGATCGGGATTGCGCTTCCAGTCGGAATCAGCGCCTGGTTGAAGTTTGGGCAACCAGGCCTGCAGCATGGCGGGATGGTTGATCCAATCAGGCTTTTTGGCAACCAACTCCTCAAGCTGGGCAAGTGTCAAAAGCCGACTTACCGTGTAGGCGCCAAATGCCTGGGGGTGCGGTGCCTGGTCATCGTTGACAATATGTTCCACCAGATTGGGGGTATCGGGACGCTGAACCCTTTGAAGGAGGTTGCGCCTTTTTTCCCAATCGAGATTTTCCTTGGCGACCCAGTCGAGCGCCGCGTCCTCAAAGTTGTCCAGATTGCGCCAGCGACGAAGCGACTCGGCCAAAAGGACTTCGCGAGAGAAGACCTTTTGATCGAGTGTCGTCGGAAGGTTCGGGGCGACCCCAATGATTTCCTTCTGATGATTGAAGGTCAGACCGGTCCGGTTTTTGAGGAACTCGAAAGTTTTCTTTGGGTCCTTCTCGTAGGCAAGAAGAGCTGTGCGGGTCTGGATTTCATTGAGGCGCTGGGTTTGGCCAAACCGTTCCAGCCATGGTCGGGTAAACGATTCAATCTTTTCAAATTGGCCCAAATTGAGCGCATGCAAACAGTTGTAGTAGTAATAATCCTCGGTTCCGGGAATCAGCTGGGCCAAAGCGCTGGTTCGGTCCTTGGCCAGGGAAAAAGTCTCTAAGTATCCGGGCTCCTGCCCTTGTCCCCGAAGAATCGGTGCGGTGGTCCAAAGACCGAGTGTCAGGAGGACAAAGTTTTTCCAGGAGGTGCGCATGATGGGATATCCCGCGATCCGGTAAGAAATGAGGAGGTTCGTAGGTCCGAGCGGACAACTGTATGGGACTAACGGGCTGGCTTGGGAAATGTTTGCGGATTTTTCCGTTTTACCGTAAACCCATCCAAAACTGCAGACCCAACCCTTTTATCCTATTCTAGTTATCACACAACTTTTACTTTTTGGGCAGGGTCGCCCCGGGATTTTGCGGGGTCTTTGGAGTTTCCCCATGAGCCGCCTTGCGCTTGCAACGAACAAATATGAGGAAATGACCTCCTTTTATCAGAATATGCTTGGTTTTTGCCCGGTGCAAAGCTGGGACAGGCCGGGTGCGAGGGGCGTAATTTTATCCGGGCCAGGTGGTTTCAAAATCGAAATTCTTGATATGGCCCGCGAAAAGCGCCCCTTGGCTTTGCAGGAACCCTCCGAAAGGGTCCATTTGGTCCTTGAGGTCGAGGATGTTGAGAAGTTTGGTCATTTGTGGAACCTTCCCGCGCATGAGGAGACCAGTTGGGGCGGACAAATCCTAAAGCTTCGCGACCCGGATGGCTGGCAAGTGGTGGTGTTGGGTTTGGGTGGATAAGTTTTTGCTGCTTTGGTCCTTACTTTTGGACAATTCTCGATTTGCGTGAAATTCCTTTGGACCAGGAGGGAAGAAAGGTACAACTGGGCCCAAATTGCCGTTCCCCGTGTCGAGTGGGGGGGTAATTCGGGCAGGGGCGCTTTTCGGGGGGATATTCACATGGGATTTTTTGATGGCAAATGGTTTTCCTGCGATCTTGCAGCTTCCTACTTTGCGGATGAGCGGCCCGTTTCATTTCCCGCGATCCTTCCGGCCAAAAAAGAGGCGGGAACGCCTCTCACCATCCACCAGCTTGTGGGTCGCAGGTGTGCAGGCCGGTCCGAAAGCAACCAGAATTATCTCTATAACTAGTTGGCAAAATTGATTTTGTGACAAAAAATGGTTGCACCATAATATTCCGTGAAATGTTTGGGGCGTTTCGGGGAAGTAAAATGCGGGGGAACTTCGTTCATTCTGGCATTCCCGGGTTTTTCCGAAGGGTGTCCACGATTCCATTACCCGTATAGTTATTCATCCTGTTTCAAGAAAGGGGGGAGTGATGTCCAGGTCTCCATTGGCCGTTTCATTTTGGTCCCTCTCCCTGTCAAACCCGGGCGGAAATCCTTTCGCCCCATTACTGTGGCAACCCCATCACCATTCCGGCTGTCCCGATTGCGATTTGGGCCACCCATATTTCGGCCCGGCGTTTTAAACTCGCCTCCCTTTCCCGAAATCCCTGAACTCCCGGGTGATTCAAATTGGATCACCACTTTTCGTTTCTCGAATAAGGGGAAAGTCAGCCCAATGATCCTTGATGGGCACCAATTCGTTAACCCGTTTGCTGTTCACTTCATTGCCTTTGAACATCAGGTTCTGGCGATCACAATTCATTCACCAGGGAGGAAATTATGAACAAAGTTCAGTTTGAAAGCTTGTTTTTATCCCAGATGAAAAACATCCAGAATGCGGTTGCAAAAGAACATCAAAGGCTAGGAAATCGTGGGTTTGAGGCCGAGGCACTGATTTCGGATGTCTGGGAATTGCTGATACGCCAGGATAAATGGTCCGGATTCCTTGCGGGTGATGACAAAGAAAAACAGGGCGAAATACTGGTTCGATGGGTAACGGGTTTTATCCGGAATCTGGCGAGGCGCCAACTTCGTGGAAAACCATGGGATTGTGTGAATCCCCGCTCCCGGAACCGCAAGGGGCAACGGGTCCGAATTGGTGGATACTATTCGACCAATCTGGAAACTGGTGAAGAGTACGAACATCCCGAGCTTTCCAGTGATCCGTTCGCCGTTGCCGAGCAAACCGAAGAATGGGACCTTCGCCGGAGCGTGCTCCTTGAGGTTTTGGAAGAGTTCCCGGAAAATGCGGAACGGATTCGCCGTTACCACGAAAAGGAGACGCACGAGTTGCAAAACGAACTGGGTATTTCCGGAAACGCCCTTAGGATCCGGATTTTCCGAGACAAAAAAGAGTTGCGTGAGGCAGGCAAGGCTCATTTGGCACCACTTGCCTCCTAAAATTTACATTTAAGTGGATGGATCCCAAACTTACCGAATACTGGGTTTGGGAGAGTGGCAAATCGGAAATGCTCCCCCCCTCAAGTGTATTGCATCCATTGAAGATGAGTTGTTTTCGTGCACTCCCAGGCGAATTCCGCTTGGGAGGGTACTTTCATGTGGGTAAACTAAGATGATGGGATCGGGTTAAGTCGCTAACCCTTAAAACAACGATCCACCATTAGATGGCACATGGCCAAAAGTCGATCATAATCGACCTAAACCACCTGCGGAGTCTACCCGCCATGACCCATAAACAGTCCTTTAGGGGCCTTTTCCTTTCGATCATGGCCTTGATCACGGTCGTCCAGGAGAGCGCATTCGCCCAAATCCGCGAAGGGGCTACCGGACACCAGCTCATCTCGATTTACCCTGCAGCGGTCCAGCCCGGCGCGGAAACTGACCTCGTTGTGACCACCAACAACCAAGGCGAAATCCAGGGAATCGTGTCGGGGCTGCCTGGACTGGAACTGGTTTCGGTGACCAGGGTGGAAGTCGCCCCGCCAACTCCACCGCGTGGAACGCCACCACCTTCCCGCACCGCGCCACGCCCCACGGCAATGACCACCCCCGCCAATCAGACCCAATGGACCGTGAGGGTCCGCGTTCCCCGGGACGCCCAAACCGGGCTTTATGACCTGCGGATGACGGGAAGCCTGGGGATCAGCAATCCGCGCCTCTTCCTGGTCCGCTCGGGTTCCTTAAACGACAAAGGTAGACCCGCCGAACTCGTCGAAACAGAGCCCAACAGCGATGTGTCAGAGGCCCAGTCTTTGGGACGCGGCCAGGGCATGACCGGCGCCATTCAGACCCCAACCGATGTCGACTATTTCCGTATCGAAGGGACCAAAGGACAAAAACTCACCCTCGTCCTGCGAACCAGCTCGATAGACAGCCGCCTAGCCCCTATGCTTGAGCTTTTTGAAACAGGCGGCCGACGGGTCGCCTCGGGGCGCGCCCTTTTCGAAAACGATACGATCCTGGTCTACACTCCCGAAAAGGATGGCCCCCTGATTGTCCGGTTAACCAGCCAGGCTTATGTGATGGGTGGACCTGATGCGTTTTATCACCTTACCCATGCCACCGAACCCGTGGTGCAGGGTGTTTTCCCAGGGGCAATAGAGGCCGGAAAAACCGAAAAGGTGACCGTTTTCGGTTGGAATCTTCCCGATGCCAAACCCGCCTTTGACATGGAACAGGGGCTGGAGAAAGCCGAAGTCGAGCTCAAAGCTCCGGAATCGGCAACCGGCCTTGTCCCCCGAACCATAAGGCTACCGCGCATGGCGTTTTTGGAAGCTTTCGAGGAGTCGATTGCCGGGCCCAATGGAACTTCCCTCCCCTTTTTGGTGGCGATCGCCCACGATAGGAGTGTCCGCGACAACGGCACAAACAACGATTGGGCCGATGCCCAGAGGATCAGCGCCCCTTGTGAGATCGCAGGTTGGTTTGAAAAGAAGGGGGATCGCGACTGGTACCGTTTCGCGGCCAAACGCGGAGACCGGATCGCGCTGGAAATGATCGGCGATAAACTCGGCTCCGATCTGGATCTGCAATTGGCGGTATTTCGCTTCCCCACCCCCGGAAAGAAGCCCGACGCGCCCCTTTTGGACCTGGACGATAACGCGGAAATCCTCCATCCGCAGATCTTCTTTTCCCGCACCGAAGATCCCGCCACGATGGTCTTCACCGCCACCGAAGACAGGGACTATCTGATCCGGGTCACACACCGCGAATCGGATCTGATGGCCGGGCCCAAATGTGTTTATGGGCTCCGGGTCGGCCCCCAGCGGCCCGGTTTTTCGGTGGTGGCCATTCCCGCCAATCAGGCCCAGCCTGATGGACTCAATTTCCGTCCCGGGGCATCGAATGCCTTGATGGTTTTTGCCTCGCGAAGGGGAGGTTTTTCGGGCCCCATCCGGATCGAACCTTCCGCTCTCCCCCCGGGAATCACCTCCGATGGGGTCACGCTTGTTCCGGGACAACGCCAGGGGTTGATTTTGCTGGGCGCCTCGCCCCGCGCGGGAGAATCGGTCGGAATGCTTCGTTTGCGGGCAACGGCCACCCTGGGGGAAACCCTCTCCCAGCAGGAGGTCCCCACCGCGTCGCTCTTGTGGCCTCATCCCAACCCCAACAACAACCAGACCATGCCCCTTCTGGTTCGACTGGATCAGGGAACCTGGGTGGCCAATCGGGACCTTCCCTCCCTGGGAGCCACCGTCGGCGCCATCGCCGAAGATGCCCACATCATTGGCCCGGGCGGCACCATCGACCTGAATCTTAAAATCAACCGAACCGAACGCTTTCCCGATGCCGCCGAAATCACCATCGTCGGCATTCCCAATCAGAACTCCTTCACCCTCAAGGGGGTGTTGGCCAATCGCCCCCTGGCTGTCCCCGCCGGGGAAAATTCCGTTCCTGTGACCATCGAAGCCAGAAACAACATTCCTCCCGGCGTGTACAACCTTTCGCTTCGGGTGCACACGATCGAAAAAGACGAAAAGATCAGGCGCAGTGTGATCGATTTCACCGAGTCGATCCCGGTCACCTATGTCCCTAACCGGATCTTTGATGTCACCGCTATACCCGTGGGGCGCTGGCGTCCCGGAACCGAGGCGACTTTGGCCCTAACGGTAAACCGTCTGTCCCAATACGATGGGCCGGTTCGGGTGGAGGTCGTTTTTGCCGAGGAGGGTCAGGGGACGGTGGAGCCGGTCGAGATCCCCGCCGATCAAACCCGGATCACCATCCCCGTGAAGTTATCCGAAGATCTTCTACCCAACCGCCCGATCAGGCTGACGATTCGCTCCTCCGCCAAAATCGGTTCCGTGGAAAAGACCGCCGAATCGCGCGCCACAGCCCAGGTCGTCAAATAGCGTTTCTCTCCTAAGGACACGGCAAAATCTTCTGGTAATAGGGGTTTTGCGACCAATTCCGATAACGAAATCTCCAATCCCTCAAAAGAATCTCAAGTTCGTCAGGTTCTTCGTGGCAGGCTTTAGGCATAGCTTCGCCACAGGAACACCCATGAATCAGGAACAACTCGGTTTGGCCAGTGGCCTTTTGGTTGTGATCCTCACGGCACTCTGGCCGATGCTTTCGTCGATGATGCCGGCAAAAGCCCCGGCAAGCGAGGAACAAGCCGCCCAGGCCGAAACCGCGGGGGAAACCAAACCCAACGAACCCGAGGCGCACTCCTCAACCGCCGAACCGGGTGTCCCCGCCATTTCGACAAGCTTTGGGAAAAACCGCAAATCCCCCACCGTGGCCGCCAATACCCAAGAACCCCATTCCGGACCCGATCTGGGTGGGCCGAACTAAAAACAGGTTGGATCAGCTTGGCAAATTGCCCTTTGAAACACTTTAAATATCACTTTTGAATACATTGGGCTTTATGCGGGATTTCCCCAACTTTGGTTTTTTATGGGGCCGCTTCAATTTCCTATGAAAATCTTGATTTCCCAACTCCGTTTAGGACCGTAACCAGAGGGGTATCGCCACGGCCATGAAAATTGGACACAGAATCCGAATCAGGCTTTGGCCATTTTGGGTTTGGGCGCGCCATGAATAGGCAACAAAAGGCAGCCTGTTGTCGGTGTTCCATCGTAATCCGTCCAACAGTGGGCGGCGTAGTCATAGAGACGGCATGTTTTCAACATCGATAGAAAACCCTTGCGGGTCCAAATCACACGGATCATGTCTTTTTTGTAAACCTTGGCCAACTCACGCTGGGCATCGGGAAGCCGATAGAGCGGAATCGTGGTGTCGGCATGGTGTGCGGTGTGTTCCATCACATTACGCATAAGAAAACGAAACGGTCCGGAAAAAAAGAGGTGCGGGGTAGCTTGTACCTGGGAATGGTAATAGGAAGGATCGGGCAGGTCGCTTTCGGAGTACCACGCAACGCGGGGATGGGTGTGTTGTTGAAGAATGATGAAACCGATCAGCCAATTCCAGATGAATTGAGGAAGGAAAAAACCAAAAAAGAGATTCCAAATGGGATTTTCTTCCATCCAGAGCGCCCCCGCCACCAATCCACCTATCCACACAAGAGCGAAAAGGATGACTTGCAACCGGTCCGATTGATAGGCCCACCACTTTTTGGGGCAGCGGGACGCATTGGGCAGGATTTCCCACTTGAGCCACATTTCGGTGAAATAAAGAAGGCCCAGTCCGTACCAGGTGCGATTAACCCGGTAAAGCCACTTGCCCAGGGGGGACAAGGCCTGGTATTCCTCCAGGTTGAGTGGAGGGAATCCGGGATCTTTTTCCTTGATGTTGGTGAATCCGTGATGGAGTCCATTGTGGTTATGCGTCCATGCGGTATATGGGTGCAAGGAGGGAAAAAGGCTGATTTTTCCGCCCAGACGGTTCATCCAACGATAAGGGAAAAGCACGCCGTGGCAGGCATCGTGGCCGACAATAAACATAATGCCAATGGCGACGCCGTTGATCAGGCCAAAAGGCAATTTGGCCCACCATGGTACCAGTATCAAAAGTACCAGAGAGATTAGCCATACCCCAAAAGCCGAACCAAACGAGGCCATTCCAAGCCCAAGGACCTTGATTCGCTGTTGTGAAGGGATTCGACTGCGAACCTCCCTGGAAGTGGGAATCGTAACGGAGATTTTTTCTGCGGATGACATGGGTTCGCCCGGGATTTCCTGAATCAAAAATCGCGGCAAGCCCGGAACAAGACAAACGGGTGAAAGGAGGAAATCCCTCACCGCGAAGTGCATCATCCACCAGCAGGAAAGCGATTAAGCAAACATCATCTTACCGGTGCATGGAAAGAAATCGGCAAAAAAAGGGATGTTTTGGGAGCGGGTATCTCAAAACATGCAACTTGCTCCCCCAGAACGCTGATTTTTCCCGCGGTTTTCATCAATTGTTGAGGGCCCGTTGTTGGGAGACACGGAAACATTTGGGAGAACAAGTTTAGCGTCGCCAGGCCCTGGTGACTCGTGTATCTGTCTGGAAGGACCAAATCTCTTTCCCATCCTCATTAAGTTCCACGGCTCCGCGAAGGGTCTTGCAGTTGGCAAGGATGGTGCCCGCGGGGGTGCGGACTGCGGCGACCGGTTGTTCGAGTTCGGCTTTCCAGGTGACTTTTCCCGTGGAGTCGTAGCGGACGATTCGGTTGTTTTCGAGTTCAGGCAAAAGGACCTCATCCCCCGGAAGGGTTTCGATCCTGCCGCCTGAGGTGCGGACCTGAACGGGGAAACTTGCTCGTTCGCGTAGGGTTGGATCGAGCCATACCAACCTTGAATCCTCTCCCAGGGCAGATTGCAGTATCAACGCGGTGAAGCCGTCCGCGCGCCTTTGTGCTTTCATAAGTCGTTCATCATTTTTGGGACGAAACTTAACGACCTCCGCACCGGAATGGTCCACTTCGACAAAGCCTTCGATATTGGCGATGAAGGTATTTCCCGAAGCAAGCCTTTGGCAGACAAGGGGCTCTTCGATCCCTTTGGCCCAGAGAATGTTTCCTTGGGCGTCCCGTTCCGAGACTTTGTTGGCGCCATGCTCGGCGACGAGGACCCTTGGGCCGGAAAGGAGTTGGGCATCGAGGGGAAATTGTAGTTCCTTGATGTCAAAACGAGCTTTTTTATTGATATCAAGATCCACGATGCGTCCGGCATCGAGCATCACCACCATGGTCGAACCGGCTGGGCCGCCTGGGGTAAGGGGGGGCCGAAGACTTAGGCGTTTGTCTTTTGACTCGCTCCACCATTTTCGCCAAGCATCCGCACGGATTTTGCGTTCTGGCGCAGTGGTCATTGGAAAGGGTGCGGGTGTGCCCGCTTCGCCCAACCGATAACCCAAGTCCTCGACAAGGGCAAAAGTCGCTTCATCCAGGACCTCCATGTGGTCCAATAGTGGACCCATGGCATTCAGGTCGGTTCCGGTGTAGGCAAGGGCAAACGCGGCCCGGGCGCGAATCTCGGGATCGGCTTGACTAAGGCGCGCCTTGGCTAGGGGAATGGCGAATTCCCGGCGGTTTTGAAGCAGGCTCCGGAGGATTTCCCCCTGAAGGGCCGGGGATCGGGATTTGAGGGCTTCCACCACCGCGGGAGTGGGTTCGTTCCAGTTGGTCGAAAGCATTGCCAGAGCATCCCGGGCCGCTTCGATGAGGATTGGACTTTCCCCTGTCCTGAAAAACGCCATTAGGATTTCATCGGGCCGAGCCGTATTCTCTGCGCCATTTTGTCTATCGCGAGTGATGCGTCCGAAATGTCTGAGAGCGGCAGCCTGTACCAGCGAGGAGGTGCCGATTTCGATCTGGTTGAGGGCTTCCTGTGCCCGGCTTTTCACTTCGGGATCCTTGTTTTTAACAGCGATCCGGAGTGCCGCAAGGGCCCGATTGCCATAAGCGGTCAGATCCTTGGTGGCTTGTTCCCGGCGGGCGAAATCCTCATCGCCTAACTGGGCGATGAGTAGATCAAGGCGTGCCATCTCCTTGTCCCCGGGTGAGCGTGCCACAAGCCACAAGGCAAGGCCGGCCGGATCGGTAGGGATTTTATCTTCGATGAGGACGAGCCGATCCGCCTCGGATGGGGGGGGTAAGCCGGGAGCCGGGTTTTGCGCCTGGATAGGCGTGGAAATCATTACAAAAAAAAGGACCAAGGACGCGGCAAAACCAATGGTGCAAAGAACCTCGACCCCACGGAGCGAATGGAATCCGGGGGACCGCGCAGACCAATTATTAGAAGATGCGGGCATTATGCGTCCCCTGAGTAGGCTCCCAAATATAGACTCACAAGCAAAGTCGGCCCGGTTGAGTCCCTATTTTGGGGGGCTATGAGTTGGCGTGTCTGGCGGGGGTTTTCGACCAATGGTATCATCACCCCTTGTGGGCGCCTCCCGTACCGAAATCCCGATCCATGGTTTGCCCCATGCGATTGGTATACGCCCTCAGAATCTAGGATACGCCTTTGGGGGGATTCTTGGGGGGGCCCCCAATGAGTTCTTGCCCGGGGCCCCCCCCCACTTGTGGGAACCAGGAAACCGTATAAGTTTGGTTACGGTGTTCTGTTTGTTCTTTGGATACTTGGAGCTTTGGGGTTGCGAAACCGCAAAAGTCAAAAACCACTTGGACACAGGCTGGCAGATCCAGAATTTTCGTGATCAACGACATGTAGTTCCATTTTTTGTTTTTTGGGGTAGTTTGCTATGTCCCTGGCTTTTCTGATTGTTTGGATATGCGCTCAGCCTTTGCCGACAACAGCGCCGGTTCGCCCAAACATTGTTGTGATTCTTTGTGATGATTTGGGATTCGGGGATGTTTCGTGCCTTAACCCCAAGGGAAAGATTCCGACGCCACAGATGGATAAAATCGCCGGGGAAGGGATGGTATTTACGGATGCGCATTCGGGGTCGGCGGTCTGTTCCCCTACGAGGTATGGCCTTCTCTGCGGTCGGTATGCGTGGCGAGGCAAGCTAAAAAGCGGCGTGCTTGGTGGTCTGAGTCCAAGACTGATTGAGCCGGGTCGTCTGACGATCGCGCAATTGCTAAAAGACAAGGGTTATCAGACTGCCGCGATAGGCAAATGGCATGTGGGTATGGATTGGGAAAAACTGCCCGGAAAAAAGGTCACCGAGTTGGGTATTGAAAGCCCGGGGCAGAACCGCAATGTGGATTATACAAAGACGATAAAAAATGGTCCAAATTCGTTAGGTTTTGATTATTTCTTTGGGATTAGCGCCTCGCTCGACATGGTTCCTTATGCGTACATCGAAAACGACAGGCTGAAAGAGCAGCCGACCGGGGAAGCGGAATTCGCGATGATGCTTGGCAAAACCAAAGGAAAAACGCGCAAAGGACCAGCCTCGCCGGGATTTGACGCGGCCAAGGTACTCCCCGACCTGACAGGGAAAGCTGTCGAATACATTGGTTCCCGATCGAAGGACACTCCCTTTTTTCTTTACCTGCCACTTGCTTCTCCTCATACGCCTGTGCTTCCAACGGATCCATTTCAGGGGAAGAGTGGACTCAATCCTTATGCCGATTTTGTGATGGAAACGGATGAAGCAATTGGAAAGGTCGCCAACGCGGTCGAAAAAGCGGGGTTCGCAGACAATACACTGTTTCTGGTCACCAGTGACAATGGATGTTCTCCCATGGCGGATTTGCCTGCCCTGTTGGTGAAAGGGCACAATCCGAACTACCACTTCCGTGGACACAAAGCGGATATTTTCGAAGGGGGTCACCGGGTGCCTTTTCTTGTCCGTTGGCCGGGAAAAATCGCCAAGGGAAAATCGAGTGACCGTTTGGTTTGCCTCACAGATCTGATGTCAACATTTGCGGAAATTACCAAGTCGAGCCTTCCGGACAATGCTGCCGAAGACAGTTTCAGCTTCGCCGACCTTTTTGGATTGATTCATCCGATCGAAAAACGGGAAAGACCACGGCGCGAGTCAATTGTTCACCATTCGATCAATGGGTCGTTTGCGATTCGAAGGGGTTCGTGGAAACTGTGCCTTTGCCCGGATTCGGGGGGGTGGAGTGCCCCACAGCCGAGGTCGGCAATCGCAAAAAATCTTCCACCCAGCCAATTGTTTGATTTGTCGCGGGATATTGGGGAGAAATGGAACCTTTTCGGGGATGATCCCGCCAAAGTGGCCGCCTTGGAAAAGGAATTGGGGGAGATTGTGGCAAATGGGCGGAGCCGACCCGGACCAAGACAACCCATTTGGGAACCGGTCAATCTTCGTCCCTAGGATTTCATCCAAACTTCTTCGAACCCGTGAGCCATTCGGGTTAAACTGACCTAATGTCAATTTTCCGATTTTTTCGGATGGATTATCCTCTCAAGAGGGCTCACATGAGACGCTTTACGCTTGGTATTTTTGTTGCATTTGCTCTTGGTGGGGCGGTGTTTCTTTCCAGAAGCACCGGTTACCAATCGAGTCCCAAGCAAGTCGCCGAGGGATTCCAGATCCAGGTCGAAGAAAAGAATCCTTTTACCGGTCTGAAGCCCAATGCGGCCCCGGAACAATTTCAATTCGCAATCATCTCTGACCGGACGGGAGGACATCGCCCCGGAGTTTTCTCCAAAGCGGTGCAACAAATTAACCTGCTCCAGCCTGAATTTGTCATGTCGGTTGGTGACCTGATTGAAGGATCCCAGGATCCAAAGGTCAACCGGGAACAATGGAACGAATTCAACTCGTACACCAGCCAGTTCCAGATGCCTTTCTTTTATGTTACTGGCAACCACGACGCCGCGAATCCTGCCCTCTCCGCTGTTTGGAAAGAAAAGTATGGACGCAAATCGTACCACTTTACCTACAAGAATTGCCTTTTCATCACGCTTAACACAAACGACGAAAACGGAGAAGATCCCAAGGTAGCCTCAAGCTTCCGCAAGGAGCGGATTGGCAAGGAACAGTTGGAGCGAGTGGCAGGCGCGATCAAGGACAATCCCAATGTCCAACACACTTTCGTCTTTTTGCACCACCCCATCTGGGCTGCAAAGGATACCAAGGCCAACGGTTGGGATGGCATTGAGGAACTGCTCGGCGATCGGGCAACGACCATTTTCTGTGGTCATATTCACACCTTCCGCAAGTTTGTCCGCAAAGGCCGGAATCTTTATCAACTCGCAACCACCGGAGGGGGCAGCTCCATGCGTGGGGTGGAATATGGCGAGTTTGACCAAGTGGCATGGGTAACCGTCAAAAAGGACGGCCCAGTGATCAGCCACATCAACCTCGACGGGATCTACAAGGAAGACCTTTCTCCTTTTGAGAGCACCGAAACCGGACGGGAAGAAGCCGTACCCAAGGAATTGACCAGGGTATATGGGACCGCCAGCCTTCTGGGGAAACCCGCAGAGGGCCTTTTGGCTGTGTTCACCGAAATCCCCGCCGATGCCAAGACCCGCCCCTACTCGGGCAATGCCAGGACCTCCATGAAAGGTACTTTCGAGGTTTATGCGAACCGTGGAGCTCCCGGTTTGAAGCCAGGCAAGTACAAGGTTCACTTCGTTCCAGCGCCTTCACTTGTTGTCGATCCGAACAAAAAGGCCGTTGAAAATCCAATTCCCGAACGATTCCGCAGCGGGGCAACGACCCCTTTGGTGATCGATGTTCCAAAGGGTGATGGCAGCTCCTTCACCTTCAACCTGGAATAGTGAAACAGGGATTTGTTGAAAACGCAAAGACCCGGCGGAAAACATTCCACCGGGTCTTTTTTTGTCTTTCCAAAATCCAACCGGGACAGGTTAACCGGAAATGGCGCAGGTGGTGACCGCCTGGATCAGTCCGCCCATGGCGTCCCTTGTGGGCAAAAACTCGTGGCCGATGAAGCCCCGATAGCCTGAATTCCAGAGCGCCTGGATCACGGGCTTGTACTGGATTTCCTGGTTGGGGTCGAGTTCGCACCTTCCGGGATTGCCGGCTGTGTGGACATGGCCGATCAGGTCGCCTAGCTGCTTGATACGCCGAATGAGATCGCCGTGCATGATTTGCACATGATAGATGTCAAAAAGGATCTTGATGCGAGGCGAACCGACCTCCTTGATGAGGTTGACGACCTCGTCGAGGTTGTCCCCCATGTATTCGGGATGCCCTTTCATGGGGTGGCTATCATCCCGGCTGTTCAAATGTTCGATGCAAAGCGTGACTTTGTGCTTTTCGGCGACCTTCGCCATTTCTTTCAGCGTTTTGACGCAGTGTTTGTACCCTTCGTCCCTGGCGATGACACCACTTTTGGGGTCGCCTGGCTTGATGTATTTGGAACCGACAAAACCGATCACCGATCCAATCCCCTCTTTCGCGGCGTCCTCGATGGCCTTTGTGGTGAGGGAGCGGACTTCGTCGATGATCGCGGGGTTGTTGAAACCTTTGGCCCAGCCTGTGTTGTTGGTCGCAATGGCGCAAGCCAGACCATATTTCTTCAGGGTCGGCCATTCGTCCGGTGTGACCAGTTCGACAGATTGGCAACCGGAGTCCCTGGCGGCCTGGCAAACCTGTTCCAGAGACCATTTGGTTCCAAAGCTTCGCCAGCACCAGGCGACAATGGATTGGCGTAAACTGCCCGGATCGGGGGTGTTGGCGGAAAGGAGTCCCGGGGTGAGTCCCGCGGCGGCGGTGAGGGTCATGGCATCTCTTCGGTTCATGGTGGAGGCATCCAAAAGGATCAAGGCTTTCCGGCTTTCGAGCGGAGTCCGGCGCTGTTGATGGTAATGACTTCGTACTGGGTCGTGGAAGGGTCGCCCCCCTCAAGGTCTTTGTATTCGAGCGGGGGAAGCGGGGCATTCGGCGTGTCGTGATAACTGAGCCCCTGGAAAAGGGGCCGACCAAAAGTCGCAACCGGTTTTTCCGGGAGTGTGGCGATCATTTTCCCATTTTTGCGGATCTCAAAAGCGCGGATCCCGCTCTCGAAGTCGGCGTCGGCTTCCCAACTGATAATCAGGGTTTTCGGCATACCACCGGGCCGGACATTCACACCCCGTGGAGCGGGCGGGGGCGTCAGATCGGCGACTGTCCCGCTAATGACATAATCGACAAAGGCATCAGCGACCGCTTTGCCTGGGATCCAACCGGCTTTTGGCAATTCCCCTTTGAATTCGTTTGCGGGAATTGGTCGGTTATCCGGACCGACCCAGAATCCCGATTGGGAATCAATCGGCTTGAGTGATCCATCCGGTCCCAATCGGGCCTTCAGGCAGGCGTCAAACCAGGGAATGGCGAGATATCGGCTATCGCCACAATCGTGGGCGGATCTGGGATCGGGCGCGAAGAGCGCGGGAGCGTCATTTTTTCGCCAGGCGGCGAACATGGCCTCGGCCCCGGTCCAGGCCCCATCAAAGCGCTTGTCCCCTTTTTCCCGGAACCCCGGATTCATCACAACAGGGATCCCATAGGTCTCTTTGGGGACATCCACTTTTGGAATTTGGCCGCTGGTCCAGACGGGATAAGCGGTGCCCGAGCGGCACCAGACGGCGACGATTCGGCCGGGATGGCGGGCCATCAGGATGCTTGCCCAGAAACCACCACCGGAGTGCCCCCATAGACACCAGGGGGCTTTGGCGATTTCGGGATGACCCGACTTTTTGGCCAAATCCTCAAGCGCCGCCAGGAACACCGCCTCGGAGCCGTTCCGGGGGTCGCACCATTTGCGGCAATCATCCTTGTCCTTTTGGGAGTAGGTCGGGCCAAGGAGCGCGCAATCATTTCGCCTGGCGAGTTCACGCCAATGAAGATCAAACGCGGCGGTCGCGCCCCCCTTGCAGGCTCCCTCGCCACAACCGTGCTGGTGGACGATGATTCCCCGTACCGTTTTGAGGCCGGGAGGGATCCAGAGAATGTGCCGGACGGGATAAATCAGCTCCCCGCTTTTGTCCGATCCGGGATAGGAATATTCAAATACCTGGGCCGTCGCCGGATTGAGAACGCCAAACGCCCAACTGGTCAAAACCAACACGCCTGCCAATAGCTGTTTCATCGCTCGATTCCTTGGGGTGGTCCGGATCGATCAGGCCTGATGGGAACGCAAACACCATTCAGGGGAAATCATACAAAAAATGCCTTGGGTGTATCCTAAAGAGTTTTTCTCGGGAGGTTGAGCCATAAACGGGGCAATGCCTCGAATTAATGGCCTACTTGGAAGGGCCAAGCGCGGCGACGACTTCCGCCACGGTGACATCCGCGAAGAGGCGGACTTCACCCGCCCGCACCGGAAGGATGAACCGAAGTTGTCCCGCTTCGGCTTTTTTGTCGGAACGCATGATTTCGATCATGGTATCGACAGGCCAGGTGGGATCGCGTTCAACGGGAAGGCCAAAAGCCTCCAAAAGACGCCGTTGCCTGTCCACCAATTCCGAAGGGATGAGGCCCCTGGCCGCGGCCAATTTCGCCGCCGCTTGCATCCCGGCGGAAACCGCCTCGCCATGAAACCAGGCGCCGTAGCCCGCGACGGTTTCGTACGCATGGGCAAAGGTGTGGCCGTAGTTGAGTATGGCGCGCAGACCGGTCTCCTCGCGTTCATCCTTGGAGACGACATCCGCCTTGAGTTCACAACAACGGGCCACCACCGGGCCAAGAATCGCCGGATCCCGGGCCATAAGTGGAGCTACATTTTGTTCGAGGATTTCGAGAAAGGGAGCATCCATAATCATGCCATATTTGACGACCTCAGCCAAGCCGCTGCGAAATTCTCGATCGGGGAGGGTCTTGAGGGTGCCGATGTCGATCCAGACGCCGACCGGCTGGTGAAAGCACCCGACCAGGTTCTTGCCTCGGGACAGGTTGACCCCGGTTTTCCCGCCGACGGAGCTGTCGACCATGCTCAAAAGGGTCGTGGGCACCATGAGAAAAGGAAGTCCACGGAGATAGGTCGCCGCGACATATCCAGTCAGGTCACCCGTCACGCCGCCCCCAAGGGCCGCCAGGAGAGTTTTGCGATCGGCTTTGAGGTCGAGAAGTTTTTCATAAAGCGAGGCGGCCACCGTCAGTGACTTTTGACCCTCGCCCGGATCGAGAATGGTCGATTCGACCCGGTAGCCTGCTTTTTCCAGGGAGGCTTTAAGGCTGGCCAGGTGCGGGGCCGCGCCCCGGTCGGCCACCACGAAAGCAAGTCCGCTTTTGTTTCTGGATCGGGCCAATCCGCCCGGGGACTGGGTCGGGAAATCCGTTGCGGAATCCCCGGGCCATGGGTGACCCGCTCCAGGGAGAACAATTTTGTAGGATCGTTCTCCCAAATTCACTGGAACGGTAAGGCAATCAGCGGGATGAGTGTCGTTGGCCACGGAGGATCAGTCTTTCGCGATGAGAATGCCGGACTTTTGGAGTTCGAGCAGTGCCATGGGAAGGGCCGGTGCCAAAAGCGCCCGGATCTGGTTGGCATCGGTCACCGGTTGCCCTTGGTTTCCCAATGTCCATTCACCGGATTGACATTTTCGAATTATGGCCTCCATCAACTCTTCCATGGTGGTTTTGCCATCCAGAAGTCCAATCATGACCCTTTGAAGATCGTTGATGCGAATGGTGTTGTGCCAGCAGGTCGTGGCCTCGTTTTGCATGGCAAGTGACTGGATCCGCGCAGGTGCAAAAGCGATTGGCTTGTCGTCGGGAAGAGTTGCCTTTTTGACCGGGCTTGAGCGAAGGCGAATCATGCCGCCGCAAAATCCTTTGACCAGAAGTTCATCAAGCAGGGTGATGTCGTTTGTTTGTGGGCCACCCAGTTTTGCCCGGGTTTTTTCGAGCCAAATATCAAAGCGCAATGTCGCCGGCCATTCCTCGGCCAAAGTCAAAAGCGCGGCGCGGACCACAGGCACATTGCTCTTGAGGTTTCTCCCCTCGGGATCTGTAAAGGTTTGCTCACGGGCCTCGTTAAGCGGCACGCCAAGAGGTTCTATCCGAAAGAAATTCGCAAGATGAAAACGCTTGAGCACATTGGCTTCAATGTGTCTGGTCAGGGCGGGAGTGTTTTCGGCAAGGGTGAGGATGGTGCGACGGAAACGCCTGTTGCGGAAGAAGTCGATGTATTGCTCCATAAGGAGGATGTTTCCGCCTGAAATAGTCTCCAGGGCGCGCATGACTTCGGGGCCCATGAAATGTGGCATCATCTCGTCGATGTGGGACTCGCCTACATAGTTCAAGCCATGTCTGTGGGCGACCGCCATGAAGTCCTTGAAGTAGAAGGGGACATTGGTTTCCTCAAGGTGTTCGTGAAGGAGATAGTCGTCCGGCGCCGCTTTCAGGATTTCCACTTCGGAGGTGAGAAGTTTGCTGAAGGCTGTGTCCGGCTCCGCGTTTTTCTGGATGAAATCAAGTATGGCCCTTCCCTGTTGGACCTGTTCCCTTGCGGTGGAGCGGTTCCCGGCGTGATAATTCATCACATCACGGATGATTTCGCGCATTTTCCATCCGGGATATGTATTGTAGCTGATATACGCGATCCCCTGCGGCGAAAGCGTTTCCCTGCAAATCTTCAGGATCTTTTCACGGACAGGCTCGGGGACCCAGGAGAACACCCCGTGACAAATGATGTAGTCGAATTTCCCATGGGCCGCGCAATCGAAATCAAGAATGTCCAGATGCAGGATTTGCGCGTTGGAAATTCCAAGGTCCCTGACCATTTGGGCGCCCTGGTCGGCCTGCACCTTGGAGTAGTCGATGCCGATAAAAGTCCCACCCGGATTGGCGCAAGCCACCGGCAAAATGTTTCCACCCGCGGCGCTGCCTATTTCCAGAACCCGGGCCCGGGAGAGCGGGGTCGGGTTCATCCCAAAGATCATCGCCATTGTCGCGAGATGTTCGGGATGCGTGGTCATGAATGCCCGGCTGGTGTAGGGAACCTCATCGTATTTGTTCGATGCGGGAACGGGTGCTGCCTGGGACATTCAGACCTCGAAAATCGTTGTGGTGGGGTAAATTATGAGAAAAAATTCCTGAAGGCGGAATGGTTTTAACGGAAAGGACCCGTGTTCTCAAAAGCTGGGGACACCGGCAAGGCGCAAATCGCTCCGGTGTCCCAACTATCGCAAAAACCCAAAGGGGGTAGTCACGCTCCTAGTCGATTCCCTGTGCGGACAGCCAACGCTCGGCATCCAGGGCCGATTGACAGCCCGAAGCTGCGGCAGTGATCGCTTGCCTGTAATAGTCATCACCCACATCGCCTGCGGCGAAGATGCCTTCAACCGAGCTATTGGTCCGGTGGGCGACAGGCCATTTGACATAACCCTTTTCATTGGTTTCAAGTTGTCCACCAAGGAAGTCGGTGTTGGGGGTGTGGCCAATTGCAACGAAGAGACCCGTCGCGGTGATTTCCCTAAACGATCCATCCACCGTTGATTTGATCTTAACGCCGGTGAGCCCCTCGGTGTCGTTACCAAGACACTCCACTACTTGGGCATTCCATACTGGAGTGATCTTGGGATTGGCAAGGGCGCGTTTCTCCATCACTTTGCTAGCACGCAACTTGTCACGACGATGAACAAGGTACACCACGCTTGCAAATTTGGACAGGTAGCTTGCTTCTTCTACCGCGCTGTCACCACCGCCCACGACCACCAGGGGTTTGTTGCGGAATCGGGGAAGGGCTCCATCACACACCGCACAGGCGGAAACGCCCCGGTTCTTATAGGTCTCTTCGGAAGGGAGGCCGATGTAGTTGGCGCGGGCGCCGGTTGCGATGATTACCGCGTGGGCCTGAACGGTTCCGTTTTCGATGGAGGTCAGGGTGAATGGACGCTTGGAGAAATCAACATTGATGATGTCATCGGTGACAATTTTTGCACCACAGTTGACCGCTTGTTGACGCATCAACTCCATAAGTTCCGGGCCCGTGACACCGTGGGCTGGCTGTTTGTCATTGTCGAGAACCCAAAAAGGTCGGCGATCTTCGGGAAGCGCCCCTGCAAGATATTCGCGCAGGGGGCCGGCAGGAAAACCAGGAAAGTTTTCGACTTCGGTGGTCAGGTTGAGTTGACCGAGGGGGAGAGTTCCCTTGAGGCGGTTTGCTTCGGTGATGGCGCCCTCGAAAACAAGGGGGACAAGGCTGGCGCGAGCCGCATAAATTGCAGCCGCCCAACCCGCTGGGCCGGAACCGACGATGACCACCTTCTCGATGCCTTGGCTGCTCATTCGTAACCCCCGGGAGTTGGGATGAAATCGGATCTTTATGTTATCTTAGGGTAGCGTCTTTGGCGTTCAACTTGCCCCACGGGCCGGGCACACTAGCTTTGATTTCATAGGGAGTGGGCAAGCCGCGGGTGTTGGCAGGCCAAATCCCTTCGGAAACCCTCTCAATGAGTGAAGGCCCCCACCAATCCGGACGCCGATTGATCGACCTGCGTGAAATTCTTCGCTATGTGCCCCGATTCCGAGACCGAGTCTTTGTCATCGCGGTCGATGGTGCGGTGGTGGAGGACGAAAATTTCCGGAATGTACTACTGGATCTCGCGCTTTTGCGGTCGCTGCGGGTTGGAGTGGTTTTGGTTCATGGAGCCGCACACCAATTGGAGCGTCTTGGACAGCAGATGGGCAAGGTGCCGAGCAATCTCGATGGATCAGGGGTGACCGACGAGCAAACTTTACAGCTTGCATTGCTTGCTTCCGGGCGTGTCAGCCATGAACTTCTGGAAGGCTTAAGCCAGGCGGACCTTCGGGGCGCGGTGACCAATGCGGTGGTCGCCCATCCTGCCGGAATCCTTTCAGGGATTGATCACCTCCACACCGGCCGCGTCGAGCGGATCGATTCGGAGATGATTCGCAGCCTTTTGAGCATTGACATGGTGCCAGTGGTCCCCCCCATTGGGTATGACGGCGAGGGTAAATCGTACCGGCTTAATAGCGATATTGTTGCGGTCGAACTGGCCCGGGCTCTCCAGGCGACAAAAATCGTTTACCTGACAACCCGCCAGGGGATCGAGATTTCCCGTTCCAAAGCGGCGGAAGTTTTGGGACTGGGTCATTCCGAGCTTCGCGGTGCTGCTCCGGACAAACATGTCCTTTTGCGCCAACTTTCCCAGGAGGAAGCATCCGCGCTTGCCAAACGGGGTCGAACCGAATTGCCTCCTGATGTGCTTTCCAAACTCGATCAGGCGCTCAAGGCTGTCGAAGGTGGAATTCCTAGGGTTCATATCATCGATGGCCGGGTTGAGGAAGGGTTGCTTGCGGAGGTGTTTTCCAATGAAGGCATTGGGACGCTAATCCATGCCAACGAATACCAGGCGATTCGTCGTGCCCGCAAAAAGGACGCGCCTGCCATTCACCGCTTAATTGCGAAATCGGTCGCCAACGATGAACTCCTCAAGCGTACCCGGACCGAAATCGAACGCCAGGCGGAAGATTTCTTTGTGTTCGAGGTTGATCGCGAGCCTGTTGGTTGTGTCGCCGTGCATCCTTTCCCCGAAAAGAGCATGGTGGAGCTTGCATGTTTGTGCGTGGATCCCCGCTATGAAAACCAGGGAATCGGGAAGAGGCTTATGCAGTTTGCCGAGAACCAGGCACGAAGCACGGGCTTTGCCAGGATATTTTGCCTTTCGACGCAGACCTTCAACTTTTTCCAGCAAAAGGGCGGCTTCAGCCCGGGTTCGCCGGAGGATCTTCCCCCAGCAAGGCGTGAAAAATACGAAAAAAGCGGTCGAAAAAGTCTTGTTTTGTTCAAATCGGCGAAATAGCCGCCATATGTCATTGGGCCATCAACTGGCCGGACCCTTTTTTCACCGGGAGATATTCCATGAAGATCGATCCTGCCAAGCTTGACCCCAAGGTCCGCTACAACCTGCTTATTGGCTCGGTTGTGCCACGACCCATCGCGGTTGTCGGCACATACGGACCGGGAAATGTCGCCAATGTCGCGCCTTTCAGCTTTTTCAACGCCGTGAGCGCGGATCCGATGCTGGTCATGTTGGGGATTGCCAACAATGCGAAAGGGGAACCAAAGGACTCCTTGCGTAATCTCTTTGCCGTTTCGGAAGGGGGCCGCGGGGGGTTTACAATTAGCATTGCTCATCGCGAAATCCTCAGCCAGGTTGTATCCTGTGCAGAGGCGCTTCCACCCGAGGAGAGTGAATTCGATCTTTCCGGCCTGACCCCGATTCGGGCGGAGATGGTCGATGCGCCCAGAGTGGCAGAAGCAAGGATCACATTGGAATGCGAAACCCACTCCATCACACGGTTCAAACCAGGCGTACCGGGGGCGGGAAACCTGATTCTCGGTGAGATCGTAATGATCCATGTGGCCGATTCGTTGGCAAACGACCGTCTTCATATTGACCCCGCAGAACTTGATGCTGTGGGGCGCCTGGGCGGATTCGGCTATTGCTCCATTCGCGAGAGAACGAATGTTCCTCCCGGTCGTGAAGCCCTTTTATCAGACATTCATTGGCGATAATGGGCGCTGTCCGGAAAATTTCCCTTCGCAAAGGACCCTTGTCCAAAGTTTTTTGATGCAAGGTTTTCCAGTTTGCTTACCCAAAGATCAAAATGGGGGCAGGCCCGGCGCAACGCCGGAAGGCCAACGCGCTTGGTGGTGATCACTCCGTGAATCGTCTTTCGATAATGATCAAAGATCCGCAAGAGGCGCTTTGATGGGGCTGTTTCGGGACTGTCGTTGATCATCTCGGGGTTTGCGTAATCGTTGCGAATATCATCCACAATTTCGAGCATTTCCGGAGCCCGTAAAACTTCGCAAAGCATATGGGGATCGGTAAAAACCAGCGCTTCGAATTCGTGGATCTGGACATGGGGTATAAAGCGCTCCGGGGGAAATCGGTGCCCCATTCCAAGCACAATGTCCTCGTGAATCGCTTTTTCCACCCAAAGGGCTTTGTCGGGATAGGGGAGTCCTGCGGCGTGAATCCGTCCGGGCCAGGAATCGGGCATGCCGTAAAAATCAAAGAGTGTTGTCAGGATGGAAGACCGGTCACGACAAAGCCAATTGACAATCTCCCTTTGTGCCCTTGGGTACTCCCCAATACCTCCACGGTGTCCCGGTTTGCCCATCTGGTGGGCAGTGATCAGGACACCCCGGGCATCAAGCCATGGTCCCAGTACTTCACGCACAAAGAGTTCCTCCGTGCGCCCTTCGACCAATACGAAAACCCGTTTGATTTGCTGATTTCCATAGTTTAAGTCCCTATTCATGGTTGGGGGCTCCACCACAGATGTTCTTTTGCCACAATTCGCCAAGGGTGTAATCGTCAAGCCATTCCTTCCAGGCATCGCCTGAAAGTCGCTCAAAACAGGACTCTCCCTTGCGCCTTGTTGCCACGACAACATGCTCCGGATCAAAATGGTCCAAAAAGACGGGGGATTGGGTGGAAATGAGGATTTGTGCTTTTTTGGAAACCGAACGGACAAGGTTCGCCACCAGAGCCAAGCCACATGGATGCAGACCAAGTTCAGGTTCGTCAATTACCAGGGTTCCCGGCGGGTGGGGCTGGAGGAGAGCAACCGTCAAACAGACAAAACGGATGGTTCCATCAGAAAGATCCATCGGCTGAAACGGTTAATCACTTCCCGTTTGTTTCCATTCAAGGCGGATCCGTTCCACTCCTCCACAATCCTCGGGGCGCAAGACAAAGTCGTCAAAAAAAGGCGCCCCCAGGCGGACCGTGTCCCGCATTAACCCGTAGCTGTCCGGATCTTTTTCGCGTAATTTGCACAAGACCGAGGCAATGTTCGATGCGTCATGGCGCAACCATTCGCTATCGCGTGCTTCATGGGGCATGCGCATCGGGGCCAAACGGCTGGTGTCATGAAAATGGTAAACGATCCATTGGGATAGGGCTTCAAAAACCCTGGTGGCAATTTCGGTAGTCTTGCCTGAAACCTCGGTTGGGAAACGATGTTTTGGGAGGATTGAATCCAATAGACCCGTTGGCAATTCCACCCAGTGGCTGGTTCCCGGTGCCAAGGGGGAATCACGCACCCTCTCGTCAATTAATTGCAGCCCATCCGAAGCGGTCAAGCCGATTTCAAACCGATAACCAAGGTCGCCAAAGTCGAGATCTGCGTGAATTCTGGGGGTATGCTTTGGGCCAAGGTGGAAAAATCCAGAACCGCCTCCCCTGTTTCGGACATATCTTGGCAGCGCCCTATCAACGATCGCGCGCATCATCCGGAAGAATTCGATGAAGTTGCTTTTGCCGGCGCCATTTGCGCCGATCAGGATGTTGATATTATCAAGCGGAAATTGGTGCAATTGGCCTATCGAACGGAAACCACAAAGGGTTATGGATTTGAGGGTGGGGCCCATGGATCCCCTTTCCGGGAACAGTTTGGGAACAATTCCCCATGCAAGCTGGGGCATTATTGGATTCTATGATGGTTTCGTTACCAGATTGACACCGTTTAGCGTGATTTTGAGGGCAAAAGGTTGAAGCCAGATTTGCTTGGAATCGGCACCAAGAAATGCAAATCGGTTGTGGTTTTTCGTGGTCACCTTTTTCCTAGGATAGCCGAACATCAATACCTTTTGGAAAACCAGCCATGTTGTCACCCCTTTTGGGTATGCTTGCAATTTGCCTGTCACCATCCATTCCCCATCAGCAGAAGGCAGATGACCAGAAAAATCGCCCGAACATTGTCCTGATCTTTTGTGACGATCTTGGATACGCGGATATTGGTCCCTTTGGAGCCAAAAATATTCGCACACCCCATTTGGACAAGCTGGCAAAAAATGGGCGGACTTTTACGAACTTTCATGTGGCCCAGCCTGTATGTTCCGCGTCTCGTGCGGCGATTCTTACCGGGTGCTATCCCAACCGGATAGGAATTCAGGGTGCCCTCGGGCCACAAGCCCGGCATGGGATCCATGCCAACGAGGTTACCCTGGCGGAGTTGCTAAAAGGGGTAGGTTACCAGACGGCTGCAGTCGGCAAATGGCATTTGGGGCATCGTTCGCCGTTTTTGCCCACTCGTCACGGTTTTGACTCTTATTTTGGACTTCCCTACTCCAATGATATGTGGCCCAGCCACCCCGAGGCGAAAAAAGGAAGCTACCCCAAGCTTCCACTCATCCGAAATGACAAAATAATTGACGATGATGTTACACCAGAAGATCAGGCGACCCTGACCAGCCAATATGCGTCCGAATCAGTCCGTTTTGTGGACAATTATGCCAAAACGGGCAGACCATTTTTTCTCTATCTTGCCCATTCGATGCCCCATGTGCCTCTTTTTGCAGGACCAAAATTCGCGGGAAAATCCAAAGCCGGAGTTCTTGGCGATGTGATTGAGGAGATTGATGATAGTGTTGGCCAGATTGTCTCCACTCTGGAAAAGAACAACGTACTGGAAAACACCTGGATTATTTTTACTAGCGACAATGGCCCTTGGCTCAGTTATGGCGAACACGCGGGAAGTGCCGGTGTTCTTCGCGAGGGAAAGGGAACCTGTTTCGAAGGGGGAGTGCGGGTGCCATGCATCATGTCCTGGCCTGGAAAATTCGAAGCGGGAACCCGATCGGACGCCAATTTCATGACCATCGACCTTTTGCCTACGATTGCCTCACAACTGCAGATCAAACGAAAAGGCCCACCCTTGGACGGTGTTGATGTTTGGGAGTGGATTCAGAGGAAACCTGGCGCAACAAACGCACATGAGGGATACGCCTTTTATTATCTGGATAATCAGCTCCAGGCAGTTTCCACAGCCGACGGGCGCTATAAACTCCAGCTTCCACATAACTATCAGACCCTTTCAGGCAACCCTGGGGGCACGGGTGGAATTCCCTCGAAATATGAACAAAAAAGGATCGTGCGGCCTGAACTTTTTGATTTGGAATTGAACCCCGCTGAGGACAAAAACATAGCCGGAGTAAAACCGGAGATTGTGGCAAAACTCCTTTCTTTCGCGGATAAGTGTCGCCAGGATCTGGGGGATAGCCTCACCAAAACAAAAGCTAAAGGAAACCGTCCTGCGGGGATAGTTTCGCCAGGCGACAATTAGCGGGTTGGAATGTTTCCTGCTTTTGGCGGAATTAAACGGGGACTGCTGCACATTCTGCACCTGCTGGCGACAAAAAAGAATCATTTAGACCTTTGGCCGTCCCTCCTTGGGACCTATTGAAAGATGAATCAAATCGGGAAAGGCCGATGAGATGAAACGCCTTTTTTTGGGACTACTTTTCCTGGTGCAATTGGTGGTTTTTTCACACGGAAAATGCCTTGCAACACCACCCAACATAGTCCTCTTTTTGGCCGATGATCAGGGCTGGGGCGATTTAGGCATTCATGGTAACACCAACCTCAAAACTCCCCGGATAGACTCCCTGGCAAAAGAAGGCGCGGCTCTTGAAAACTTTTTTGTCTGTCCGGTCTGCTCGCCAACCCGGGCCGAACTATTGACAGGACGGTATCACGCCCGCTGTGGGGTGCGTGATGTTTCGCTTGGCGGGGAGAGGCTAAATCTCGACGAAAGGACCATGGCCGACATTTTCCGGGCGGCGGGTTACCGGACGGGACTTTTTGGAAAATGGCATAACGGTACACAGTGGCCTTATCACCCACTCGCCCGGGGTTTTGAAGAGTTTTACGGCTATACCTCCGGTCACTGGGGGACTTATTTTGATGCCCCTATGGATCACAACGGAAAAACCGTTCGGGGAAATGGGTATATGACCGATGATCTGACTACTCACGCGATCGGTTTTATCACAGAAAAGCACAAATCGAAATCGCCTTTCTTTTGCATGGTCTCTTTCAATACTCCCCATTCGCCAATGCAGGTTCCCGACGCTTATTGGAACCGTTTTGAAAAAAAGGAACTGATTCAAAAGGGGAGCAAACTGGAAGATCCACGATTCACCCGGGCAGCCCTTGCCATGGTTGAAAACATTGATGACAATGTTGGCCGGATTTTAGATGTATTAAATACACTTAAGATAGAAAATAATACGATTGTCGTTTACCTTAGCGACAACGGGCCCAATGGCGACCGATTCAACGGACCATGGAAAGGGCGCAAAGGCTCTCTGGACGAGGGGGGAATCCGTTCCCCCTGCTTTGTACGGTTTCCCGCAAAAATCCCGCCTGGCAAACGAATCCCCCAAGTCGTGGGCGCCATTGACATCCTCCCCACCCTGGCCCGATTGTGCGACATCCCCCACAATCCGCAAAAACCCATGGATGGCGTTTCGATTTCCCCATTGCTTTCAGGCAACAATCCCGCCTGGCCCCAAAGGATCCTCTTCACCCATTGGGCGGGAAAGACCAGCGTCCGAACCGACACCTATCGCCTTGATCCAACCCAAAATCTTTACGACATCACTCTCGATCCGGGCCAAAAACGGGATATTACTCTTCAAAACTCGGCCACTCACCAGGAACTGATTGAGGCGCTGGATTCGTGGAAAAAACAGGTGGGAATTCCCATGACAAAAGACGACCGCCCTTTCCCCGTGGGTTATCGGGAAATGCCCAACACCACCCTGCCCGCTCGTGATGGCAGACCCAAAGGTGGTGTGGTTCGAAGCGCTCCGGCGCCCAATGATTCGTTTTTTGCCAATTGGTCTCGCAAGACGGACGCGATCACTTGGGATGTCGAAATCGCAAACGCGGGACAATATGAAGCGACCCTGTTCATGACCCAGAAAAAAGAAGATGCCGGGGCCCGGGTAGAGTTGTCTCTTGGGGACCAAAAGTGCGAGACGGTCCTCAACCGGCCTCATGATCCACCCCTTCGGGGTATGGAAAACGACCGGTCCCCTCGACGCGCCGGGGAGTCGTATGTCAAGGATTTTGTTGCAGTGCCCCTTGGGCGGCTCTCGCTCGAGAAGTGCAGGGGGCTGCTCCAACTACGGGCTTTGGAAATCCCAGGCACAGGGGTGGCCGATGTCAAATCTTTGGAATTGAGGTTTTTATCAACCAAAGGTACGGAATAATCCCAAGGGCCGCCTCTTTATACAAACTTTGGTGTTCCTTTTGGGGGAACAGGTGTTTCAACTTGCGACTTATGGGTACTACAATAATTATACCTGCCGTGTAGCCCCGTACCTCCCGGGACGCCTTTCCATGAATTGGATTCTCCTGTTTACCTTGGGTTGGCCCGCTAAGGGCCCAGTTTCGCCACCTTTGCCGCCTGACCATGCCAGGCGATTGACGGAATCGTCACAGCTTTTCGAAAGCAAAGTGGCGACGATCCTCAAGGAGCAATGTTTCCAGTGCCACGGCGGTGAGAAAACCCGTTCCGGTTTTGATCTCTCCACGCGGGATACACTTTTGGCGGGCGGTGATCAAGGCATTGCGGTGGTCCCTTTTTCCATTAAGGAAAGTCGCCTCCTTCGATTGGTGCAACATACGGAAGAGCCTTACATGCCCGGCAAGGAGAAAAAACTCCCCGCCGAAATGATTGAGCTTTTGACTCGTTGGATTGATTTGGGGGCCGCCTATTCCAGGCCCCTTTCCAACAAAGCACCCAAACCGAAGAATCTGGTCGTTACGCCCAAGGATCGGGAGTTCTGGTCATTTGGGGCACCTCGCGAAACCCCGGTTCCCGCAATCAGGGACGAATGGATTCAAAATCCGATCGACGCCTTCATCCTGCAAAGACTCCAGGCGGCAAAGATCCGCCCCAATCCCCGGGCATCGCTTGAGGTGCTTGTCCGAAGGATAACACTGGACCTGACGGGGATTCCCCCCACCCCCGAAACGCTTCAGCAGATCAGGCGCGATTCCAGCCCCCATTATCTCCAAAATTATGTTAGAGGCCTTCTCAAGTCGGTTGCCCACGGCGAGCGTTGGGGAAGACATTGGCTGGATATTGCCCGCTTTGCGGAAAGTCATGGCTACGAACAGGACTATGACCGCCACCATGCTTGGCCGTATAGGGATTGGGTGACCAAAGCGATCCAAAGCGATCTCCCTTATAACAAGTTTGTCGCATGGCAGATCGCCGGGGATGAATTGTCCCCGGGCAACACCGACGCATTTTTGGCCACCGGTTTTTTGGGCGCGGGGGTCCATGCCACGCAGATCACCAAAAGCCAGGTCGAAAAAGAACGATACGACGAGCTGGATGATATTGTGCGTACCATAGGCGGCGGGATGCTTGGCCTGAGCATCAACTGCTGTCGTTGCCATGACAGCAAATACGATCCGATTCCGATGACGGACTATTATCGTCTTATTTCTACTTTTACCAAGACGGTTCGAAGCGATCAGGATCTTCCCCTTCCCGATCCCGACCTTCCGCAGCGCATCGCCGCCTGGGAGAAATCGAGAAAGGAAGCCTCGGATGTTCTCGCGCGGTTTGATGGGGAGCGCGGTTCGGGGATCCTGGAGAAGTGGAAAAACTCCCAAGCCAACACCGCCCAGGCAAAGACCGGGTGGTCCAATCTGATCCCCACCAAGGCAACTTCGCAAAATGGCGCGACCTTGTTGATCAAAGCCGATGGAAAAATCCAATCGACCGGAGCCAATCCGGGAGAAGACGCCTATGCAATCGAGGCGATCACCCCCATCGAAAAAGTGAGACAGTTCCGTGTTGAGGTTTTCGCCGACAAAAGCCTTGTCAATGGCGGGCCCGGCAGGGCGGGCAATGGGAATTTCGCGTTGTCGAATATTCAGGTGACGGCGAAACCGGCCAAGCCTTTGCCCAATGTCCGGTATCGTCCGGTGGTGCTCAAACTGGCCAAGCCGCGTGCGACCTTCCAGCAAAACGGGCTTCCACTGTCGGCAGCGATTGACGCGGATGCCAAAACGGGTTGGGCCGTCGACCCTGAATTTGGCAAAGACCATGTTGGGGCGTTCGAAGTGGAAAACGCTCCGGAATATGCGGGCGGGACCATTCTTGAGATTCTCCTCGAATTTCGCACCAACACCAGCCACACGATCGGCAACTTCCGATTGGGTGTGTCCGATCAGGTTTCGCCATTGGACTTGAAGGATGCCGGACTTCCAGCCGGAGCGAAGGAATTCCTTCAGGGAAAACCGATCGATGCGAGCACGAAGGCCGCGCTGTTGGCTTGGCTTTTGGCAAAGAATCCCGAGCGGGAAATGATCGTTGCAAAGATCGCCGATCTCGACAAAGCCAAACCCGCCGCGAAAACGGTCAAGGCCCTTGTCTGTTCCGAGGGGCTGCCGGCGATCCGCCTGCATACCCAGGGTGGGGACTATCTCGAACAGACCCACTTCCTCAAGCGGGGAGATCCCAACCAAAAAGGGGAAGTCGCCAGTCAGGGATTCCTTCAGGTATTAAGCAAGGACGGGAAAGATTCCTCCTCCTGGATCAAGCCGATGCCAGAGGGGGCCCGAACACCGGGTCTTCGCGCCAACCTTGCCCGCTGGATTACGGATGAAAAAGATGGTGCCGGTGGACTGTTGGCCCGCGTGATTGTCAATCGACTTTGGCATCACCATTTTGGTCGGGGCCTTACCGCCACGATCAACGACTTTGGTATACAGGGGGACCGCCCCACCCATCCGGAATTGCTCGAATGGCTGGCCGGAGAGCTTGTCCGTTCGGGTTGGAGCCTCCAGCACATCCACACCCTGATTGTGACCTCCGCGACCTATCAGCAAACCTCGACAACGGATTCCGAAAGGCTCAAGGCCGATCCGACGAACCGCCTTTATTGGAGGTTCACCCCACGAAGGCTTGAAGCCGAGATTGTTCGCGATTCGATGCTTGCGGTTTCTGGAAGGCTTGACCCGACACCGTTCGGACCGGGAACGATGGATCCAAACCATCGGCGCCGTTCGGTTTATTTTTTCCTGAAGCGGAGCGCGCTACCCGCGGACCTGATGGTCTTTGATGCTCCGGATACCCTTCAGATTGCGGAAGCTCGTCCCACAACAACGGTCGCTCCCCAAGCGCTTTATCTTCTCAATGGTCGTTTGGCCCGGGAATGCGCAACCGATCTTGCCAAGGTTCTTGGGGGATCAACCCCGGATCCCAAATCGTATGTTGATGCCGCCTATTTGAGGTTGCTCGGCCGGGAGCCGCTGGCTTCGGAACGCGCCGCGTCAACCGAATTTCTCGCGAAACAAGAGAAAGCCCTGGCGTCCGAGGAAGGTATCCGGGACCCTGGAATGGTCGCCAGGGTCGACTTGGTCCATGCGCTGCTTCAGCTCAATGAATTCCTTTACCTCCCCTAAGGGACAAAAGCCATGAATTCGATTCCTCATCATATTTTGCAGCCTTTAGGTGATCGCCGATCCTTTTTGGCGCGCGCGGGTGGTCTTGGCACGCTTGCCCTTGGAGATCTGCTCCGGGGTGCGGATCTTGGCGGTCCGGGGTCGGGAAATACCGCGAGCATTGATCCCCTTGCGCCTCACAAGGGGCACTTTCCCGGCAAAGCCACGGCCGTGATTTGGCTATTCATGAATGGTGGACCAAGCCAGGTCGATACATGGGATTACAAGCCCGTTCTTCAAAAAAAGGACGGCGTCAAGCTTGAGAATTTTGACAACGACACCGGTTTCTTTACCGATCAGGTTGGTCCGTTGATGAAGTCCCCCTTCAAATGGGCCCAACATGGAAAATCGGGGACATGGGTTCCTGAAATTTTCCCCAACCTTTCAAGGCATGTCGATGACATGGCTTTTGTGCATTCGTGCCATACGGAAACCAATAATCACTCTCCCGCCCTTTTCCAGATGAACACCGGCTTCAGTCGCATGGGTTATCCATGCGTAGGCTCGTGGGTGACTTATGGGTTAGGGAGCGAGGCGCGAAATCTCCCCTCGTTTGTGGTCATGTACGACACTCTTGGACGCGGCTTGCCCAAGGGTCATGCCGCCAACTGGAGCGCTGGTTTTCTTCCGGGAATTTTCCAGGGAACCGCGCTCAACCCCAAGGGACAGCCGATCGACAATCTTGTTCCGCCTGCAGGAGTCAGTCCATCGGCGCAAACCCGTCAGCTCGACCTTTTGCGCAAACTCAACCAGGGGCATCTCGAGCGCAACCCGGACGAGCCCGAATTTGCCGCGCGCATTCAGAGCTATGAATTGGCCTATCGTATGCAGATGGCTGCCCCCGAGGCGTTTGATGTGACCCGGGAATCCAAAGCGGTAAAAGAGCAATATGGAATCGATAGTCCCCGCTGTGGCCACTTCGCCAAACAGTGCCTCCTTGCCCGGAGACTTGTCGAGCGGGGCGTGCGCTATGTGCAAATCTTTTCTGGGGGGATGGAAAACGAACGAAGTTGGGATGGCCACTCAAACATTGCGGATAATCATCGCCAGTTTGCTGGGGAAACCGACCAGCCCGCAGCCGCGCTTTTAAACGATCTGAAAAGTCGTGGTTTGCTCGATTCGACTTTGGTGATTTGGGGTGGTGAATTCGGGCGACTCCCCGTGGCCCAGCGTCCCAAGGATAGCAGCCAAACCGGAAGGGACCATAACCCCCATGCCTTCACGACATGGTTTGCGGGTGGTGGCACCAAAGGGGGTACCCATTACGGCGAAACCGACGAAATCGGACACAAGGCAGCGGTCAACAAAGCCTCGGTCAACGACCTTCACGCAACCATTCTTCACACTCTGGGCCTCGACCACACCAAGCTGACATTCCGCTACAACGGCAGGCAATTCCGCCTGACCGATGTTGCGGGAAATGTGATCAAACCCATTTTGACCTAAGAGGTATAGGGATGCAATTTGGAGTCCGGGCTCAAGGCTTTTTGGGGCTCTTGTTGTTTGTGTTTCTTGCGACTGGGACTTCGTCTGGACAGGAGGCTGAACTATCGCGGGCTCCGGCCCACAAACAGGAAATTGACGAAAACTCGATCGAAATCGGCTCGCGCCGGGAACTTTTTGCCGACCGTTATCTTATCGCGCAAATGATCGGCACGGCGCTCAAACTGCACGAGCCGATTCCCACCTCGCCGATGGAAAAGCCCGCCAACAATCTTGAATATGGAACTATCATCAAGGATGGCCCGATTTATCGCCTCTACACGCGCGAAGCCCGAGGGTCGAAATTTGATGGAGATACAACCGAGGTTACGCGCTACTGCGAAAGCCTTGACGGAATCCACTGGAACAGGCCCAATCTCGGGCTTTTCGAAATTGATGGCTCACGCGACAACAATGTCATCCTGCATGAAGCACCGTTTTGCCATAATTTTTCTCCTTTTTTGGACAATCGACCAGGAGTTTCCCCAAACGAACGATTCAAAGCCCTTGCGGGGACCGTCAAATCCCAGCTTTTTGCATTTGTTTCCGCGGATGGAATTCATTGGAAAAAGTTCCAAAACGAACCAGTGATTCGTTACACAAGGGAATACGCCTTCGATTCACAGAATGTTTCGTTCTGGTCCGAAGAGGAAGGTTGCTATGTCTGTTACTTTCGTCATTTCCTCGACAAAAAACTCCGTTCGGTTTGTCGCACGACTTCCAGGGATTATGTCCATTGGACGGAACCGGTGTTGATGAAACCGAATTTTCCCGGCGAGCACATTTATACCACCCTGACACATCCCTATTACCGGGCACCCCATTTCTACATTGCCACACCAACCCGCTTTCATGAGGATCGGGGACAGAGCACCGATATTCTTTTCATGACTGCAAGGGGGAAGTCCCCATTCGACCGGACATTTCGCGAAGCATTTTTGCGTCCGGGGCTGGATCCGGAGCGTTGGGGTAACCGGTCCAATTACGCCGCGCTCAACATTGTGCCGACCGGTCCAGGGGAAATGTCCATCTATACGACGCCTTTTCGCCGATTCACCCTGAGAACGGACGGTTTCGCATCGGTTCATGCGGGCGCGGACCATGGGGAAATGACCACTCATCCGATTCGTTTCAACGGAAAGAAGTTGAGCCTGAACTATTCCACAAGCGCCGGAGGATCGCTTCGCCTTGAGATCCAGGATCCTGAGGGAAATCCAATTCCGGGGTTTGCCTTGTCGGACTGCAAGCCACTTGTGGGCGATTCGATTGATCAGAAGGTCTCCTGGATTAAGGGGTCTGATCCGGGATCGCTTTCCGGCAAGAGCGTTCGACTGCGATTTGTCCTTCAGGAAGCGGATTTGTATTCGCTTCAGTTTCAGCCCTGATTTGTCCGAATTTTTTGGATCACTGAACCATTTTTTAAAACGGAGAAATTGAATGAACCATTTGCGTAGCCTGTTCCGTTTGGGGCTGGTTGTTTTTTTGGCGGGAAATGTCTCCTCCCTATTCGCCCAGGAGATCCTCTCCGAAAAGCCATTTGAGGCCAGGGCCCTGACAAAACCCGGGGAATTTACCCTTGGGATTGAGGGGCCCAATTGTGATGCGAAGGGGAATATTTTCGCTGTCAATTTCGCAAAAGAACAGACAATCGGCAAAGTGACTCCCCAAGGTAAAGGGGAAACCTTTTTGACCCTGCCGGGAAAAAGCACAGGCAACGGAATCGTATTCACCCCCGAGGGAATCATGTATATCGCCGATTATGTCGAGCATAAAATCTGGCGGGTTGATCCGAAAACCAAAGAGCTCGAAGTTTTCGCCCATGAGCCAAAAATGAGCCAGCCCAATGATCTGGCCATCGCCCCTGATGGAACGCTCTACGCCAGCGACCCGGACTGGAAAGCCTCGACAGGAAGGGTTTGGAAAATCGACATTCTGGGGAATGTGACGCTTCAGGCAGAGGGTTTGGGAACCGCCAACGGCATTGAAGTCAGTCCGAATGGGAAATGGCTTTATGTCAATGAATCGGCCCAGCGTAATGTGTGGAAATTTCCCATTCAAAAAGATGGAACACTTGGAAAAAAACAGCTCATCAAGCAGTTCCCCGATTATGGTTTTGATGGAATGCGATGTGATGCGGAGGGGAATCTTTACATTTCCCGTTATGGGAAAGGAACGGTGGTCATCATGACCCCCGAGGGGAAGGATCTTCGCGAGATCAAACTTCCGGGAAAGAAGCCGAGCAATGTCTGCTTTGGCGGACCAGATGGCAAGACCGTCTATGTGACCGAGGTGGAAAACACCCAACTCGTGCAATTTCGGGTCGAGGTTCCAGGCCTGGCCTGGAAACGATTCCAGGATGCACAGGCCAAGCCAAAATAATGCCAATCCCTATCGCTACTTTGGTTTGCCAAAGCGGACCGCGCCCGGTGTTTTGGTGCGAACCGAATACAGCACTCCGCCTCCGGTGATATAAAGCGTCATGCGGTCTTCGCCACCGAATGCGCAATTGGTCACCTCATCTGTCGGGATGGGGAGTTGCGCGACAAGGCGTTGTTCCGCGGGACGGTTGGGGTCGATCACATAAATCCCACCCGGGGCGGAATCGTTTTCGAAGGGTGGGTTGTTTTTGTTGAGTCCACCGGCGACATAAAGGATCCCATTCTTGTCCTCTTTAAGGCCATCGGGACCGCGCCCCTCCTTCCAGTCGTAGAGAAGGACTTGGGACTTTGTGTCGATGGATCCATCATTATTGCGGGAAAAGCGCCAAAGTTTGCGGGCGCCTCGCCGGGTGTCGTTATTGTTGTCGGCGACATAAAGCCATTTGCCATCCCGGCTGACGGCGACGCCATTGGCCCTTTCTACCTCGCGGCCAATGACACGGACAATTTTGCCATCCGGGTCGATCCGATAAACCCCTTCGATGGTCTTTCCATCCGGGTCGCGTTGTTCCATGCCATCTTTGGGGCCATATCTTGGATCAGAAAAATAGAGGCGCCCCTGATCGTCAAAGCTCAGATCATTAGGTTGATTGAACTTTTTCCCTTCAAAATTGTCGGCAAGCACGGTGATCGCTTTCGTTTGGGGATCAATCCGGATTACCCGTTTCATGGAGGGTTGACAGGCGTAAAGCTGGCCGCCCGGGCCAAAGAGGAGGCCATTGGTTCCTGCTCCTTCCAGAAACACCGAGGCATTTCCATCGGGAGATATTTGATGAATCCCTTTGTGGCCGCTGGTCAGTATACCCAGTTCAGGGTGCCAGGTCGGTCCTTCCCCAGCGGATCCTGGAGGACCAAGAGGAGTCGGCTTATCCATTTCAAAAAGGGACGATTGGCCCAAGGCCAACAGAACAAGAGGCGCGAGTAAGGGCTGCATGGCAAATGGCCTTTGTGGTGAGAGTCCGAAAATGCTTATTGGGGTTTTACAGGGGAAAGTTGGGAAATCCAAAAACCATTGAAAGCAGGCGCTTCCTGGGTCCAGGACCAATTGGGGATTCCCCGTAGGTTTATCACGCTTTGGAAATATTCAGGTTTCGGGGCTTCCACAAAAACCAACCAATGGAATCACATAGCGCCAAATTCAGATAAAAAAGAATTTATTTACATTTTTTGGCATTTCGTTCGTGGAATGTTTCCGCATCCTGGACGCCTATACCATATTCCTACCTGGGCCCCGGGAGGATCCCCGGTTGCCGCCTTTGCCCCGGCGCCCTTTTTTCACCTGGGGAGATGCAACGGCCTTCCCCTGAAGTTTGGCAATCTGGTCGCGCAGTGATGCGGCTTTTTCGAATTCGAGGTTGGCCGCCGCCTCGAGCATTTGTTGATGAAGTTCCTCGGAGGTTTCCTGTACCTCCCTCGAATCGGGGGGCAGTCCGGCCACTTCCTGAACCAGCTTTTGCGAAGCAATTTCGTCCTCGATCCCGTGCCGGATGGCCGCCTTTACTGTCACCGGCGTGATCCCATGTTCAGCGTTGTAGGCAAGCTGGATTTCGCGGCGGCGTTTGGTTTCGTCCATGGCGCGGGCCATCGAATCGGTGATCTTGTCCGCATAGAGAATCACCTCGGCGTTCGCGTTTCTGGCCGCCCGGCCGATCGTCTGAATGAGCGAGGTGGTGCTTCGCAGGAACCCCTCTTTGTCGGCATCGAGAATTGCAACAAGAGAAACTTCGGGAAGGTCGAGCCCTTCCCGCAAAAGGTTGACGCCTACCAGCGCATCAAACGCGCCTTCGCGCAATTCCCGCAAGACCTGCACCCGTTCAATCGCATCGAGTTCCGAGTGGAGCCATTTGCAGCGCAGGCCCGATTCGGTGATGTAGTTGGTCAGATCCTCAGCGAGGCGTTTGGTGAGGGTGGTGCACAGGACACGCTCGCCGCGTTCCACACGGATCCTTATCTCAGTAATGAGATCGTTTACCTGTCCCTTGGCCGGACGAACATGAAGGACAGGGTCGACCAGTCCGGTTGGGCGGATGACCTGTTCGACAACCTCGCCCCCGACACGCTCCAGTTCATAAGGGGCGGGAGTTGCGGAGAGAAACAGGACCTGTTTTGCCCGTTTTTCCCACTCATCAAAGCGGTAGGGGCGATTGTCCATCGCGCTGGGAAGGCGAAAGCCGTGCTCCACAAGAGTCAGCTTGCGGCTATGGTCGCCGGCGTACATTCCCCGCAATTGGGGCATCGTAACATGGGATTCGTCCACCACCATCAAAAAGTCTTCAGGGAAGAAGTCGATGAGGGTGTAAGGCGGCTCGCCCGGAGCGCGACCGGAAAACCAGCGCGCATAGTTTTCGATCCCCTGGCAATGCCCTGTCTCAAGAAGCATTTCCAGATCAAATCGTGTGCGTGCGGAAAGGCGTTGAGCCTCGACCAATTTTCCATGATTATGAAATTCGAGGAGGCGATCTTCGAGTTCCTTCTGGATTCCTTCGACCGCGGATTTGATCCGTTCTTCAGGGGTGACAAAGTGCTTGGCTGGGTAAATGTAAAGCTCTTCGAGCGACTGGGTGACCGTGCCTGTGAGCGGATTAATTACCGAAATCGCATCGATTTCATCGCCAAAGAGCTCCACCCGTAGGGCAAATTCCTCGTATGCGGGCCAAACCTCGACGACATCGCCACGGACACGGAACTTTCCCCGGGCGAAGCCGATATCGTTTCGTTCGTATTGAATGTCGACAAGTTTGAACAAAAGCTCATCACGGTTGATCGCCTCTCCCTTGGGAAGATAAATCATCATCCGTTTGTAATCGCTAGGCGAACCCAATCCATAGATACAGGAAACCGATGCGACTATGATCACATCCTCGCGACTGACCAGTGCGCTGGTTGCGGCAAGGCGAAGGCGATCAATATTCTCATTGATACATGCGTCTTTTTCGATGTAGATGTCGCGCTGGGGAATGTAGGCTTCGGGTTGGTAATAGTCGTAATAGCTGATGAAGAAGTTGACCGCGTTTTTGGGGAAGAACGCTTTGAACTCCTTGTAAAGCTGGGCGGCAAGGGTTTTGTTGTGTGCCAGGACCAGGGTTGGCTTTCCCAATTTGGCGATGATCTGGCTTGCGGTGAAGGTTTTGCCTGTTCCCGTGGCACCCAAAAGGACCTGAGCGGATTTTCCTTCCTCGTAACCTCGCAGGAGCTGTTCAATGGCCCGAGGTTGGTCCCCGGCTGGTTCAAACTCACTTGCAATTTCAAACTTCACTGTCATGGATTGGTGCCATCGTTTGATTGAGGTCGGTTTTCGGGCGGTTGGTCCGTTTCAAAAAGCAATTGGGGGCGAATCCGTTCGAGAGTTTTCGCCCCGATACCCTGTACCCGCCTCAGATCCTCGGCCCGGCCAAAGGGCTTGTCGGCCCGGGCGGCGATGATCCGGCTGGCGATCACCTTGCCAACCCCGGGAAGTTCACAAAGCTCTTCATGGGAAGCGGTATTGGGATTGATTTTGCCAATGGAATCTGACGACTCAGATGGTCCGGACACACCAATAGTAGGACCCATGGCCCCAAAACCCGAGGAAATTGCCTTTTTATTCGTGCCCGATGGGGCCTCACTTTTTACTCGGAAAGCGGCGGGCTTTCCGGCCGCGAAGCGGACAACGGGTTGGGTGGACCAGAGCAGTGGTCCGGGCCGGGAAAAAATCCGGTAGGAGAGGAAAACGGTTGCAAATAACCCAAGGATCCCAAGGACGATTGACAACCCCCGTCCCTGGGAAAAGCCAAGTCCCGCAGATGGTGGAAAGCGAAACCCAAAAGTCAGGGATCGCAAGCTCTCGGGCCTCGAACCGTTGCCCGAGTGGGTAGCAACTGGCACGGGGTGGGAGGGAGAGTCAGGCTGGGCGGGGCCTTGGATCAAAGGGGCCTCGGGGCAAAGGGGCTACTCAGGCAATGGCTTCCCCTTGGTCTCGGGCAGGAAAAAGACCGCCACAAGGCCAAGCAAAAACACCGTGCTCATCGCGCAGCAAGCATCGCGAAACGCATCCAGTTCAGACGCGCCCCGCTCTCTGGCTCCCTGGGCCAGGTATTGCTGGAGCATACCAAGGGTAAAGGGGCCGCTTGCGGCGATGAACCGCCCCAAATTGTAACAGAAACTGGTTCCGGTGCTGCGCAATCGGAGGGGAAAAAGTTCCGGAAGGTAAATCGCGAAACCGGCAAAAAGCCCCAATTGGAAAAAGCCCATCAAAGCGCTCATCCAAAGGTCATTCATGGTTTGAAACATTCGGAAGTAGCCAAATGTTACGAAAAATGCGGCGATGAAACCGATCGTGAAAGCGCCCTTTCGTCCAATCTTTTGGGCAACCCAGGAAAAACCAATCATCCCGAAAAAGGCCCCAAGGTTCTGAATGATGGAATTGATTCCAATCCAGTACCCTTTCTGGCTCGCGATTTGGTCTTCCGGGATCCCTTTTTCCCTGAGGGACTTGGTGATCACATCGCCTACCAGTTCGGGACTGAAAAATCCGATGCCCCAAAGCCCAACCACACCGGTGATGCAAAGGAGCATTCCCAAAAGTGCGTTGGTCCGCCAGCGAGAATCACCAAAGAGTTCCAGGTAGGACCCAAACCGCACGCCGGTTTCCTTGGCGGCGGCTTTTGCGGCAATCCAATTGGCGGGTTCCTTGAGTCGCATCTGGATAAAAACACAGAGAAATGCCGGAACAGCGCCAATTAGGAACATGTATTTCCAGGAAGTTCCCGGGGCGATGGTTCCTGATGCGGTAAGGCTTGCCATTAGCATGCTGATTAGCCCAGCCGTGACATTTCCCACTGCGGAAAGCGCCTGTAGAAGGCCCAAAGCGCCGGGGCGATTGGCGGGAGGGAGGCTATCAGCAATAAGGGCTACCGCCAAACCAAACACGCCTCCCACACCAAGTCCGGTGAGGAACCGATAAGCGGCAAAGTCGAGCCATCCCGTCGAAAACGCCGAAAGGCCGGTGCAAAGGCTGTAGATAAGTACTGTGATAGTAAGGGTTTTGGCTCGCCCTACCCTGTCTCCGATGGAACCAAAGAAAAGCCCCCCCGTGGCCCATCCCGCCAAAAAAATCGAGGTCGCGTATCCACCATAGAGCTTGACCGTGGTAGGATCGGCCCCGGGAAGGAGCGATTTCAGGGCATCATTTCGGGCCAGAATGAAGAGTTGCTGGTCGAGGCAATCAAAAAGCCATGCAAGGGAGGCCATTGCAAAAACAAACCACTGATAACCATTCAAATCGCGGAGGCTTGGTTTGGTGGATACGGCGGGAATAAAGGACATGGCCGGTTCCGTGGGGGAATGGGAGATAAGTTTATCGAGGTTGGCGTAATTGTGTTCTACCAATCGGGCCAAATCGATGCCACAAGATTGAAGAGTTACAACAAATCGGGTAGACTATTCTTTTGGTTTTGAGGACGCGAACATGGCGTCGACGGAGAGAATTCGGGTTGGTTTCCTTGGTGCCGGCCGCATGGCCACCGCCCTTGCTGAAGGCTGGAAACAAGCGGGCCTTGTTGCGGCGGGCGATTGCCTTGCTTGTGATGTTCTGGAGTCCGCCCGGGATCATTTTACCAAAACTACAGGATTTGAAGCCACCAACGATCCCACCAAGGTGATTTTGGGATCAGATATTGTGGTTTTGGCGGTAAAGCCCCAATCCCTGCGGGATCTGATGGAACTGGTTGGGAGTCATCTGGGCTCCAAAAAGCTGGTGCTTTCGATCATCGCGGGCGCCACACTCGATCGTTTGCAAAAGGCGCTTGGGCATGGCAGGGTCGTGCGGATCATGCCGAACACGCCTTGCATGGTGGGTGAATCCGCAACCGCTTATGCAACTGGTCCGGGAGCGACCGCCGAGGATGCCCAGATCGTTTCCCGACTATTTAATGCGGTTGGCCGGGCATTTGTTGTTCCCGAGCATCTGATGGATGCGGTTACGGGGCTTTCCGGGTCGGGCCCCGCTTATGGATTTGTGATGATCGAGGCTCTTGCGGATGGTGGGGTCAAGGCGGGGTTGCCAAGGGATGTGGCGACCATACTTGCGGCCCAGACCCTTTTGGGGGCGGCCAAAATGGTGTTGGAAACCGGGCGCCATCCCGGCCAGCTCAAGGACGATGTTGCCAGCCCTGCGGGCACCACAATCCAGGGGCTTTTTGAATTGGAACAAGCGGGCATACGCGGCGCGCTTATCCGGGCGGTTGATGCTGCCGCAAAACGGTCGGCGGAACTGGGAAAACAGTGATCCCCAACCACTATTCAAGAAACATAATTTCAAATCCGGAAATTGATCCATGTCCAGCAAGCCTCATGATTCCATCCTAATTCTGGATTTCGGCTCCCAGTATGCACAGCTGATTGCCCGCCGTGTTCGCGAGCTCAAGGTGTTTTGTCGCCTGGTGCGCCATGACCTCCCCGCGGATCGGATCAGGGAATTGGCCCCCACGGGAATTATCCTCAGTGGTGGCCCATCCAGCGTTTATGAAAAGGGCGCGCCCAAGTGCGACCCCGCAATCTTTGAATTGGGTATTCCGATTTTGGGGATCTGCTATGGCATGCAACTCTCCTGCCAGATCCTTGGCGCCAAAGTCATCCAGGCGCCACATCGCGAATTCGGAAGGGCCGAGCTGACCATCTCCCATTCCACCGGCCTTTTCGACGGGGTAACCAAGCACTCCACGGTCTGGATGAGCCATGGTGACCAGGTCCAGGCGGGGCCCAACGAATGGGAAGTGCTCGCTTCGACCCCGACCTGCCCCATGGCAGCCGCAAAGCACCGTTACCGGGCGGTTTATACTCTCCAGTTCCATCCCGAAGTGGTTCACACCGAGTTCGGCCGCAACATCCTTGGGAACTTCCTTTTCGGAGTTTGCAAGGCACCCTCAACCTGGGATATGGGAGATTTTGTCCGGAGCCAATCGGAGAGTATTCGGCAAAAGGTTGGCGACAACAGGGTGATCTGCGGACTTTCAGGCGGGGTCGACTCGTCCGTGTGCGCGGCCCTTTTGGCAAAGGCCATCGGTTCGCAAACGGTTTGCATCTTTGTCGACAATGGTCTCCTTCGAAGTGGCGAGGCGGAGGAGGTCGAGCGGGTGTTCCGCGGACATTCCGGAGCCGACTTCAGGATGATTGATGCCTCGGCCCGTTTTCTTGACGCTCTCAAGGGAATCGAGGATCCCCAGGTCAAGCGCAAGCGGATCGGCCATGTTTTCATTGACGCTTTCCGTGAGGCGGCCAAGGGGATCGAAAACGCCAAGTTCCTGGCCCAGGGGACCCTTTATCCGGATGTGATCGAATCGGGTGGCGCGGCGGATGGTCCTGCGGCCACGATCAAGACTCACCACAATGTTGGTGGTCTTCCTGAGGAACTTGGTTTCGACCTGGTGGAACCTCTGCGCGACCTGTTCAAGGACGAAGTCCGAAAGCTTGGCGAAGTGCTTGGGCTTCCGGAAGAGGTGGTTTGGCGCCATCCATTCCCCGGACCGGGCCTTGCAGTTCGATGTTTGGGCGAAGTAACTCCGGAACGGCTTACCATACTGCGTCATGCGGATGTGATCTTCCTTGAAGAGCTCCGGGCTGCCGGTCTATACAGGCAAACTTCCCAGGCATTTGCGGTGCTGTTGCCTGTCCGCACGGTGGGTGTGATGGGTGATGGCCGGACCTATGATCAGGTGATTGCTCTTCGATGTGTTCAGACGGACGACTTCATGACCGCTGACTGGACGCGTCTGCCCCACGAACTTCTTGCCAAGGTTTCGACCCGAATCATCAACGAGGTGCGTGGCGTCAATCGGGTCGCTTATGACATCTCAAGCAAACCGCCTGCCACGATTGAGTGGGAATAAGACACCCTTTGAAATCCCGCCCGGACAGGCAATCTTCTTGTGCCTTTCCGGGTGAAAAATGACGAACGAAAGCCTCGATTCCCGAACAAATAGACGCGACTGATTGCCTATTGTTCATGCTCACTCTTTAGCGGCCCAATTCCTAAATTTCCAAAATTCATGCTTCTAAAGCAAAATCTGATTTTGGTTTTTGCCTAAGCATTTCGTTCATTCCAAATTTTTTAAACAATCCGCAATAGAATAAAAAAGTATCCCAAAAATCAGATTTTCACGGTTGCGCCAACCGAAGGAAGGATCAATGTCACAATTTTCCCAAGTAACGGTTTTGCCCCCATTGCAACATGGAATTGAGGAAGTCCGCAAGCGTTGGTTTTGGTTTTTTGCGGTCGGCCTTTCGCTGATACTGCTGGGAATCTTCGCAATCGGATCCTCGGTGTTGATGACCTTGGCCACCATGGAGCTGATTGGATGGTTGCTGATCGGGACGGGCTTGTTTCAGATCGTTCATGCCTTTTCCACCAGGGGCTGGAATGGTTTTTTTGTTGACCTTCTAAGTGGAATTCTCTCCACCGTGGTAGGAGCATTGATTGCGGCAAGTCCCGCAGCCACCGCTGTGACATTAACTTTGCTTATTGCCATGTTCCTTATTTTTGGCGGGGTCTCGCGGATCGTTGTGGCAATTTCCTTCCGCTTTCCCAACTGGATATGGCTACTCGTCCATGGTTTGATCAACCTGTGGTTGGGAGTTGCCATTTGGCAAGAATGGCCCTTTTCGGGATTGTGGGTAATTGGCCTTTTCGTTGGAATCGACATGATTTTTAATGGTTTGTCGTTGGTTATGTTGGCATTGGCGGCGAAAAAAATCCCGGCAACCGAGGCCAGGAAATAGTAGGCAAGGTAAGCCACTCCCATGCGTGAGAATCCCGCCCCGATCTTTATCCGCGGATTTTCCAATCAGGAAAATCCGATGAGCTAATTTGGGTTTTTCGATTCGTTTTCTGGACGCAAATTTTTTTGGATCTTTCCGCAATTGCCTTGTTGGCGGATTCTTTTCTCTTCGGAACCATGAATTAGTAATCGCACCAGGCAGGCCAAACCGGATTGGCTCCGTTAACAAAATCGACCGTGAATCATCACCCACCTGGTTCTGGATGTCAGCCAATATTTGTGTTTCCTGATAGCACACCTTGTGGTTTTGCAATGCAAGCCTTTAGGGGAAGCGGAAAAATTTGCAAAAATTTTGGTCATAAACGGTGGTCAACGGTTAAGTGTAAACAGAGGCAAGAACGGGATGTTTCCATGAATGACCAAGCAAGACAAGCTACCCGGCACTGGACCGTGGCACTCCCCACCATCTCAGCATTTGTTGGTTCACTGGTTCGTGACATTCCTTCAAGGGATGACATCCTCCAGGAAACCGCCATGGCGATTATCGATTCTTTTGAGAGATATGATCCTGGGAAACCTTTTCTCCCATGGGCAATCGGCATAGCACGCAATCAGGTAAGGCTTTATGCAAGGCAAAATGTCCGAAGCCACCTGATATTTGATTCGGAATCCATCGAAGCTTTGTCAGAATCGTTCTCAAATGATTCCGTAATCACGAACAAAAAACTGGATCATCTCGGCGAATGTCTGGATTCCCTGGATGATCATTCCCGGACTCTTTGCCGACTACGTTATGAAAAGGACCTCAAACCCTCGGCAATTGGCGACATTGTTGGATTGAGCCCAAATGGGGTCTCCAAGGCCTTGCAAAGGATAAGGGACCGATTGCGGGATTGTATCGAGGGGAAATGGCTTGCGGCGGAGGGCCATCCATGACCGATAAAATTGAGGATTTGATCCGTCTTTACTTTGATGGTTTGCTAACCCCCGATCAGGAAGACCAACTCAATTGCCTGATCAGGAAAAGCCCGGATAATACAAGAGTCTTCTCCAGGGCTGCATCCCTTGAAAACCATCTGGGGGATTTGATCCGTGCTGGCAAATCCCTTCAAATGGGTAACGAAATTGGAAACGGCAATCCAGTAACCTCTGGAAACAAAAAAAAGATCTCCCGTGGCTTTACAATTGGTTGGATTGGTGGCCTGACCAGTTTGGCCTTGATGATTTCTTTCCTTGTATGGTGGGGCAATCCTGGATCTTTGAATGCGGGAGGTGAAATGAACAGGCTCATTGATGCCTCTTCAAAACCCACAGACCGCACTTACCTTATTCGCAATCTGGATATAAATCAAAAATCCTTGAACGATCATCAAGCGCCAATTGACGGCGCAATTCTTCATGTGCGACAGCCTGACCAATATGTTCTCATTCGAAAATTCCCCGATGGCCGGGCATTCCTTACGGGAAGCGATGGCGAGCAAAGCTGGTCTCTGCCTGCAAGGGGACCTGTCCGGGTGAGCAATAATCCCTTGCGGTTTCGGGGGCCAGTTCCGGGCAACCAGCATGGTGTCCTATTTGTCAACCTGCGATCCGATTTGGTTCAAATGCGGGATGCGTATTTCATTATTCTCGAAAAGACCGAAACCATGGGTTTGCGAAAAATCATGGCCGAAAAAAAATCGAAAGATTATCGTGGCCCAAACCATATTGAGTTGTGGTACGAGCCGGAAACACTTGTGATTCACAGAATGGTTTTCAGAGGAATGCCGCAGGCAAAAGGGGGACCGGATAGTGTTTCCATGGAATTGGTGGACCAAGATTTTCTCGGTCCGCAGTTCTTTGACCACAATAAACATCATGGCAAGGAAATCCAAATCATCGAGGAGGATTATTAAAATGAGCAAAATGGGAATAGTTTGGATTAGGAAAGTATTTTGCATTGGCTTGATCTTTGTTATGGGCGGAACTTTTTCCATGGCCCTAATGTCTGCACAACCGCCAGCGGCAGGAAAGAGTGAAAAAGGTCAAAAAGGCAAAGGGGACAAAGGAAAAAACAAGGGGCGTGGTGGCCCTCCCGGTTTGGTAAAAGCTTCAATGTCTGATACCATCAAAGCAAATATTTATGCCGATAATTGGTTTATCCTCTACATCAATGGAAAGCTGATAGCCGTCGACTCTATTGATTTCATCCCGCACAATGTCATTTCCGTGGATATCCTGCCCGAATACCCCATGACCATCGCGGTATTGGCACGGATAATTCCGATCCTAAAACAGGTTTGGAATATGGGGACCAGATTGGTGATGGAGGTTTTATCCTCAAATTTGGCGATGGAACCGTGACAAATGCCCGTTGGAAAGCCAAACCGTTTTTCACAGGACCTCTTAAACACGATGTAAAAAATCCCAAAGTCATACACACACCGATTCCGGAAAACTGGTTCGCAATCGATTTTGATGACAAATCCTGGCCCAGTGCAAAAGAATATAGCGAAGAACAGGTAAATCCCAAAGAGTCCTTTTACAAGGCTGATTTCAAGGGAGCCAAGTTCATCTGGTCAGACGACATAGACCTGGATAACACCGTCCTTTTCCGAACACGGATTGAAAAAGAAGGCTGGAAACCCCGATGGAACACCAAACCCAATCTGGATATTACTGGGCCACTTCCATGGAGGGCAGGCAAGTGAAAAAGCTACTTGTTTCAGTTCTCCCGTTATGTTTTTTGTGCCTGTCTATGGAACCCGTTTTGTCCCATCCAGGCCATGATCATGGCCCCCAACTTCGAACATGGAAAGACAATGAGGGATTGTTCGAAATACAGGGTTCTTTTGTCCAACTGCGAGATGACAAAGTGCAGCTTTCCAAAAGCGATGGCACAACCGTTTGGGTGCCATTCGGCAGACTGGGATTGGCAGATCGTGATTGGGTTTTGAAAAAAGTCGATGCAATCAGATCAATTAATGAATCGCAAAATGTGGAATTTGGCTCCCAGGATGGGGCAACACAGGATAACGCAGCGGGATTCAATATTGGTCTGGCGGTCCTTTTCCTTTTGGGTTTGGTTATGATTGGTTTCGTTTGCAAATTTCTGCAACAAACAGGTGCGGCTGGCGGCAGGTGGGGACAACTTGCAACGATTAGGAAAATGGCTTTACCAGCCTCCGCTGTAGCATTGGCCACCGGGTCGGTTTGCCTCCTGGCGGAAACAAATTCGGAAAAGGAGGAAACTCCACAAATTCAGAAAGCTTTTGAACCCTTTGCGGACAGGGTAAAATTTCGCTCGGATAAAAATTATTTTTATATCGAATCCAATGGAATGCCCGATCATCCCATGATGATCGGTATCCGGGCTTGGCAACAACAGGTTCCGCTACCCCAGCCCTATACGGGGAGTAATGCCTGGAGAATTCCCCTCCATCCAAAAATGGCAGCAAATCCGGTCTCCGCCAAATCTGCCCTCTTCCGTGGGGCCATCGCACTCGCGGTCAACGGTGTGCCAATATTTAACCCCATCAAAAATGATGGACGCACCGATACCCTGATCGCCGGGGAACTGGATGAATTTGGTGGCCACTGCGGCCGCGGGGACGATTACCACTATCACATTGGCCCTGTTCATTTGGAAAAAATTGTCGGCAAGGGAAACCCGATCGCTTATGCGCTGGATGGTTATCCCCTTTTTGGGTACACTGATGCGAATGGCAAAGAACCACGGGACCTTGATACATTCAATGGCCGTATGGAAGAGGGAGGGTATCGTTACTACTCCACCCGAAAGTATCCTTATATTAATGGGGGGATGCGGGGCGAGGTAACCGTAATAGAGGATCAGGTGGATCCCCAACCCCGGGCAAACAATGTGCGTCCGGCACTTCGGCCTTTGCGCGGAGCACGAATTACCGGATTCAAACGGGATGAGGCGCAGAAGACTGCTACGGTCATTTATCAAATCGAAGACAAAACCCATTCCGTAAACTATGTGATTCAGAATAACGGCACCTATCACTTTGTGTTTACTGATGGTGATGGAAGAGAAACCGTTGAGGATTATCAGTCAAGGAAAGGCGGTGGTCAGGGAAAAAAGGATCGCCCTGATGGCATGAAAGAGGGAAAAAACAACAAAAAGGATCCTAGTAAAAATAAAAAGGGATCGGATAACAAAAAGGACGGCCAGGAGAAGGGAAAAAAACGACCCGATGAAAAAAAGGACGGCGATGGCCTCCGTTTACCTTGGCTTGGTGCACACTTCGATGAACTTGACACCAACAAGGACGGAAAATTGACTCTGGATGAGCTGAAAAAGGAATTTGAAAAAACGTTTTCAGGATACGATAAGGACAAAAATGGAGTGTTGCATCCGGATGAATATTCCGGCCGCAGTTCCGTCCGTTCGGCTTTGGCAGGCTTTGTTAAAGGTCACTCGGGGGAATTCGCGGATAAGGATGGCAAGATCACCAGACAGGCACTCCAGGATGCCCTGTTTAATATGTTTAAAAAATCTGACCCCAGGGGTACAGGAAAATTGACCAAGGCCGAAGTATCCAGTGTCAGACCACGAAACAAAAACTGATTCGGAAACTCAATCGGGGTTAATCATGCGCCACTTGATAATTTTTTGGGCTCTGTTGATTTCCACACCCGGATGGGCAGCCGAAAGAAATTCCGGATCGCCCAAAAAACCCAATATTGTTTTTATGCTTTCCGATGATCAAGCCTGGAATGGATTATCTGTTCCAATGCATCCTGATGTGGCCAGTTCCAAAGGCGAAG
>CAMBMH010000002.1 GCA_945868575.1 Singulisphaera sp. GP187 | reverse complement strand
CCCCTTGCTTGTATTGGCTATAGATGAAAATTGGGATTTTCAGATCGCCCAGGTGCTGCTTTATGATGGGAAGGATTTCTTCCCAATCCAGACCACCAACCCCGGTAGCCAATTTGGGGAGTGCAAGGCTTGTGACCTCGCCTTTTTCGAGTTCGTGGCGCAGACGCTTGAGGCAATGGTTGACATTGGGAATGGAGGCTTTTCCGGGTTTGGTGCCATCATGCTCACCCTCTTGGGTGAGTAGGTTGAAAAACCGAATACCGAATCCGCCCCAAGCCCATATTTCGCCTGGCTTTGGGTGGGATTGGTGGGCGTAGTGGCGGAAATCTTTGGCCATCGCAGGCCACTTTTCCCGGAGATGAAGAGCCAGTCCGTGGTCGAAGGGGTCGTTTGGGGCTATGCCGTGGGTGATGGCTTGGGCCTTGGTGAGGAGGATATCTCCTGAGACTTCGTGGATCATGGTATTCCCGAGGGGAAGGGGGAGGAGAAGATGTCAAAAATTTGGACACCGTTATCCATTATTATACCCCATGCCCCCTTTTCCCAAAGGGTAATCCCGGGTCAGCCAGCAATCAGCCTTTTTTGATTGTTTTGCGCACGATCCAGATTACCCTGCCGAATCCAATGAATATTCCCCAAAGTACCAACCAAGGTGCCCAGGAAATCACCCAGAGGGTCAATTTCGCAAAGGACTCGAACAGGCCCTCAAGGGATTGATGAAAGGTTCGGGCTGCCTTGGTCCAAAATGTTGGGGCAGGTTCGGGTTTATAGTTTTTATGCTCGACCAGGCTAACCTGGATGGTGGCCAGGCTTGTCAGATTCGCAAGCATGTTTAATCGGCCTTGGGATTGTTCGATTTCCCCCCGGACGCGGGTGAGTTCTTTTTCCACGGCAAGGATGTCAATCAGTTTGCCTGTGGAATCCTTGAGGTGCTGAATCAGTCGTTCCTCTTCGATTTTCTTGTTTTTAATGCGTGCTTCCAGATCGTAAAACTCTTCGGAAACATCCTTGGCATCGGATGATTGGCGTATGGGTTCGCCAAGTGCCAATATCTTGGCCGCGATATCCGAGGCCTTGTTCCCGGGAACACGCAAGGTCCAGGAACCCTGGCGCCTGGCTCCCGGAATGCTTCCCACTTCTGACCGGGAGATATAACCGCCGCTGGCCTGAACCAATTCCATCAACCGCTTTTCCGCACTTTCCAGATCCTCAATTGCAACCTCAATGTTGTGGTTCTGAATGATTTTTCGGGCCGGGAGATTTTGCCCCGCTGCTGCTCCCAAACCGTCCGATGGTGATGCGACCGGGGCCGAATCTTCAAGTTGGGCTAGCCCGGCGGAATTTTGCGAACCGGGACGGCCTTCCTGATTTGTGGATCGAAAAAAATCACTCGTGGCGGCTTTTGGTGAAGGAGGGGAAAATTCAGGCGAGGAGACCAGGTTAGAGGTCGCATCGGGCATTTCCCCATTTAAACAGCCGGGAAGATAAAGCAGGATCAGGGGCAATACCAGCAAAGAAAGGCGGAATTTGGAAAAGGATGTTTGCGTGATGTCCATGATTTGGTTTCCTCGTGATAACACAATAACACGTCACCTTTGAGGACCGTTGGGGAAAATTATAGTCAAGATGGAGAATGTGTAAGGCCGATAGCGGTTGTGAGGACTTAGGGGAGGCTCCATAAATCATGTTCTGGCGGTTTGGGAATCTCCTTTGCCTTTGTTTGTTGCTTTGTGCAACGGGTTGTATCACGCCTATTTCGGTAGCACTTGACGGGCAGCTTACCTCTTCCAAACCGATCGAAGCAGCCATTCACGCCAATCTTTCTCCTCAAAATTCGCCTGAACCTCTGCATTCTGTGGTTTTGCCTGGAACTTCGGGTGCCAATCGCGTTGCCATCATTGAGCTGGAAGGCCTATTGGTTCAGGAATCTCTCGTTGGCCTGGGGTCCCAGGGATCCAATCCGGTAGCACTTTTCCATGAAAAACTCCAGGCGGCGGAAAACGACCAAGCGGTTGTCGGTGTAGTTCTCCGGGTTAATAGTCCCGGGGGAACGGTTGGTGGATCCGACCTAATTGCTAACGAAATCCACCGTTTCAGGGAACGAACATCCAAACGGGTGGTCGCCCATATTCTGGAAACCGGGACAGGCGGGGCGTACCTTGCCGCCTCTGCCTGTGACCGGATTACCATTTCCCCGGCGGCTACCGTGGGTGGTATCGGGGTAGTTTTTCCGGTGGTGGTACTCGAAAAAATGCTCGACATTTTGAGCATTGCGGATCAAAGCATCAAATCGGGCGACCATATTGACCTTGGAACTGCCAGCCGCCGGATGGATCCTGCGGAACGGGAAATGATCGAAGTCATGGCACGGGAACACCACGATCGATTCAAAACCGCGGTTTGTGCTTCAAGAAAGGTTTCCGAAAAGCTGCTTGATGGCCGGGTAATGACCGCCACGATGGCCCTCAAGGGTGGTTTGGTCGATGAAATCTGCTCGCTTGAGGACGCGGTCGGGGTCGCCGCCGGGCAACAAGGAAAAAGTGGATCGACGGGAACCGTTGAGATCATGATGTATCGCCGGGGCCAGGAGACGGTTCGATCGGTCTATGACACTGTCGCCAATCAGCCCCTTCAGGGGACAGTGCTTCCCATCTCGATTCCCGGACTCGAGCGAACCCGTCAGGGAGGCTTCTGGTATCTTTGGATGTCCGATCCAACCATGACCAGAATGACGGGTAAATAAAATAAATATTGAACCCATAAGCACATGTAACCAAAATTATCTTGCGATTGGTTTTAAAAAATTCAGGAAATTCAAAGAGCCGGATATCTGCCTGGAATCAGCGAAGGAGAGTCACTCCGATAGACGGCTAAAAGTTTCAAATATTCCTCGCGTGGAATTTCCTCGGCCCCAAGCGATTCTGTATGCGGATTGAGCAATTGGCAGTCGATAAAACGAAAGCCCTGAGCTAAAAGGTGTTGGCAAAGAAAATAGAGTGCGCTTTTGGAGCCGTCGGAAATCCTGGAAAACATCGATTCGGCGCAAAAAATGGACCCAACCAAGACCCCATAAACCCCACCGACAAGGTCCGATCCTTGCCAAACCTCAAGGCTTTGGGCCCGACCAAGCCTGTGCAGCCAATGGTATGCGTCCACCATTCGCGGCGTAATCCAGGTCCCTTCGGCGCGGTTTTCTCCGCAGGAACGCATCACTCGCGTGAAGTCCAAGCCCACAGAATAGTGGAGTTGAAGCGAACGAATGCGCCTTGCGAGGCGTTTGTGACTTAACATTTTTTCCAGCCTAAGGATTGCCCGAGGTTCAGGGCACATCCAGACCAGGTTTTCATCGTCCTCTGGCATGGGGAAAATCCCCAGATCATAAGCCTCAAGCAATAGTTCCGGGTGCAGGTCCTCGCCGACTCCCACCACACCCAACGGATCCGCTGGATGTGGGGGATAAAAAGGTTCCCAATCAATGGAATCCAAAAACGGGGAGTCCACCTATTTCACCAACTTGCCACGATCCGCACCCTGGACAATTTTGATCAACCCGTCGTAAGCATTCCCCTTGTTGGAGATGATTTGGTAACCTAGGCCGTTCTTTTTGAGAAGCCCGTCAAGTGCGTCGCTGAGTGGGACATCTTTTCCGGTATAGGAAAGCTTCGAATTGCGGGAAACTCCTCCCTTGCTGTCGACCATGAACTTGAAGCCTTTGACCTGATCCTTGAATTCATCGAGACACTCTTCGAGCCGAACATCCTTGAAATCGACCGTGACTTTCGACTTTAGGACCTTTTGGGCCGCCAAAGCCTTGGGGCTTGCGTCGATTTCCTCCGCAAGGACCATACCCCCGATCAATGCGAGTCCGGAAAAAAGAACAATCGCAGCCATCGGCTTGCCCCAAAGGATCGGATTTCGCATGGTTTCAACCTTTCCGAGGAAAAAATGCCCGAGTTTATTATCCATTTTGTCATCGTGCGCCCGCAGTGGCTTTTAGGCAAGGCTTTACGCGGAATTCCTATCTCGGCCATGATGGAGAGGTTCCCCATTTCGGAAAAAATCATGCCAACCCAAAATCCTGTTCCCACCCAAAATTCCCCAAACCATTCCCTCCCAAATGAAAAGGATTACAAGGCCCCGCACATTCCCTCGAGGCGTGGGCAATGGCTCACGGGATTGGGGGTATTGGGTGTGATTATGCTAATGGGGGCACTTGGGCTTGGATTGGCACTATGGACCCAGTCGCAACGAAGGGCCCGTGACCTCCCCAACCGTTTTGCGGCTACTGACCGCCTTGTGGAGAATGTAGCCCGAGGTTCGGACCTGGTGGTTTGGGGCAAGGGTGATTTTCCCTTTGGGAATGATTGCCTTTTGAATCTCCTTCCCGAAAGTCTTGATGGTCAGGAAAACCATGCCGAAGGTGGACAGGTCCAACGCAATGGAAACAACAAAATAGCAATTTCAAAGGAATATGACTCTGGGATATCCGGTTGTCGTTTCTTGGCAATTCCCCAAGCATTTGGCATAGGCAAAACAGGTCAGTGGGCTGTATCACGAAAATTTGGAGAAAAGCATCCCAATACAGGTGGATGGGTTCGCCTTGCCTTTCAGCTGGAATCGACCAACTCGGGTATAAATCCTTCCGGAAACAACGAGGTTGTTCTTCCGGGGCCAGGAATCCCGGGAATTCGGTTACACCAAAAAGAGGGATTTCTGGAGTGGAACGAAGCAGGCGGGAAATTTCTGGCGGCAATGGGGACTTCGATTGCGCCAAATTTGCAAACCAGCCAGATAACTAACGATTACGGAGGCACCCTTGCTCCTGATTTTTTGGAGCTTCGGCTTGGGCGCATTCCGCCGGACGCGCCCGCCTGGTTGGCTGCCCGGGGCGGAATTGCCTCAAGACATGCCGCGTTGATCCTTTTGGGCCATTTTCCTGATTGGACCGCAAAGGGAGTAGATTTTCCGTCAGATTCGGGCGTTTTTGGGCTTTGGGAAGAGGCAGGGAACCTGCGAGCAGAGTGGATTTTTACTGAACAGTCCGCTTCGGACAGATGGGAAAAGGTTTTGAAGAGCGCCCAGCTTGGTTCCCAATGGAAATGGATCAAACAGGGGCGTGTGATTTCACTTCAAAGGAAGGGTTCCAGCCTTTGGAACCCATAGCTTCATGGGAATCTCGTATTTTGGATTGCGTATATCTGCGCTGAAAGGATCTGTTTGGCAAAAACTCGGAGTTTGGTGAAACGAAAAAAGACGGACGATGAATCGTCCGTCTTTACGAAAATCATGCTCGGCCATTGGTATGACCGAAAGGGAATTAACCCTTGACCTTGCCAGCGGATTGAGCCTTAGGAGCTTGGCCCTTGCCAGCGTCTTGACCCTTGCCAGCTGCTTGGCCCTTGCCAGCAGCTTGACCCTTGCCAGCGGCTTGAGCCTTAGGAGCTTGGCCCTTGCCAGCTTCTTGACCCTTACCAGCGGCTTGGCCCTTGCCAGCAGCCTGGCCCTTGCCAGCGTCTTGACCCTTGCCAGCGGCTTGGGTTTTGCCACCAGCGGCCTTGGTGGTGGTCACTTCTTCGCACTTGTCGCAACCATTGCCGAGCTTGCCACGAAGGCCGCTAAGGCGTTCACGCAAGTTGAGGTTTCCACCCATGTTGCTGATCTTGCTCTTCAGCTCGCCGCCGAGGGCAGGAGCTTCGACGCCGCCAGAAACCGCAACCATAAGAATAGCGCTAAACATAACTCACAAGCCTCCAAAACAGATGTAGGAACCAACCAATTACTTCGAGCCGCCAGCCCCAACACCACGTTAGGCCTGGAACAAGTCGAGTGGCCACACCCAACCCAATGGGGGGAAACCCCGTTGACCTAGTTCAGTTAACCCGAACCAGCTTTCCTTAGGTTGCCCGCTTGCAACCCTCGGAAGGAGCGTCCACTTGTATACCCTGTTATGGTAAAACAGCGAATCTGGGTGTCAAGCAATAGGCGGGCAAAATGTAACGGCAAATTTCGTGCAATTACGGTTTTGACGGCTTTATCGATTTTCACCAATCCCCCCAAAATGTCCGAACGGGATAGCCCAAAAACTTCGTGAAGCATCAAACTTCGTGAATCTCAACTGTCAGATACACAAAGATTTATGTTCGATCCGTCAGTGTTAAGGCTTTCCGTGGCAGACAATTGAATCTCCCACATTCCAGGCGGCACCATGAAAATAACCTTTGGTTTTCCGAAAGTTGCCCGGGATGGGTGCCTGTTTTTTTGGACTTCCCAGACCATTTGGCCGATTTTTCCTTTCCCGAACAACCCGGAAACTAAACTTAATCGTGAGGCTTTTTCCTAAAGGTGATTCTTTCCATGGCCGACCAAAATCCCCTTCTCCAAAAACAGGGAAACGACATCCGTCGCATGTTTGCGGGCATTGCTCACCGCTATGACCTGTTGAATCGACTGCTTTCGGGTTGGGTAGATACGTATTGGCGTCGTTGCACCGTCCGTTTGGCCCCACCCACCGTGGAGGGACCACTACTGGATGTGTGTACCGGGACAGGCGACCTGGCCCTTGCCTATAAGCGCAAGAACCCTGGCCGCATGATTGTTGGAACCGATTTTTGCCGAGAAATGCTTGTGTATGCAGACACCAAAGGCGCAAAAACCCCCGACCAGAACATGGGCCCTGTTTTCCTTGAGGCCGATACCCTGGCGCTTCCACTTCTGGATAACCACTTCGCTTTGACTTCGGTTGCGTTCGGGCTCAGGAATACCCAGGATCCTCACCTGGCTTTGGCCGAGATGCTCCGTGTGACCCGTCCGGGTGGGCGCCTTGTTATTCTTGAGTTTTCCATGCCGAAATGGCCGATCATCGGTGGGCTTTATCGTTGGTATTTCCGTGCGGTCCTTCCTCGCATCGGACAGCTTTTCTCCAAAAGCCCGGATGCCGCCTATGCCTACCTTCCCCAAAGTGTGAATAATTTCCCCCAGGATGAGGCACTTTGCAGCTGGATCCGGGAGGCCGGGTGGTTGGATGTCACTTATCGCCACTTTACCCTGGGTATAGCAACGCTATATACTGGGTTAAAACCCCCCTTGGGCTGATTCGGCCCCCTTACAGCTTATTTTTGGAGCCAACTTTTGCTCCTTTCACTTCTTCTGCTTTTCCAGGTCCCAAGCCAAGAAACCAAAAAAGTCGATTTTGATCGGCAAATTCGCCCGGTTTTGGAAAAAAGCTGTCTTACATGCCATGGAGCCAAGAAGCCCAAAGGCGGCTTGGACCTCTCGCATGGAGCCAAGGCACTTGCTGGGGGGAACTCCGGTCCCCTTCTGGTTCCTCACCAGCCTGACAAGAGCCTGCTTTATCGGGTCATCACCGGTCAGGAACCCGGTATGGATATGCCGCCAGCTTCCTCTTCTCCTGAAAAAGCCAAAAAGCTGACCGGGGAGGAAGTGGCCCTTGTGCGCGAATGGATCCAGTCCGGGGCAAATTGGCCCGGTGCCACGGACAAGTCCAACGGAACCGATTGGTGGTCGCTTCGTCCCTTGGCAAAAGTCAAGGTGCCTGATTCGGTGCCGGGAAATCCGATCGACGCGTTTTTATTGCAAAAACTGACCGCAAAAGGAATCGGATTTGCCCCCGAGGCCGATAAGCGAACACTGCTGCGTCGACTTTCCCTCGACCTGACCGGCCTCGTTCCTACTTCCGGCGAGATGGAGGCGTTTCTTTCGGACAAATCCCCAAGCGCCTACGAAAAACAGGTCGACCGCCTTTTGGGTTCGATCCATCGTGCCGAACGAATGGCCCGATTCTGGATGGATCTGGTCCACTTTGGAGACACCCATGGCTATGACAAGGACCAGCCCCGTCCCAATGCATGGCCCTATCGGGACTATCTGATCCGGTCATTCCAAAGCGATCGCGCTTTCGGAAGGTTTATTTGCGAACAAATCGCAGGCGATGCCTTTTACCCGGAAACACGCGATGGGATCGAAGCGTTGGGTTTCCTTGCGGCCGGCCCCTGGGACCTGATTGGACATGCCGAGGTTCCCGAAACCAAACTGGATGGCAAAACCGCCCGACACCTGGATCGTGATGATATGGTGGGAACGGCAATCAATACCTTCATGGGACTTACCGTTCAATGTGCCCAATGCCACAACCATAAATTTGATCCGATTCGTCAGGAAGATTATTATCGGCTTCAGGCGGTGTTTGCCGCTGTGGATCGGGCGGACAAAACCTACCACACCGATCCTGAAATCGGTTCGAGATTGGCCGGTCTTAAGAAGCAAAAGGAACAGGTGGAAAAAGAATTGCTAGCCCTCCCGGGCGGATCACTCACCGGATTGGAATCAAAACTTCGGGCGCTAGGTCAATCGGCTCCAGGGAAGCCCGAAGCATTTGGATTTCACTCGGCCATTCACCCGACTCCCGATCATCCCGAATGGATCGAAATCGACCTTGGCCGTGAGGCGGATCTTGAGAGGGTGTTGCTTTGGCCCTGCCATGATGATTTTGGTGGGATTGGTGCCGGTTTTGGCTTTCCCACCGCGATCAAAGTTACACTTGATGGAAAACCGGTGGTGGTTTTAGACAAGATTTCGTTCCCGGGTTTTGAGCCTCTGATGATCCCTGTCAAAGGTGCCCGTGGTCGAACCTTGCGCATTGAGATTCCCAAATTAACACTCCGACAAGGGGATTACATCGCCGCTTTGGCCGAAGTGGAGGCTCTGGACGGGAAAGGCAAAAACCTTGCCCGGGGAATTGTTCCCAACACCAGTTCCTCGATTGAGGCGGGTCCCCGCTGGGGACGGGCCAATCTGACCGATGGGGTGAAATATGAAGCCCCTGCGGAAATTCGCGCAAAAATGCAGGTGATTTTGGAACAGATCGCCCAGGAGGCAGGCCTTCCCAAAAACATGGCCGCAGAGTCAAAACGATCGGAGTTGTCCGCGAAAATCCAGAACATTCAATCAGTTATCGCCTCTCTGCCGCCCGCAGCCAGGGTATTTGCCGCGACGGTCCACAACGGATCGGGGGCTTTTCGGGGAACGGGACCGGACGGCGGGAAACCACGACCCATTTATCTCCTTCAGCGGGGAAATGTTGGGAAACCCCTTAACGAGGTCACGCCTGGAGCAATTGCCTCGTTGAATCCTGTTTCCGTCGATTTTCCTGTTTCGGGTAATGAATCGGGCAGGCGGGCGGCATTGGCGAAGTGGATCGCCTATGGGGACAATCCCTTGACCTGGCGGGTGTTTGTCAATCGGATTTGGCGATTGCATATGGGGCGTGGAATCGTCGAGACACCTTCGGATTTTGGCCGAATGGGAATGGCGGCCAGTCACCCCGAACTTCTCGATTGGTTGGCGACATGGTTTCGTGACAACGGGCAATCGCCTCGCGCGCTTAGTCGCCTGATTGTTACCAGTCGGGGCTACAAGCAATCGTCCCAGGCATCACCACAGACTCTGGAGGCGGATCCTGCAAATCTGCTATTCTCGCGTCATCGACGGCATCGCCTTGACGCGGAGAGTTATCGCGATTCGTTGCTTCTGCTTTCTGGAAAGCTTAGGCCCGAGCCTTTTGGACCACCCTTCAAGGATTTTGTGGTGGAAAAACCTGAGCATTCCCCGCATTACCTTTACGAAAAATCCGATCCGGCGGATGTGTCCACGCACAGGCGATCTATCTACCGGTTTGTGGTCCGCTCCCAACAGCACCCATTTCTGACGACCCTGGATACGGCTGATCCCTCGCTAATGACGGAAAAACGCAACGAAACGCTCGGTCCGCTTCAGGCGCTGGCCATGTGGAACAATCCGTTTGTTTTGGAGATGTCCCGCGGGCTTGCGGCGAAAGTGTCCAAAGAAGGGGCAAAGGACAAAGTGGTTGATGTGTCCGAATCGATCCGGGAATTGTTCCGGACGGTTTTGCTTCGCGAGCCGACAACCAGGGAGCAAGAGGACTGGTCTGCCCTGGTCCGAAAAAGCGGCGCCAAATCGGGTTTGGAAACTTTGGCTCGGGTGGCGTTCAATCTTGGCGAATTCGTTTTTGTTGACTGAGGAGTGAAACGATGAACACGATCCCGGTTGGTGCGAGTCGTCGTGACTTCCTTTGGCAATCAGGAGGTGGACTGGGTGGTATTGCCTTGGCATCCATGCTTGGCCAGGCAAAAGGGAATGGGGCCCAAGGTACCCATCACCCGGCCAAAGCCAAGCGAGTGATCCAGCTGTTTATGGCTGGGGCCGCAAGCCAGGTCGATCTGTTTGATTACAAACCCGAGCTTTTCAAGCGCCATGGTCAACCCTCGGACCTGAAGGGGAAGATCGAGGCCTTTCAGGACGGTTTGGGGCCTTGGCTGCGTCCGATTTGGGATTTTGCTCCCAAAGGACAGTGCGGAAAAATGCTCGCCGAGGTGGTCTCGCCTTTGGGCAAAGTCGTCGATGAGATGGCTTTTGTGCACAACATGACGGGCAAAACCGGCATCCATAGCCAGGCGACCTACCTTCAGGCAACAGGGTTTCAGAACCCCGGTTTTCCCGGAATGGGTTGCTGGGTGAGTTATGGGCTTGGTTCACTCAACCAAAACCTTCCCACTTTTGTTGTTCTTCCGGATCATCGTGGTTACGCCAGTAACGGCACAAAGAACTGGGATAACGCATTCCTTCCCGGTCAGCACCAGGGAACCATATTGCGACCCGGGACACCCAGCCCGCTTCCGGACCTGTTCCCCCGGAATGTGGACACGGTTGAATTTAGTGGATCCGAAAAAGAAGCGCGGGCCCTTTTGGGGAAAAGTGACCGGATATTTGCATCCAGTCGTTTGGATGACTCCCGAATCGATTCCCGAATTCGCAGTTATGAATTGGCGGCGGCGATGCAGCTGGCTGCTCCCGAGGCGATGGACCTCAGCAAGGAAACAAAAATTACCCAGGAACTTTACGGCATTCAACCGGTTGGAACGCCTTTCCCCAAGGAGATCAATCTGCCTGAGGAGGCGGATGCAATGGGGCGAAAGTGCCTTGTGGCGAGGCGACTTTTGGAGCGGGGCGTCCGATTTGTTCAGATTTGGTCGGGCTGCGATAACGGTTTTCCAAGGAGAAATTGGGACAGTCACGAGGACATTTCCCGAGATCATGGCCCTTTGGCGGGTGGAATGGCGGTTGCGGTTGCTGGATTATTGGCCGATTTGAAGCAACGCGGGATGCTTGAGGATACGGTGATTCTTTGGACAACGGAATTTGGTCGATTGCCTTGCTCCCAAGGGGGTAAGGGACGGGACCATAATCCCTATGGTTTCACCAGCTGGATGGCAGGAGGGGGTATTCGGGGAGGAATTTCGGTTGGTCCAAGTGATGATTTTGGATTGGCTCCAGCAGAACCGGCAAAAGCGACCCAGGTTTACGATCTTCATGCAACGATCCTCCATTTGCTTGGTTTGGACCACACGAGGCTCACTTTTCGGGCAAATGGTGTGGATCGGCGGTTAACTGATGTTCATGGAAAGGTCATGTCAGAAATTTTGGCCTAACTGGACTGGCCGTTTGGATTCATTTCGCCGAAAATTGACTTGATAACCAAGCGAAGCACGGCTAAAGTTGTAACTTCCCACCAAGCCAGCTTTGCTAGCGTAGCTCAATGGTAGAGCACTGGTTTTGTAAACCAGCGGTTGCGGGTTCAAGTCCCACCGCTAGCTTTCCCAACGAAAAGGGGCGAGTGGTGGGAGTTTGGCTTTTTTAGAGGGGGTTGGATCAGGCAAGCAAAAGGGTAGGTGGCCGAGCGGCCAATGGCATCAGACTGTAAATCTGACGTACTTAGTACTACGGGGGTTCGAATCCCTCCCTGCCCATTTTGAAAGCGATTTGTTTTTGGTTCCGGACTACCGCGTCCGAAAACCTGCAAATCCTTGCCCCGTTTAGAAGTAAGCCAATTGCGGGCGTAGCTCAATGGCTAGAGCACCTGCCTTCCAAGCAGGATGTTGTGGGTTCGAGTCCCATCGCCCGCTCTGGATTTATGGCCAATAGGTGGTATCCTATCGGTCTAGGTCCATTTTTTGTTGCTGCTGTAGCTCAGCGGTAGAGCGCGTCCTTGGTAAGGACGAGGTCGTGGGTTCAATCCCCACCAGCAGCTTTGGGTCGAAAGAAGAGGCCCGACCGGAGGGTGACTCGGGGATCGAAAAGGATACCCAAGACACCATTTCAGGCTTTTTGGTATTATTGAACCAGAAAGGCCCGCATAAGGCGGGTCATTCCTTTTGCACCTTCGGAGGGGCGATGGCTAAGGAAGAGTTTAAGCGGACAAAACCGCATGTGAATGTTGGAACCATTGGACACATCGACCACGGCAAGACGACTACAACCGCTGCCATTGTCGCCCGCCAGGGTTTCAAGAACAATGTTGCCAACATCAAGAGCTACAAGGAAATCGCCAAGGGCGGTACCGAGCGTGACGATCTTAAGACCGTAACCATCGCTGCTGCTCACGTCGAATACGAATCAGCAACCAGGCACTACGCTCACGTGGATTGCCCGGGCCACGCCGACTACATCAAAAACATGATCACCGGCGCCGCCCAAATGGATGGTGCGATCCTGGTGGTTGCAGCCGATGCAGGCGTAATGCCCCAGACCCGCGAGCACATTCTGCTTGCGCGTCAGGTTGGTGTGCCTCGTATCGTGGTGTACCTAAACAAGATCGATGTCGCATTGGCTGATGACCCAGCTGGTGAGCTTGTCGAACTCGTCGAAATGGAAATCCGCGAACTTCTCAACAAGTACGGTTTCCCCGGGGATGAGATCCCAATCATTCGTGGTAACTCGCTCGCCGTTATGCAAAGCAGCGGCAAAGACGAGGGGGCAGGCAAGTGCATCGACGACCTCGTCGCAGCCCTTGACTCCTATATCCCTCTTCCGATGCGCGAAGCCGACAAGCCCTTCCTCATGAGCATCGAAGATGTGTTCTCGATCAAAGGTCGTGGTACCGTGGGTACCGGCCGTATTGATCGCGGCGTCATCAAGGTTGGTGAAGAAGTCGAAATCATCGGTCTCCGCAAGGATGTCCGAAAGACTACTGTTACCGGCGTGGAAATGTTCCAAAAGACCTTGGACCGTGGTGAAGCTGGCGACAACGTCGGTGTTCTCCTTCGCGGTATCGAGCGTAACGACCTTGAGCGTGGCCAAGTTCTTGCCAAGCCAGGCAGCATCACCCCGCACACCAAGTTCGAAGCTCAGGTGTATATCCTTTCGAAGGAAGAAGGTGGCCGTTCCACCGCGTTCTTCACCGGGTATCGCCCCCAGTTTTACTTCCGCACCACCGACGTAACGGGTAACATCAAGTTGCCTGACTCGATCGAAATGGTTATGCCTGGTGAAACTGTGAACTTCACAGTTGAACTTCTTGCCGAAAGCCCCATCGCCATGGACGAAGGCCTCCGCTTCGCCATCCGTGAAGGTGGTCGTACCGTGGGTTCAGGCGTTGTAACCAAGATTTTGGCATAAGCCGGATCGGTAAAAAATGGACTGCTTTGCGCCCGGTGGGAAATCCTCCGGGCGCCGGTCATGAAGGAATCGAGTGCCCTAAGGGCATTCATTGAATTTGGGAAAGTGAAGGTTGAATCATGCGTGAGTATGTTTGGCTGGAATGCACCGAATCAGGTGACCGCAACTATAGGGTTCAGAAAGAAACTCGTGGTGCAGATCGTCTTGAGCGGAAAAAGTATTGCCCTCGCCTTCGCAAGGTGACGATTCACAAAGAAAGCCACAAGAAGTAAATCAACTCTTTTGGTGGGGTGGTTTCTGCCACCAAAAGTTTTGCATACGGGCGTAGCTCAATTGGCAGAGCACCGGTCTCCAAAACCGGGGGTTGAAGGTTCGACTCCCTCCGCCCGTGCTTGATCAAGAAACTAGAGCGTATATTTCTGGGGTGGGTAAACGCACCACCCCTGTATTGAACGGGATGGATAAGCGACACCATGGCGGTCTCCGCACCAAAACTCGGAAATAACCAATCAGTCAAGACAGGACTTGGGGCTACCTCGGGTCTTGTTGGGGCTGTCTTAGTTATCGCAGCCACCGGCGTCGTTTTCTGGGGTATCCCCAGGATTCTTTCCGTCTCTGCTTGGCCTGAATCACTTCAGTTTCTTGGTGGCGCGATCCAGTTTTTGGCAGTAGTGGCTGGAATTGTTGGCTCGGTTCTTGGGCTATTGCGACTGGCCAAAACTGCGGGTACATCTGACACCCCATCTTACACGGCGATTGCGCTCATCGGCCTTTGCGTTGTTACCCTTCTTGGGTTGATTATTGGTTGGTGGATGGATCGGCTTGTTTACCAAAATGGAGCCGCCCGTCCCATTGGTCTTGTGATCAGCATGGGGTTTGTGGCGTTTTCGTTGAGTCTTGGAATTCGTCTTTTTTACTCACCTGGTTGCGCAAATCTTGCCTCCATGTTGACTGAGCAAGGTTGGTTTACTGGGGCCTCGTACAAAAAGTCCCAGGGGGTGCGCATGCGCCGCCTGACTCTCTCTGTTTTGCTTGTAGTCCTTGGAACGGGAATCTGGTCACTCTTGGGTGCAGCGTTTGTTCGCAAGGGTGGAGACATGACAGCGTCCCTCCCATTTACTGGACAAGTTCGGATTGAGAAGCCTGCTGACGCTCAATATTTGCCTGAAAAGATTTCACGCGATTTAAAAATCAGTCGCGAAGAATTTGCCCGCATTCGTGAGCAGCTCAATCCTGAGACTTTTGTAAAGATTGATGTTCTCAATGGTGACTCTCAATACAAGCCAAATGAAATTGTCAGTAAAGAAAAAGTTTCCGAAGAAGGGCGGTCGTTCAAAGAGCAAGGCCTGAAGACCCCGGCAAAGACAATTACCCCAGTACTTCCTGAGGGCGTTGTCGAGTTTGAAAAGGTTCATTTGCTTCCATCGATCCAGTTTTCTCTTCCCCTTTTGATTCTTGGGTTGGGTTTCTGGTTTAGCTGGCGCTTAGTGAATGTTCCCCTCTTTGCGGAGTTTTTGATAAGCACTGATGGCGAAATGAACAAGGTTAGCTGGACCAGCTGGAAGAAGCTCATGCAGGACACAGTTGTTGTTTTGACAACTCTTGTCATGTTTGCGGTCTTGCTCTTTGTTATGGACATCGCCTGGAAACAAATTCTTAGCTCGAATCTGATCGGCGTGCTAAAATTCAATGAATCGGTCCAGGATCGAGAGGCAAATGTGGATCGCAAGCCCTGGTGATCCCCAATTTAGCCCCAACGCCACAGGACAACAAATCATGAACGATTCACAAGATATTCTGGATGAGACAACAACCGTTGTGGAATCACACGAGATTTCGACGGCTCCTGCGAAACCGCGCGAAACCGCTTCTGATATGCCCCCTATCACGGGCAAGAAGAACTGGTATGTTATCAAAGTTACTGCTGGTCGCGAAGAGACGATCAGGGATGCTATTGAGCGCCGTATCAAGATCGAGGGTCTCGATCCGTACTATGGCCAGATTTACATCCCGGTTGAGCGAGTCACAGAGCGTCGAAACAACAAGAACATCGTGAAAGAGCGAAAGCTCTATCCCGGTTACTTCATGGCCGAGCTCGAGTTCAATGACCGGATGTTGGTTCTTTTCCGGGAAATTAATGGAGTTGGCGACTTTGTCGGTAGCTCTGTTAATCGTCCCCCGAATGCCATGTCCGAACTTGAAGTACAGCGAATGCTGCGCACCAAGGGTGAGGTTGTCACGACTACTGTAGCCGTGAAACCTGAATTTGAACGCGGCGATCGTGTTAAGATCAAGGATGGCACCTTCGCAGGCATGGAAGGTGAAGTTAAGGAAATCCTGGAGTCGGTTCACCATGTAAGGGTGGAACTGACCATCATTGGGCGAACAGTCCCGGTGGAACTGGAATACTGGCAGGTCGAGGAGATCTGATCCAGCTGGGCATGTAGTAGGCATCTGAAAGGTTTGAAGGACGGAAAAAATGGCTAAGCAAGTCACGGCAGTTATCAAGCTCCAGTGCCCGGGTGGATCGGCGACTCCAGCCCCCCCGGTTGGTCCCGCTTTGGGCCAGCACGGTGTGAACATTGGTAAATTCGTCAAGGAATTCAACGACAAGACCGCCGATCGCAAGGGTCTGACCCTTCCGGTTTTGATTACGGTCTACAATGATCGTTCTTTTGAATTCATGATCAAGAGTCCACCGGCTTCGGTGCTTTTGAAGATGGCGGCGAAAATCCCCGTCGAGAAGAAAAAAGGCGGCCACGAAATCAAACCCGAAGAAAAAGCCAAAAAGTCCGGCAAATACAAGGGTTTTTCGGTAACCAAGGCCCAAGTTCGTCAAATTGCCACGGACAAATTGCCTGATCTCAATGCACGCGATGTTGATCATGCGATGCGCATCATTGAGGGCACGGCTCGTAGCCTTGGCCTCGCGGTGATGGAATAACCCGCAAAAATCATGGTTTGCCCGGGGACGCTTGGTGATTAACCTTTGCGCCCTTTGGTATTTTGTCCTATCATAATAGTTTCCCCGATCTCGGGTAGACGCACAGGCAGAATGAGTCATGGCGAAGAAAAAAGACGACGAAAAGCAAGTTCCTGTTTCCAAGGCACCTGAGGCCCCTGTTGCGGAAGCGACCAAGGCTGAAGCTCCTGGTGAAGGCAAAAAGCGCAAAAAGCAACCCGGTATTCCACCCCGTCGTGGGAAGAAGCTTCGGGGTGTGCTTAAATCGCAGGAACAAAAGCTTCGCAAGGAGGGGACTCTCTCGTTGCGCAAGGCTCTTGCCTTGCTTCGTACGACTCGTCGTGCCAAATTCGATGAGACTGTCGAGGTTCACATGAACCTTGGTATCGATGCAACCCAAGCTGATCAGCTGATCCGTGGAAGCGTTGCTTTACCCCATGGCGTTGGCAAAAATGTTCGCGTTCTTGTTTTCGCCCAAGGTGCGAATGTCGAAACCGCCAAAAAAGCCGGAGCCGATTTCGCTGGTGGTGATGAATTGATCAAGAAGATCAATGAAGAAGGCTGGCTCGATTTCGATGTGGCCTTGGCGACCCAGGACATGATGGCCAAGGTCATCCGCTTGGGTAAGGTCCTTGGTCCCCGTGGTCTGATGCCCACACCCAAGGCCGGGACCGTGATTCCCGCTGGTGGTGATGTTTCCGCTTCCGTGAAGGAATTCAAGGCGGGCAAGGTGGAATACCGTACCGACAAGGGTGGGAATGTCCACGCCGGGGTTGGCAAGTTGAGCTTCAACGATGATCAACTTAGCGATAACATCAACACCTTCATCGAGCAGATTCGCTCGGTAAAACCGTCCGGTGTTAAGGGGAACTATATCCTCGGTATTACCGTTGCCTCGACCATGAGTCCCGGAATTTCGGTGGCATTCTAGTCGGTTTTCGCAAATCACAACAAACACGACCCATGGACGGAGAAATGTCCGTCCATCTGATGAATTGAGTAAGGGGATAGATTCATGAGCAAATCAGTAAAGTTGATGGAACTCGAAGCGATTCGCAAGGATTTCTCTGGGGTTCAGGACATGGTTGTGCTGAATGTTGGCAAGTTGAGTTGTACCTCTGACCAACAGTTTCGCGCAGTTCTTCGGAAGAAGAAAATTCGCGTAAAGCGCGTCAAGAACAGCATGGCCCGCAAGGTACTTGTCGAGCAGGGAATTCATATTTCCACCGACAGTCCCTATTTCTCTGGAACGTCGCTTTATGCATGGTCCACGGTTCCTGGTACTGCGGTATCGGAACTCTGCCGTGCGATTGACTCGGAACTTACCGGCAAACAAACCGCCGAGTTGTACAAGGACAAGTTGACCCTCAAGGGCGCCATTGCCGAAGGTCAACCCATCTCCTTTGATATTGCCAAGAAGATGCCAACCCGTTTGGAAGCTATCGCAAATGTTGTTGGAATGGTGCTTGCACCCGCCAGCCGTATTGCTTCCCAGCTCAAGGCTCCCGGGGCGAATCTCGCCTCGCAGATCAAGACCATCTCCGAAAAGGAGACTGCGGCGGCTGGGGAGTAGTCCCTGCTGTCATCCCGAACACCCGGGCGGTCCGGGTATCGTGCTATTACGCTGGTTAGAATGGACCTTTGTCGGGAAGCTTCAGCCCGTATTGGTCATAGGAAAGGGTGATTTAAGATGAGCGAGACGAACTACAACGAAGAAATCAAGGAATTGGGCGACAAGATTGTCGCGTTGACCGTAGCCAAGGCTGTTGAGCTGGCTGACTACCTCGAAAAGGTCCACAACATCAAGCCCGCCGCTGGCGGTGGTGTAGTTGTTGCGGCCGCAGCAGCCGAGGTTGAAAAGCCCGCTGCGAAGACCGAATTCAGCGTTGTGCTCGAGAGCGCCCCCGCTGACAAGAAGATTTCCGTAATCAAGGTTGTTCGCGAATTGACCGGTCTTGGCCTCAAGGAAGCCAAGGACCTGGTTGAAGGCGCTCCCAAGTCCGTCAAGGACGGGATCAGCAAGGAAGACGCTGAAGCTGCCAAGAAGAAGTTGGAAGAACAAGGCGCGAAAGTGTCCCTTAAGTAGTCCTAAGGTTGGATCAAAGGATCCTGGCCGGGGGACTCCGGCCAGGATTTTTTATTCAGTCCCTTGACTGAATTTGATCTGTTTGATTGAATAGGATTGATGCCGTACGCCGGTTGGAAACAGGAAGTTTAGTCGCGACACACCCCCAATCTACCAAATGGACGGGAGAGGGTGTGATTGTGTCGTTTCCGGTGGAATGGTCCGCAACCTCCGTGGTTTCGGCCAGCGGCCTGCATTCTCCAGAGACCAGGCACACCTATGCGCAGGCAATTTCAGGTCTTGGATCCCATCTTTTATCGCGAGTCTTTGCCGGGAACTGTCCGGTTAGCTTGCTTTTTCTGTGCCCTACGCACCGACATCCAAAGCATCGGTATTTTTGGCGGTAATAATTCCGCCTTATCCCAAATCGCTTGATTTTCGTCTTTTATTGAGCCATGGGTTCCCCCGGGTCGAGGCTGACCGGGCGATTCCAAAATGAGTCATGCCTCAGGGAGGCGCATTAAATGCCCGTCCCCACTGATCGAATGATCTACCCCAAGCAAACCCGCAGCTTCGGCCAAAACGCCGAGGATCTTACAGCGGTACCCCCCCTTACGGACATCCAGCAGAAGTCGTATGACCGCTTCCTGCAGGTGAATACCCTGGCGGAAAAGCGCGAGGATATTGGGCTTGAAGCTGTTCTCCGGGAAACATTCCCGATCGAGAACATGGACAAGTCTATTAACCTGCAATATGTCCGGTACGAATTGGGAAAACCCCGATTTGGTCCAGACGAATGCCGCCAGCTTCGTTTGACCTATGGTCGTCCCTTCCGCGTGTTGCTCCGCCTTAACAAGGAGCAACCCGTAGAAGAAGAAGTGTACCTGGGCGATATGCCGATCATGATTGGTGGTGGCGAGTTCATCATCAATGGTGCCGAGCGTGTGGTTGTAAGTCAGCTGCATCGTTCGCCTGGTGTAGACTTTATGATGGAGCGCGAAGCGGATCGCGACCTTCACTCATGCCGTATCATCCCCGAGCGTGGCTCGTGGATCGAACTTCATGTGACCAAGAAGGATTCGCTGAATGTCCGCATCGATCAGTCGGGTAAATTCTCGGCGTTGACGCTCCTCCGCGCGATGGACCCCCTCTTTAGCACCAATGCGGACATCCTGAAGGCGTTTTACCCTATCGAGTCCGTCAAGACCAAGGGTGGTGGCGAACGGCTCAAGGGCGCAATTGTCGCGGAAGATGTTATCGATCCGGAAGACGGTGAGATCTACCTCGAGGCTGGCCAAGCCATCGACGATGCCAAACTTAACCAGATCCTGGCCAGTTCGGTAAAGTCGGTTGAAGTGCTTGCGGTCGTCAAGGATCCGATTATCCTTGCCGCGATGGCGGAAGACACCGCCGCCACCCACGAGGAGGCTCTTCTGAAGATCTATCAGAAGATCCGTCCAGGCAATCCAGCCCAACTCGAAAAGGCGAAGGAAATGTTCCGAGAGAAATTCCAGGATACAAACCGTTATCGCCTGGGTCGCGTGGGTCGATTTCGCCTCAACCGCAAGTTCAACCTCAAGGACACGGTTTCCGCGGATGAAATGGCGCTTCAACCCGCCGACTTCCTGAATGCGATCAAATACATTCTCAAGCTTCGCGCCAAAGATCAGGGTGCGGAACTGGACGATATTGACCACTTGGGCAACAGGCGTGTGCGCACGATCGATGAACTTGCCGCTGAAGAACTTCGCAAGGGCTTCCTCAAGCTGCGTCGTACCGTGACCGAGCGTATGTCCAACCGTGATCAACAGGACATGACGCCTCGTTCCCTAATCAATCCCAAGAGCATCAGTGCGGCGATCGAGTACTTCTTCGGTCGGGGCGAATTGAGCCAGGTGGTTGACCAGACCAATCCCCTTTCGCAGCTTACCCACGAAAGGCGCCTTTCGGCCCTTGGGCCTGGCGGTTTGAACCGTAAACGCGCTGGCTTCGATGTTCGCGATGTTCACATCAGTCACTATGGCCGTATTTGCCCGATTGAGACCCCTGAAGGTACCAATATCGGTCTTATCAGTCACTTGAGCACCTACGCCGGTGTTGATGAATACGGCTTCCTTATCACCCCTTATCGGGTCGTTAAGGATGGAAAACTGACCGGTGAGGTTCGTTATCTGCGCGCCGATGAGGAAGCACGCGTGGTTTTGGCCCCTGCTGATACCCCGATGGAAAATGGCAAGTTTTCCACGGACAAGTTCACCGCCCGTCACGAAGGCGAATTCATAACCGCCGAACCTGAGCAGGTGGAATTTGTAGATGTGAGCCCTAAGCAGATGGTCGGCGTTTCCGCCGGATTGATCCCGTTCCTTGAGCACGATGACGCAAATCGCGCGCTCATGGGCTCGAACATGCAGCGTCAGGCTGTTCCTCTTCTTGTTACCGAACCACCCATTGTGGCTACGGGCATGGAGAAGGATGTTGCCCGAAACTCGGGCATGGTGCTCAAAGCGGAAAAGGAAGGCACCGTCACTTATGTGGACTCCCTCCGAATTCGTGTAGATGAGCGCGAATACATCCTTCGCAAGTTTACCGGCCTTAACGAGCACACATGCATCAACCAAAAGCCGATTATCAAGGTTGGTGAAAAGGTCAAAAAGGGTCAAGTCCTTGCTGATGGCGCTGCCACCTATCAGGGTGAATTGGCCCTTGGGCGCAATGTTTTGGTCGCGTTCATGTCGTGGGACGGCTACAACTTCGAAGATGCAATCATTATCTCCGAACGGTTGGTTGAACGCGACACCTACACTTCGATACACATCGAAGAGTTCGAGATCGAAATTCGCGAAACCAAGCTTGGCAAGGAAGAGTTCACCCGGGATATCCCGAATGTGTCTCCCAAGGCCCTGGCCAACCTCGATGACAACGGTATCGTCCAGATCGGTACTTTCGTCACCCCCGGTGATATTCTCGTGGGTAAGGTTTCGCCAAAGTCCAAGAGCGAACTGACTCCCGAAGAAAAGCTTCTTTACGCGATCTTCGGGCGCGCGGGTGAAGATGTTAAAAATGAAAGCCTCGAAGTTCCTTCGGGTGTGGAGGGCGTCGTAATCGAAGCCCGTCGCTTCTCCCGTCGCGCGAGTATGTCCGAAGATGAGCGAAAGCAATTCGACAAGGACTTCCGTGATGAGGCGGATGCCTTCAACAAGCGAATTGCCGAGCAATGGCACCTGATGATTGCCGAAATCAAGGACGCCCTTGAAGTTGGCCAACGGGCTGCATTTCGCGATGTTCGCAATAACAAGTCGATCGGTGGCGAGAAAGACAATTCCGAGGCCGCGCAGGCTGCCGTGGAATTCAAGCTCGAGCATCTTGAGGTTCGGACCCCCGAGCAAACCAAGCTCATCAAGCCGATCTACAAGAAGCACCGTGAGCAACTGGACAAGGTTATTGAGGAGCGTGATCGTCGCCTTAACAACCTCAAGCGTGGCGAGGAACTACCTCCCGGCGTGCAGCAAATGGTGAAGATCACCGTCGCCACCAAGCGGGTGATTTCGGTTGGTGACAAGATGGCCGGTCGCCACGGTAACAAGGGTGTGATCTCGAAGATCCTCCCCGTGGAAGACATGCCTTACCTGGCCGATGGTACGCCTGTGGACATCCTGCTCAATCCGCTGGGTGTGCCGAGTCGTATGAATGTGGGTCAGATTCTTGAAACCCACTTGGGTTGGGCCGCCAAGAACCTTGGTTTCAAGGCAGTCACTCCGGTTTTCGATGGTGCCACCGAAGAAGAAATTCGCGGTTGCCTTAAGGAAGCCAAGCTTCACGAATCCGGCAAGAGCTGGCTGTTCGATGGCCGCACAGGCGAGCGCTTTGAGCAGATGGTCACCGTGGGCTATATCTACATGCTCAAGCTACACCACTTGGTAGATGACAAGGTCCATGCCCGTGCAACGGGTCCATACTCCCTCATCACCCAGCAACCGCTGGGCGGCAAGGCTCGCTTCGGTGGCCAGCGCTTTGGTGAGATGGAAGTGTGGGCGCTCGAAGCTTATGGCGCAGCCTACATTCTGCAGGAACTCCTCACCGTCAAGTCGGATGATGTCGAGGGGCGCACAAAGATCTACGAGTCGATGGTCAAGGGCGAGAACACGCTTGAGGCCGGAACTCCCGCGAGCTTTGATGTGCTTACGAATGAAATCCGTGGTCTTGCTCTGAACATCCAGCTCCAGAAGAAACAACTTCTGGGAGGCGGATACGAGGAAATTGACACAAAATCGGCCGACTAGTGATTGCGCGATATGGGCCCGCCGCCTGGACAAGGTGGTTGGGCCCCGGCGAGTGTCCGCTGGCGCCATGACACAACCGAATACGCGACAGGACAAGGAACGAAGAGGGGAACCCGATGAGCACCGCCGAAACGAATTATGACCGCATTAACGATATCAGCTCTGTCCGCATCACCCTGGCTGATCCTTCCCACATCCGCGGGACTTGGTCCTACGGTGAGGTGAAGAAACCCGAAACGATTAACTACCGGACCTACCGTCCCGAAAAGGATGGTCTGTTCTGCGAGCGCATCTTCGGGCCCGAGAAGGACTGGGAATGTTCCTGCGGCAAGTACCGCGGCATGAAGTACAAGGGCATGGTTTGCGATCGTTGCGGTGTGAAGGTATCACACAGCCGCGTGCGCCGCAAGCGCATGGGACACATCGAGCTTGCCGCTCCAATCGTCCATATCTGGTTTTTCAAGGCGATGCCCAGTCGTCTTGGCACGCTGCTCGACATGAAAACCTCGAGCCTCGAACGGATCATCTACTTCCAGGATTATGTTGTCACCAATCCCGGCGACACTGATCTCCAGGAAAGGCAACTCCTCAACGAGGATGAATACAAGAAGGCTCGCGAAAAGTTCGGCAATGCTTTTGATGCCGCCATGGGCGCCGAGGCCATCAAGGCCCTGCTCAAGCGTCTTGATCTGGTTAAAGTATCGCTCGACCTTCGCAGTTTGCTCGACGCGGAACTTTTGAAGCCCAAGCGTTCCGCCCAAAAGGTGCGCGACCTGGTCAAGCGGCTCAAGGTGGTTGAGAGCCTTCGCGACTCCGGTATGGGTGGTTCGGCAAACCGTTCCGAATGGATGGTTCTCGACTGTATTCCCGTGATTCCGCCAGACCTTCGCCCTTTGGTTCTCCTTGATAGCGGAAACTTCGCGACATCAGACCTCAACGATCTGTATCGTCGTATTATCAACCGTAACAACCGCCTCAAGAAGTTGGTCGACCTTAACGCCCCCGAAGTGATCATCCGCAACGAAAAGCGCATGCTCCAGCAGTCGGTTGACGCGCTGTTTGACAACGGTCGTTGCAAGCGCCCCGTTCTCGGCTCGTCCAACAGGCCTCTCAAGTCGCTGACCGACATGATCAAGGGTAAGCAGGGTCGCTTCCGCGAAAACCTCCTTGGAAAGCGCGTCGATTACTCCGCCCGTTCGGTAATCGTCGTGGGTCCCGAGTTGCGTCTGCACCAGTGCGGTCTTCCGAAAAAGATCGCGCTTGAGCTGTTCCAGCCTTTCATCATTCGTCGCCTCAAGGAGCTCAAGTACGCTGACACGATCAAGTCGGCGAAGAAGATGCTCGAGCGCAAGGATGATCAGGTTTGGGATATCCTCGAAGAGGTGACCAAGAGCCATCCCGTGATGCTCAACCGGGCGCCCACCCTCCACCGCATGGGTATCCAGGCGTTTGAACCGACCCTGATCGAAGGCAACGCGATTCGCATCCACCCGCTCGTTTGCAAAGGCTTCAATGCCGACTTCGACGGTGACCAGATGGCCGTTCACCTTCCCCTCTCAATCGAGGCGCAGGTTGAAGCGACCGTGTTGATGATGTCGACCAACAACATCTTCAGTCCTGCCAACGGCCAGCCGATTATCACCCCCTCCCAGGACATCGTCATGGGTTGTTATTACCTCACCGCAACCCGTGGTGAACTGGGTGAATCGGGTGAAAAGGGCGAAGGCATGGTGTTTGCCAACGCCGAGGAAGTTTTCACGGCCTTCGGTCAGAATAAATTGGGCGTACACGCCCGAATCCACCTCCGCTTGCCCGCGGGCAAGAAGTTCATCACCGAACGCGTGTATGTCGATCGCGTTTCTGTCGAGGAGCTTATCGTCAAGGAAAACGAGCGTGTCATCACCACGGTTGGCCGTGTGATCTTCAATGACATTCTCTATCCGGAAATGGCGTTTTATGACCTGGCTCTTTCGTCCAAGCAATTGAGCCGCATCATCGCCGACTGCTATCAGGTTCTTGGCCGCCGCGCCACGATCGACCTGCTCGACAAGATGAAAATCACCGGTTTCCGCGAATCAACTCGTTCTGGTCTTAGTTTCGCGACCGACGATCTGCGAACTCCCTCCAACAAAGAGAAGGAGCTTCGCGAAACCGACAAGGAAGTCGAAAAATTCCGTCGCCAGTTCGAAGAAGGTAACATCACCGAGCGGGAACGCTACAACAAGACGCTCGATCTTTGGACCCGTGCCCGTGACAACATCACGAAGCATATGATGGAAGACCTTCGTAATGACAAGCGTCTGGATAACGGCCGCCTGCGTCCTTACCTCAACCCGATCTTCCTCATGGCCCACTCCGGCGCCCGTGGTGGTATCGAACAGATCCGTCAGCTTGCCGGTATGCGTGGCTTGATGGCGAAGCCGAACGGCTCCATCATCGAGACCCCCATCAAGGCGAACTTCAAGGAAGGATTGTCCGTACTCGAGTATTTCAGCTCCACGCACGGTGCCCGTAAGGGCCTTGCCGACACTGCGCTGAAGACGGCCGACTCCGGCTACCTTACCCGCAAGCTGGCCGATGTGGCCCAGAATGTCGTGGTGACCATGCACGACTGTGGTACCACCCAGGGTGTGACCAAGTCGGCGATCATGAAGGGCGAAGAAATCGAGCGTTCGCTTGCCGAAACCATCCGTGGTCGCGTAAGCCGTAACACGATCATCGACCCTCGCAACAACCAGGTCATCGTCGAAGAGAACGAGATGATGTCGTGGGAAGCAGCCCGGGCCATCGAAGCCCTCGGCCTTGACAAGGTCATGGTTCGCGGACCAATGACCTGTCAGGCGCAGCTTGGCGTTTGCCGTCTTTGTTACGGCATGGACCTCTCGACAGGCGCGCTTGTGGAAGAGGGCATGGCTGTGGGTATCATCGCCGCCCAGTCGATTGGTGAGCCTGGCACCCAGCTTACCATGCGTACTTTCCACATCGGCGGCGTGGTTAAGCGCGAGCTTGGCGAATCCGAAATGAAGAACAAAAAGGTCGGTCGTGTGCGTTTCCAACGCATTAGCGCCGTCGAAAACTCCAAAAAGGAGAATGTGGTTCTCGGCCGTAATGGCGAGATCCAGATCCTTGGCCCCAAGGGCACCCCGATTGAAACTTTCGCGGTTCCCTACGGCGCTTTGGTGCTCATCAACGACAATACCGATGTTCAACCGGGTACTGTCCTTTGTAAGTGGGACCCGCATATCACTCCGCTGATCGCCGATCGTGGCGGCAAGGTGAAGTTTGTCGAGCTCATCGAGGGTGAAACCCTTCGTAAGGACATCGACGAAATCACAGGCGCCGAGCGTTTCCTCGTCATGGAACACAAGGGTGAGTACCACCCCCAAATCGTCATCCAGGACAACAAGGGACAAAAACTTACCGTTGTCTACCTCCCCGAGCGCGCCTTTATCGAGGTTCGCGACGGTCAGGCAATCTCGGCGGGAACCATCCTTGCCAAGACGACCCGTGAAATGGGTGGTACTCAGGACATCACTGGTGGTCTCCCTCGCGTGACCGAGATCTTCGAGGCCCGCAAGCCTCGTGATCCGGCCGTCATGTCCGAAATCTCGGGTATGATCCGCGTGGGTGACAAGAAGCGTAACAAGCGTCTTATCTACATCCAGCCTGTCGATGACAACGGCAAGACCACAGGCGAGGAGCGCGAGCACCAGGTTCCCCCAGGAAAGCACCTTCGCGTTCAGACCGGTGACCGTGTTAAGGAAGGCGATCCCCTTGTTTATGGACCGCTGGTTCCCCACGACATCCTGCTCATCTCGGGTATTGAGGCTGTGCAAAACTACCTCGTTCGCGAAGTCCAGAATGTTTATCGCAGCCAGCGTGTGGACATCGACGACAAGCACATCGAGATCATCGTCTCGCAAATGCTTCGCAAGGTGAAGGTGGAACAAACAGGCGACTCGGGTCTGCTTCCCGGATCCGTCATCGACAAGCAGGCTTTCAATGCGGTTAACAGCCGCCTTCGTGAGTCGTGCAAAATCAAGAAGTCGGGCGATAGCCGTTTCAAGGAAGGTCAAATCGTTCCCAAGGTTGTCTACGAAGAGGAGAAGGAGCGGATCGAGGCCGAGAAGGGCACTGTTCCCACCTGGACCAGTCCTCTTCCCGCAACCTGTCAAGTTCAGCTCCTTGGAATTACCAAGGCATCGGTTCAATCCGACAGCTTTATCTCGGCCGCCTCGTTCCAGGAAACCACAAAGGTCCTCACCGAGTCCGCGCTTGCGGGCAAGACGGACTACCTTGTTGGTCTCAAGGAAAATGTTATCCTTGGTCACCTGATTCCCGCGGGTACAGGCTTCTCGATGCACCAGCAGTCGCATTTGGCTATGCGAGTTGCCGAAGAAGTACCACTTGATGAAGAGGCAGAGATTGCCGCGGCAGTGGCTGGAGAATAGTTGATTTCCTGGGCCTAACAGCCTAGGGCTTTGGTTGGCCAAGGATTTGCTCCTTTCCGGCCAAAGCCACAATAGAAATCCAAATGGGGGGTAAACCGCACAGGTTTGTCCCCCATTTTCGTTTTTGGAGTGTTTCAGGTTGCTAACAGTAGCAACAGGCCGTATGCTCTCATTGATTCCTCATATTTCGTGATGCCCGTCCCCGCTTCACAATGGAGGATCCTCCTTGAGCCGTTGGTCCCAATCGGCTCAGGGGGCAATTTTTTTGTTGGATTGCCCGCTTGCAAGTTGGGAGGGACGCATGGATTCGGCTCGAAAGTTTCTGCAAAAAATTCCCAAGGTGATCCGCCCCGTACGATTGTTTGTTGTGTTTTTAATTGCTACTTTTTCTGTCGAATATGGTCTGATGTTTTTGTTGCCCACAATGATGCCGAATAGGGAAAGCGGGGTGGTTGCGTTTCTTGATGCCAGTGTGCTTACCCTGGTACTTGCGCCTCTTGTCTGGTTTGGTTTTCTGGTCCCGCTTATCCAGCATGGGAGAATACGGTCGCGGCTTCTGGGATTGATCCTGGTGGCCCAGGAAGGTGAGCGCGGACGCATCGCCCGGGATTTGCATGATGGTGTTGGGCAGTCGTTGACCAGTCTTTTGATTGGACTCAAGTGGATCGAGGAAACCACCCAGAGCGAAGTTATCCGTGACCGTGCAAAAAACCTTCGGGGTCAGGCATCCCAAACATTGGATGGGGTCCGTAGATTGGTTCGTGGGCTGCGTCCCAGTGTTCTGGATGATATCGGTTTGGAAGCAGCTCTCCAGAAACTTGTTCGGGACCAGAATCTTCCACCCGATGTCGAGGTTGACCTTGTGGTGGATATGGGCCCAGTTGATTGGTCCGGGGATATGGAAACCGGAGTTTACCGACTTATCCAGGAGGCGCTGACCAATGCCCTCAAGCATAGTGGCGCAAATCGGGTGGAAGTTTGCCTGAAGGCCGGGGACGAATGTGCGATTGTGGAGGTCCGCGACAATGGATTGGGATTTGATGCCAAAAAAGCGCTTCGAGGAGAGATAGGCGAGGGGCCTTTTGGACTTTGGAGCATGAGGGAAAGGGTGGAGCTAATGGGTGGGGAGTTTCGTCTGGAATCCTCGCGTGGACAGGGATGCCTGATTCAGGCCCGAGTGCCAATTGAAAAAAAGAGTTAATTAGAATGGAAAAAATCCGGATTATTTTGGCTGATGACCACCCGATTCTGAGGGCGGGTCTAAAACTTTTGATTGAAAACCAGCCGGACATGGAGGTGGTGGGGGAAGTTGGAGATCACTCATTGGTTCTTGAAGCCGTAAAAATCGCCAATCCCCGGGTGCTGGCTTTGGATTGGTCGATGCCCGGAGGGAACCCGGTGCGGGTTCTTGAGGAGCTGACGCTTAAGTATCCTGGGACCCGGGTGATTGTACTAACGATGCATGAGGATCCCGCGTATGTACGATTGGCGCTTGGCGCGGGAGCATCGGGCTATTTGTTGAAAAGCGCGGCTGATTCGGAATTGATACAGGCGATCCGCCAGATCGCGAAGGGGGGAATTTACACCCAAGTCCCCAAGGCCCTAGAGGTGGATTCGCCCGGAGAAAAATCATTAGTGGGTTCCAAGCTGGAGCAGCTTAGCCAACGGGAGAGAGAGGTATTAGGGCAAATTGCTCAGGGGCACACCAATCAGGCTATTGCGGATCGATTGTTTCTTAGTGTCAAAACCGTGGAGTCTTACCGGGCCCGGCTCATGGCGAAGCTTGGTTTGAAGTCCCGGGCGGAGTTGACCCAGTTTTCCCTGGAATCGGGGTTGTTTGAGCTTGGAAAACAGGTGGATTGAAATGATTTGCAAATCGTAATCAGATGGAAATTTAAAAGATACATTATTGTGAAAAATTCCAGTACTATTCGGGTTTTCCCCGGCATTCTTCCATCACTGTTGAGGGTACAGTAATGAAGTAAGAAGCGGTTTTAAGGCATCGGAGCCAAAATCCCCCAGACTTCTGTTTGGTGGGCTCTGCTTAAGGAGATTTCGGTTATGGGTACTTCCCGTAAGTTTTTCAGAACCAATCGATTTCCATCCTTGGAGTCTTTGGAAAATCGGTTGGCTCCTGCCGCAGGAATCACAGCAAACCTCGTGGGTAATCAGCTTCAGATTTTGGGGACAAGTGGACCAGACCAGATTGTCATCACCCGTTTGGGAACAGATCTTTCGGTTGAAGGTGTCCAGGGCGCTTTTTCTGTCGCTTCGGTAAAATCCGTTCGCGTTGATAGTGGCGAAGGCGATGACACCGTAAATGTTTCAGCACTGCCTGTCGGGATTCCAACCATTATCCAGACTGGCTTGGGAAGGGACTCCGTAGTTGGAAGTCCCAGTCCGGATCTGATCAATGGTGGTGATGGGGACGATAACCTTTTTGGTTTTTTGGGTAACGATATAATCAACGGCGAAAATGGAGACGATGTCCTCCGGGGTGGTGCGGGTGGTGACAAAATTAGCGGGGGTACCGGCCTGGACACCCTCTACGGGATGGATGGTTATGACCGGCTGGATGGTGGGGATGGTAACGACCAAATATTTGGTGGAAACGACGATGACATTATCAATGGTGGAGCGGGTGCCGATAAAATTCGGGGCGATAATGGTCAGGATAACATCAACGGGCAAACGGGAGACGATGATCTGGATGGCGGGGACGGTCAGGATAGCTTGTGGGGCGCTGTGGGAAATGACCTGATTCGGGGTGGTAATGGCTCTGATAAGGAATATGGTGGACCAGGAAAGGACTCCCTCCTTGGCGACGATGGTAATGATGATTTAAATGGCGAGGATGGCGATGATAACCTCGAGGGAGGCAATGGTAATGATGTCGAAAGGGGAGGTGCAGGCAACGACCACATTCTGGGCAATGCTGGCTCGGACATTATCTTTGGGGAAATTGGCACCGATGATCTCGATGGCGGCTTGGGTGACGACTTGCTCTGGGGTGGTTTGGGCACCGATATCCTCCGGGGTGGGTTTGGAAATGATCGTCTTTATGGGGAAGGTGGCAACGATGACCTCAATGGTGATGAGGGGGACGATGACCTAAATGGTGGCAACGATGATGGTAAGCTGGATGGCGGGATCGGAAGGGACCGATTGAATGGTGGAAGTGGTCGCGATCAAAACCATGGTGGCAAGGGAAATGATGACTTTGTCAAAGGTGATGGGGACATCGAGGATGACCATGGAGTGGAGGACGATCTCAACGATGATAGGCATGACGGGATCGATGACGACAAGGAAGGTCGCGGCGATGCCCCAATAATGACTAAGGTCTTGGCAGGTTAATGATTCCAATAAGAATCGGGGTGGGTTGATTTGCCCACTCCGGCCTTATTTTTGAAAAGTCATGGGTTTATATTTTCGGGTAAAAAGGTTTGGCCCACTCCCTACCAATTTTGGCTTGTTTTTTGTTTTAAAGGCTGTTGGTTGATGCCGCCGCAGCCTTGTCATCGAACTCCCCTTCCCAGCGGGCCATGACACATGTCGCCAGGCAGTTGCCTACCAGGTTGATTGAGGTTCGGGCCATATCCATAAGCGCATCCACGCTCAGAATGGTTGTTACCGCCGCGAGAGCCAGGGTAAGTTGCCCATCGTCTATCAGGCTTTTTTCCTTGAGGTAGCCGCCAAAGGAAACGAGAGTGCCAGACAGAATCACAAGGGAAGCGCGGGGAACCGCCGCCACTCCTTTACTCGTGAGCATCAGCATAAGCATCATCAGGACCTGATGCTGAATGGAAAGCTCCACCCCTGCCGCCTGAAAGCAAAAGACACTGGCAACGGCCAAATAAAGGGTTGATCCATCGAGATTGAATGAATATCCGGTGGGCATGACAAAAGCGACTATTCTTCTGGGAACGCCGAAACCCTCTAGGGCCTGCATGGCTTTGGGTAGGGCTGCTTCGCTTGAGGCACTCGAAAATGCAAGCAGTGCGGGTTCGCGAATGGTCAGGATAAAGCCGAGCAGGGGAATTCGGAACAAAAGTACCACGGGTAGCAGTACCAACAGACAGAAAACCGCCAGGGCACCGTACAGTGTTCCAATAAGCAGCGCGAGATTAAGGAGGACCTCTGTTCCGCTTCGGGCGACGGTGACGGCTATGGCCGCGCCGATAGCAATTGGGGCATAAAGCATAACGATGGCGGTGAACCGGAACATTACCTGCGCGATTCCCTCAAGGAAGTCAACAATCAGGATCCGGTATTTGTCAGGAGTTTGGGCCAGGGCAATTCCAAAGAGAATCGACCAAAAAACAAGCTGAAGGACTTCGTTTTTGGCAGCCGCTTCGACCACGCTTGCCGGGAAGACATGTTCAAGAAATGAGGTGGCTGTTGCCTGGTTTTTCGCGAGCTTTCCGGCTTCGGCTGTTGCCTGGGCAATTTCCACGGCGCTGGAGGGGGTTTTTACTCCGTTGCCGGGCTGGCTGATGTTTACCGCCGCGAGACCGATGACAAGTGCAAGAGTGGTCACCACTTCGAAGTAGATAAATGCCTTGAGGGCCAGTCGTCCCATCCGCCTGAGGTCGTCACAGTGCCCGGCAATTCCCACCACGAGGGTAGAAAAGATAAGGGGCGAGATCAGTGATTTGATCAGGCGCATAAAAATGGTGGAAGAGAGGGGATCGAGCGATTTTCCGAATTCGGGCCATTGGTACCCAATCCCAAAGCCAACGAGCATGGCGATGAGGATCCATGCGGTAAGTGGAATTTTCCTGAGTGCGGCGACCATGGGAAGCTCCGGATTGACGGTTTTAACTTTCGGTTGTGATAGAAATTTGGGGCTTTAAGGGGCCTGGATGGGACCTTTTTGGGATTGGACCATTCCAAATGGAAGTTGCTCGGGTGGTCTGGGGTTGGTTGACTAATAATTTCTTTAGCTGTAAATAATTCCTAAACCATTGAATCCATTGGTCCTTCAATCCTGGTGCGCCCATTCCACAGTCCAAATTGCAGGTCGAATTGAAAAAGACCAGCCCATTTGCCTGCGATGAGGAAGAGCTTACCCCAAATCTCCTGAGAACTGCCGACCCAATCCATCATCGAACTTCCCGGGTATTGCGGGAATATTTGTTTACCAACCCGCAATACAACATTTTGCGCATCACCCGTGGGGAGCGCACTCCCCTTCCTGAACACGAGATGGCAACTCGCACGATGACGAAGGTTTCCTGCATCAAAGGGCCTATTAATCGGCTGGAGGCGGCAGGTTTATTTGATCGGAAACGAGGCAACATTGATCAGCGTTTGATCCATGTTGGTCTTTCGAAGCCAGGCGAGGCGAAGTTGGCGTCCATTGACTAGGCCATGGAGGTCCTAGGCAAAGAGATGTTCAAGCACATTGAACGCAGGAGACCTCCCGACTCGATGGTCCTTTGGATAAAGCAAAGGGAGTTGCAAACGGATCTGTTAATAGCGCGTTAATGCATTTTTTTGGATATACGAAATAGGAGAAATCTGATGAGTGGTTTATTTGATCCATTTGATTTGCGGGGATTGGAGCTTGGGAATCGGATTGTGATGGCCCCGTTGACCAGGTCGCGTTCCGGGCCCAATCGAATCCCCAATTCACTTATGGGCACTTATTATGCCCAACGCGCTTCCGCAGGACTGATCATTTCCGAAGCGACAACCGTTGGTGAAATGGCCAATGGCTGGGTCGAAACTCCAGGGCTGTACACGCGGGAACAATCCGAAGCATGGAAACCTGTTGTGGCGGCAGTCCACGAAAAAGGTGGCAAGATATTCGCACAGCTTTGGCACACTGGTCGTGCTTCACACAGCGACTTTCATGGGGGTAAACTTCCCGTGGCGCCTTCGTCCATTGCCATCCACGACCAAGAACCTCGCAAGACCAACCTGGGCCCCCGGCCCAACGATGTGCCTCGTGCTTTGGAAACATCGGAGATTTCAGGTGTGGTCGCGGATTATTCCCGCGCGGCGTCCTTAGCCAGGGAAGCGGGATTTGATGGAGTCGAAATCCATGGAGCCAACGGCTACCTTGTCGACCAGTTTCTGCAATCGAAAACCAACCACCGCACTGATGAATATGGCGGCAGCATCGAAAATCGTTATCGATTCCTTGATGAGGTAACTACGGCGGTCGCGGCGGTTTTTGGCGCAAATCGTGTGGGCGTGCGCATTTCCCCCAATGGATGTTTTAACGACATGGGTTCGCCCGATTATCGGGAAACCTTCCTTCATGTGGCAACCCAACTGGACCGTTTTGGTTTGGCGTACCTGCATGTTGTGGATGGATTGGCGTTTGGATTTCATGGATTAGGGGAACCGATGTTGCTTTCGGAATTCCGCAAAGTGTTCCATGGACCGTTAATGGGCAACTGTGGCTACACCCGCGAAGATGCCGATGCCCGGGTGCGCTCGGGTGATGCGGACCTTATCGCATTTGGCAGGGATTTTATAAGCACTCCTGATCTGGTGGAGCGCTTCCGGAACAACTGGCCACTGAATCCGCCCTCGGACATGAGTGTCTGGTACTCGCATGGGCCTGAGGGGTATGTCGATTTCCCCGCCTTTAGTCAATAATGTCATATAAAGACCTTAAACATATAAAATAAAAAAGCCCGGGGATTTACTCCCGGGCTTTTTTCATGAAACAAATTTCAACTAGCGGGCGGCTTGGGCCTCACCCAGAAGGGCTCGCATGGCGGCGTCCGGAGTGGAGGCGACGGCTTCCATGGTTCTCCGATTGGTCGGATTATTCGGATCGGTAAAAGACGCCAAACTTTTCCAGGAACCGTCCGCCTGCTTTTGCATCTTTTGCCACATCATTCCCTGTTGGCTAAGGGAGTTGTTCAGGTTGGCGATTGTCGCCTGGGTCGACTGGTCCAGGGCCGTGCCCTGGGCCCGCAATTGATCCTGCAACTGTGTCAGGTTGGTTTGAGCTTGTTGCTGATAATTGGCCATGGACTGATTGATCTGGTTGGTCGTCGCAGTGATTTTGGAGTTGGCCAGGTTGGCCTGCTGATTGAAATTCTGTTGATACCCCGCAAGGCTGATCGTCCCGGGTTGAACCGGCTTGGCCGATACTCCCCCAGGAACCGGTTCGGGCGGAGGTGGCGCGCTGGAACCCGGGACAGGCAAAGGACCTGAAGGAATGGGACCCGAAACAGCAGGTGCCGGCGTGTTTCCAAAAGCACTAGTTGAGGGTGGGGGAGTCGCGCCTGGTTGCGGATAGCTATTATTCGGAGTGGTTATCACAGGGTTGAGCAAAATGGGCTGGGGGCCACCCGGCACGGAATTGACCGGGGTGTTGGTGATCGGTGCAATCAGGGTTGGAACGGATGTGTTGTTTGCGGCCAAGGGGTCCCGTGGATTGGCCAGGGTGCCAGTTGTTCCCGTCGCCAAAGCGGCCGGGCTACCCATCGTTGCGGGTGCATGGAAACCAGGCAAGGGCCCCGATGGGGGAGGAGGTATTGCGCCCTGGGTACCAGAAAGTGGCGCACCAGGAGTTGGCGCGATGGAATGTCCGGCAGGCGTTAACCCTGCAGGGGGTGCCGAGGATGGTGGAGGGGCCGCACCAAAAAGCGGGTCCGCACCCGCAGGTGCCCCACCAATAGGCCACCCTGTGGTTGCTCCTGTGCCATTGCTTGTATTTTTGCAACCGCAAATGCCGATAAGGCCAGCTAGCATCATGGGCGTCCACATCCAGCGCCCCAATCGACCGGAGACGGGTGTGAAGGCTTTCATGATCGTGGTACCTCGCTTGTAGTTGTTAATATGGGGTGCCTGCACAGGACGGGCAGCGTTGTGCCCAGATCCTTGCCGAAATGCGCCAAAATCCTAGCTTTTTCTGTGTAAACCAAGCCACGGACCTTCGGCGCACAGTCCTTCCCAAGTGCGCTCATACTTTTTTTTGGATATTGGTGCAATGGCAGCTTGCTCGATTGCGGTAATCCCCGGTGATGGAATTGGTCAAGAGGTCATTCCCTCCACGATGCGGGTTCTTGACCGTGCGGTTCAAGGGACAACTCTCACTTTTGAGTGGAATGTCCTCGATTGGAACTGTCAGCGCTACCTGAATACCGGCAAGCTCCAGCCTGATGATGCCTTTGAAATCCTTGCACAACACAAAGCAGTCCTTTTCGGAGCGATTGGCGATCCCCGTGTGCCGGATACGGTTCCCGTTCACACGCTTCTTCTGCCCATGCGTCGCCATTTCGACCAATATGTGAACCTGCGTCCCAGTTACCTCTATCCCGGGGTAGAATCGCCTTTGCGGGACAAGTCTCCCGGCGCAATCGACCTTCTTTTTTATCGTGAAAACACCGAAGGCGAATATGCGCCCCTTGGTGGCAAGCAGTACCCCGGAACGCCTGAGGAAATCGCGGTCCAGGTGAATATGTTCACCCGCCGTGGTTGCGAGCGGATCATTCGCGCCGCGTTCAAGGCTGCGCAAAAGCGTCCCCGCAAAAAACTTACCAGCATTACCAAGTCCAACGCCCTGAGTTTTTCGATGACTCTTTGGGATGATGCGTTCCACGCCGTCCGCAAGGAATTTCCTGATGTTCATGCTTCGTCACTTTTGGTGGATGCGGCGGCAATGGACCTCGTGCGCAAGCCCGAATCTTTTGATGTGATGGTTGCCAGCAACCTCTTTGGTGACATCCTGACGGACCTGGCGGCTATGGTAACGGGAACAATCGGTCTGGCTTCCAGCGCCAACATCAATCCCGAAGGAAAATTCCCAAGCATGTTCGAGCCGGTCCACGGATCCGCTCCGGATATTGCGGGGAAGGGGATTTCGAACCCATTGGCGGCGATCCTTTCGGGCGCGATGATGCTTGATCACCTGGGTCATGCGGACACAGGCGACAAGGTTCGAGCCGCGGTCCTTAAAGTCCTTACCGCTGGACATCCCAAAACGCCTGACCTGGGCGGCAAGGATGGGACTGCGGATATGGAAGCGGCGGTTCTTGCCGCGCTTTAGAATTCGGTTCGAAGCTTCTCGCTTCGCATTAGAATTAGCGCGGTTTTGAAGCCGCTGCCTGAAGTGCATAACGGGCCAGGGATAACCATCAGGTTTTCTCTGGCCTGAATTGTGAACAGGTTGCGGGGAAAATGGAAAGCAGAGTTTAAATAGTAGCTTTAAATTGAATAAATAAAATATTTTGTAGCCATTTTATTTCTTTGGCCAATAAACTAATCGAAAAAAAACGCCGAAATTACCCGGATCTGTAATAAACTTTTGTTTGTATGGGGGCATCCGATGGCAGAAGGCAATCAGGGTCAGGCGGTCAGTCTTGGATGTGGCACATTAATTCTTATTGCCCTCATTGTTTTGTTCTTCAGCAACCCTGGCAAGGACGATGTCCTTCTTGAGGTTGGTTCCCTCCGCTCAGAGGTTCGCGATTTGCGCAAGTTGGTTGAGGAGCAAAGTGTCCTGATAAAAACCTTGCAACCAAAGGCGAAACAATGACCGACCGGCGGAAACAAGCCTGCCGGAAATTCCGATCGGAAAAAATTCTCCCAACTTGGAATTCGGGATAAAACACCCCTCCCTCATGGTCAAATTGGAATGCCTGCCTTGTACAATGACACTTGTACAATGACACTTGCACAATGACACCTGATGTCTGCAGTCGTTTCCTCCCTTTGAGAGCTGCCTGTTATGATCGGCCTTTCCCTGATCGTGGCGCTTGTACTGTTCCCTCCCGGAGCGATTCCGGACGGAGCCCCACTGCGTCCCCCAGTGGATTACGCCAAAGAGGTCAAACCCCTTTTGGCTCAGAGGTGTGTTGCTTGCCATGGTGAAGCGCGTCCTCGAGGCGGCTTGCGTCTGGATACGGCGCTACATGCCAAAAAAGGAGGTAAAGCCGGGCCTTCTGTGATTGCTGGAAAATCCAGGCAATCTCCACTAATTGAGGCAATCAAAGGCGATGGGGCCATCGAGCGAATGCCCCTCAAGCGTCCGGGTCTTCCCCCGGAAGAAATTGCACTTTTGGCCCGCTGGATCGATGAGGGAGCAATTTCCCCTGAAAATGAGGTTCCCACAAGACTTAATGAAACCCATTGGGCTTTTCTCCCCCCCCCGCGCCCAACTTTCCCTCTCGTAGGCCAAGGAAAGGGAGAAAGCGCACTGCATCCTATCGATGCTTTTATTCGCGAGAAGTTGGCCAAAGCGGGGGTGGCCCCATCGCCGGAAGCGGAAAAAGCCACGCTGATTCGCCGCGTCAAGCTGGACCTCGTGGGTCTGCCACCAACCCAGGCCGAGGTGAACCAATTTTTGACAGATGTACGGCCGGACGCGTATGAGCGGCTTGTTGACCGGCTTCTTGCTTCGCCCCATTTTGGCGAGCGGTGGGCCCGCCCGTGGCTTGATGCAGCCAGGTATGCGGACTCCAACGGTTACAGCATCGATGCCCCAAGGTCCATCTGGAGTTATCGGGATTGGGTCATCAAGGCTATCAATCGGGATCTGCCTTTTGACCAGTTTGTGATTGACCAGGTTGCGGGAGACCTGCGACCCAATGCGACGCTTGACCAGCGGGTTGCAACCGGTTTTCATCGGAATACTCCTCTGAACCAGGAAGGGGGGATCGATCAGGAACAGTTTCGTATCGAGTCGATCTATGATCGTGTTTCGACAACCTCGACCGTTTTCCTTGGACTCACCATGGGGTGCGCCCAATGTCACGATCATAAATACGATCCGATTGCCCAGCGCGAGTATTATGAACTTTTTGCATTCCTCAATAGTATTGAAGAGCCAACGCTTGAGTTTGCCACCGACAAGGACCTTGCGGCAAGGGAGGCAATTCGAAAGGAAATTGCCGACTACCACATCACGCTCAACAAGCGGCATCCTGAAATCGCCCACAGACTTAAAGATTGGGAAGCGAATCTGACTCCCGCGTTCAAGGTGGACCAGCCGCCTGAAATCAAGGACTCTTTCGACAGGGCCGTTGACAAGCGAACAGAAAATCAGGTCCGTCTTCTAACGGAACTTTTTTTGGCCGATACTCCAGAATACAAGGCGGATCAGAAAGCGCTCGCGGCCCTTCGCAAACGGGTGCCTGTGTTTGATACGACCCTTGTGGTTAGTGAACTCAAAACGCCCCGGTTAACACAGATTCACCTGGGTGGCGATTTCACCCGCAAAGGAGCAGGAGTTAGTCCGGGTGTTCCGGCGGTTTTGCCCAAAATCAAACCTCGCAATCCCCAAAAACCGGACCGTCTTGATTTGGCAAATTGGCTCGTTGATCCGGCAAATCCCCTGACGGCACGGGTCACGGTGAACCGCATTTGGCAATCGTATTTTGGTCGGGGAATTGTCGAAACCGAAAACGATTTCGGCACCCAGGGGACGCCGCCCAGTCATCCCGAACTGCTTGACTGGTTGGCAACAGAGTTGATTTCCCAAAACTGGAGCATGAAAGCGCTCCATAGGGAGATCGTGCTTTCCAAAACCTACAGGCAAGCGTCGATTTCCCGCCCGGATCTCGATAGGGTCGATCCGGACAACCGCCTTTTGGGCAGGCAGTCGCGCATGCGCCTGGAGGCCGAGTTGATCCGGGACAGTGCCCTGTCGGTTAGTGGCCTTCTGAATCCAACCATAGGCGGCCCCAGTGTTTTTCCCCATCAACCCAATGGTGTTATGGATCTGGGCCAAATGAAACGCCCCTGGAAGCCAAGCAACGGTCCCGATCGCTATCGTCGTGGGCTCTACACATTCTTTTGGCGAGCAACCCCATTTCCTGCGCTGCTGGTGTTTGATGCTCCCAATTCGATTCAGGCCTGCACCAAGCGGAACCGGTCCAATACCCCCATCCAGGCTCTGACGCTTCTTAACGACACATCGTTTCTTGAATGCGCCCAGGCAATGGTGAAGCGCATTGAGTCCGAAGGTGGGTCAACAGACCAAAGCCGGATGGATTTTCTGTTTAAAACAGCTTTGGGCCGGGCTGTAACCGACTCGGAAAAACAAACGGTCGAGCGGCTTCTTTTGGCCGAACGGAACGATAACCAAACAGATCCCGGCAAGCGGGAAGCATCCGCCTGGCTGGCGGTGGCAAGGGTGTTGCTCAATACGGATGAATTTATCACGCGTGAATAGGCCGGGGATCAGAATCATGAACGAATTCATTCCGGAAAATCCGATCCTCAACCGCACGCGGCGACATTTTTTCCGAGATTGTGGCCTTGGGTTGGGATCTATGGCTCTTGGGACCCTCACAGGGGAAAATCCGGTCCGGGGAGATAATCCCCTGTCGGGAAAGGCCGATTTGGGCCTTCAACGAAAGGGGCATTTTCCGGGCAAGGCAAAGAGTGTGATCTACCTGTTTATGGCGGGCGGCCCCAGCCAGCTTGAGATGTTCGAATACAAGCCGGATCTGCAAAAGAGATCGGGACAGTCAATTCCCGATTCCTTTACTGAAGGGCGGCGTTTTGCCTTCATGGATACCTTTTCCCGGGAGAAACCCAAGTTGCTGGGGACCCAACGGAAGTTCGCCCGGCATGGACAATCGGGCGCCTATGTTTCCGAGTTGTTGCCCGAGTTCGCCAGGGTGGTTGATGATGTGGCAATCCTCAAGACCGTGGCCACGGATGTATTCAATCACGCCCCTGCCAAGCTGTTTGCCAATACGGGCTCCCAGCAGTTTGGGCGCCCAAGCATGGGGTCGTGGGTCACATATGGAATCGGCAGCGAATCCCGGGATCTGCCTGGTTTTGTCGTGATGCAATCGGGGCCCCGTGGTCCCCGGGGTGGCGCTGTGAACTGGGGGAGCGGGTTTTTGCCTACGGCCTATCAGGGGGTTCCTCTCAGATCTTCAGGCGACCCCATTTTGAATCTTGCAAGTCCTGAAAATATTACCCCATCACAGCAAAAGCGCGCGGTGGAGGCGATTGCCGCTCTCAATCGCCAGCGAATGGAAACCACGGGTGATCCGGAGATCGCCACAAGGGTGGCGGCCTACGAAATGGCATTCCGGATGCAGACAAGCGCGCCGGAGTTGGTCGATTTTTCCGGGGAATCCCAAGCGACCCTTGCGCTTTATGGTGTGGAACCGGGAAAACCCTCGTTCGCCAGCCAATGTTTGTTGGCGCGAAGGATGGTGGAGCGTGGCGTGCGATTTGTCCAGATTTACCATAGCGAGTGGGATCATCATGGAGGACCGGGCCAGACCCTTAACAAGGACCTGGATGTTTCGTGCCGGGATATCGACCGACCCATGGCGGCTTTGATCACCGATTTGAAATCGCGTGGACTGCTTGATGAGACTCTTGTGGTTTGGGGCGGGGAATTTGGTCGAACACCCATGGGCGAAATTCGCGAAAACATAGGCCGAAACCACCATATAGATACCGCAGTCATGTGGATGGCCGGAGGCGGGGTAAAGCCGGGAATTGTCCATGGCAAAACTGACGAATTCGGTTTTGCCCCGGTCGAGGACCGAATGCACATCCATGACATCCAGGCCACGATCCTCCACCAACTAGGCCTGGAACACACCAAACTTACTTATCGGTTCCAGGGGCGTGATTTCCGACTTACCGATATCGAGGGGCAAGTCATTTCCAAAATCCTTGCCTGAGGTCCTGGGGTATTCCAGCGGCAATGAACCCCTTCTGTTTCCCCGGGAATTCATCGGGAAGGAATTTAGGGGTCGACTAAAACAGCCTTTGTTATTTTTTCTCTCCCCGAGTTTTGTGGAGTCACGATCATGTTTCGTTTCGGGTGGTTTTTGTTGATGGCGGGGGTTGTGTTAGCGATCCATCCCCAATGGGTCGGGGCCCAGGCCCCTGCGAAGCCCGTGACCAAACCTGGCGCAAACCTTCTTCCGGAGGGCGATATTCGTGAATTGAAACTTCGCGATTGGGAACCGCGCTCGATGATGGCGACCAAAACCACTATTCTGGATAAACCCCTATTTCCGGTTGTTGATGTTCATAATCACTTGGGCGGCGGAAAGGATCGGCTCACACCTTCAACCGTCAACAGGTATCTGACCGAAATGAACGAGGCGGGAGTGAAAACTGTCGCCAATATGGACGGCGGTTGGGGCGATCGCTTGAAGGAAACACTTGCTGCCCTGGACCAGGCCCACCCCGGCCGATTTCTCACCTTCACCCTGATCAATTTTGAAGGACTGGATGATGCGGATTGGGGCGAACGAGAGGCGAAACGCCTTGAGGAGAGTTTTCAGGCGGGGGCCAAGGGACTCAAATTTCACAAGTCGTTTGGGCTGAGCTATCGCTATAAGGATGGAACCCGCTTGGCTGTTGATGATCCGAAACTTAACCCAATCTGGGCCATGTGCGCCAAGCACAATCGTCCCGTGGTGATTCATGTCGCTGATCCGGCCGCTTTTTTCACACCATTGGACAAATACAACGAGCGCTGGCACGAATTGAACAAGAATCCAGGTTGGCTTTTCTTTGGGGAAAAGTGGCCCAAACGGGAGGATGTTCTCGACGCGCTTCACCGGGTGATTGAAAAAAATCCAAAAACGATCTTTATCAATACCCACTTTGGCAACAATGCCGAGGATCTCGCTTCCGTTGGCGAAAAGCTGGATAAATATCCCAATATGTTCGTCGATATTGACGCGCGGATTTCTGAATTGGGAAGGCAACCCTTTACCGCCCGGCGCTTTTTTCTGAAATATCAGGACAGAATCATGTTTGGCACAGATACAACCCCCAGGCGCGATGCGTTCCGTATCTATTACCGATTTCTTGAGACCGAGGACGAATATTTCGACTGTTCGGCCAGCCATCATCGTCAGGGATTCTGGAATATTTACGGGCTCAACCTTCCGCCTGAGGTTTTGGAAAAAGTCTATCGGGGAAATGCGGAACGCGTTCTGTTTGGCCTGAAAACCGAGGAGGAGAAAAAGGCTCTTGCGCCAAAGGAGATGCTGATTCGTTCCACGGGGGATTTTGAGGTCAAAGGCGACGGATCCAATCCGGCCTGGAGTCGGACCGGGTGGACGACCCTTTCCCGGCGTTCGCCTAAAGGTCACGACTATGAAACCAAGGTCAAGACCCTGTACTCGGACAAGGGGCTTTATGTCCTGATGGAAGCTACTGATGCGAAACTAACTAGCACCTACAAGGACGATTTTGACACACTCTGGAAAGAGGATGTATTTGAATTTTTCCTCTGGACCGATGAGCGTGACCCGATCTATTTCGAATACGAGATTTCCCCTCTAAACCGGGAGCTTCCCATTCTGGTGCCCAACCTGGACGGGAAATTTTTGGGATGGCGCCCATGGCTGGACGGTCCCAGTCGCAAAACGCGCAAGGCCACCAGCGCCATAGGCGGGGAGCTCAAGTCCGGGGCGGAGGTGAAGGGGTGGAGAGCGGAGGTGTTCGTGACCTACGAACTACTTTCCCCTCTTCGAAATATTCCACCAAAGTCCGGGACCACCTGGCGGGGGAATTTTTACCGAATGGATTACGATGATGGCAAAACGAGTGCGTGGGATTGGGCCAAAACTGGGCCCAGTTTTCACGATTACAAAAGGTATGGGACAATGAAGTTCGAATAAGAGGCGGCGGAAAACCGGGCGAAAAATGTTTTTGATGGTTTGCCGGGGAGGAATTTTCCCTGGCCATTTTTTATGTTTGTGTCCCGGTAAACCGCCTTGGTTTTCCGACCTGCAACTTTAAAAAAATTGCACAAGTAAGCCTGTGACATTGTCGGGTGATCCCTGTTGCAAAGCTTCGCGGGTCAATTCCTGAACCATAGTTTGAGGATCGAGCCCCTTTCCAAGTAATGCCCTGATCTGGGCGTCATTGATATGGTCCATGAGTCCGTCGGTGCCCAGGAGCAATGCGTCCCCTGGTTTGGGTTGGAAGGGGCGGATGTCAGAGTAAAAGCAATTAGGTTCTTTGAGTTCATACGAGCCGAGATATCGGACAAGCCGGTGCTTGAGGGGTGAGTGGGCAGCTTCTTTGGGTGCCATGGCTTTTTGGCGGACGAGTTCTGCCGCCATGTTGTGGGCATGGGAAAGAATGATTTTTTTTCCTTTTCGGAAAAGCCAGGCCTCGCTGTCCCCAAGATTGGCGATCCACCAGGTCACACCAACCTTGGCAAGAATTACGATGGTGGTTCCCATCCGCCTATGGCCGAAGGCCTGCCCTGCGGAAAGGATAGCCTGGTTTGCCTGGTCCAAGCCTTGGGCAAGGATGGACTGTCCGGCCTGGTTGGTGGTTTGATTTTGGAGGGATTTATGGATGGTTCGCAAGGCAAGGAGGCTGGCTTCCTCACCCGCCTCATGTCCGCCCATTCCATCGGCTACGACAAAACAGGAAAGCCCTGGATCGATCAGAAATCGGTCCTCATTGTTGGGTCTAAGCCCCTGCAGGGAATCCGCCCCAGCCATCCACTTGAGTGTTGCCAAAATATTAGGCCTGTGCTGGGTAAAGGAATTAAGAGGTCCACCAGAGTCTAACATGTGAGAAATAGGGGAATCTGGGGAGGGGATCTCCAAAATGCCGATTATAGAAAAAAATCATCTCCAACGAGAGTTCCGGGTTGGGTGTTAACATTTTGGAGAAGAAACCCGGTTCCTGGAAGAGAAATTGGTTGAATCGGGACTCTTTAAGCCACAAGATAGACCATGATGGGAAATCCTTTCTTAACCGTTGGCCCTTTGGCCGACTAACAGGGGGTCAGGCGCATGTCTGCAAGCGGTCCTGGCGTTTGGGGAATAGATTTGGGTCAGGCGGGCCTTAAGGCCCTTCGTCTGCAAAAGGAAGGAGATGGCGTTGTCGCCACCGCCTTTGACTATGTGGAGCATTCCAAGCTTTTGAGTCAACCCGATGCTGACAGGGAAGCATTGGTTCGTGAGGCGCTCGAAAAGTTCCTTTCGCGCAATTCCCTGAAAGGCGATCAGGTCTGTATCTCCGTTCCGGGACAATCGGGACTTTTCCGCCTTGTAAAGCTTCCGCCTGTGGCGGAAAACAAAATCCCCGACATTGTCAAATTTGAAGCCAAGCAGCAAATTCCCTTTTCGCTGGAAGAAGTTGTTTGGGATTTTCAGAAAATCGGCGCAGGCATGGTGATTGATGGCATGGCCATCGACACCGAAATCGGCCTTTTTGCGATGAAGCGCGATATTATTGGCCGGGAGTTGGCCTATTTCAAGGATGTTAGCGTCGAGATTCATCAGGTTCAAATGAACTCGATGGCTCTTTGCAATTATGCGGTCTATGATCAGCTCGGCCTGGTTCCGCCAAAAGCGGGCGATGATGAGGACCTCCCTTCTGGCAAGTGTGTTGCTGTGCTGGAAATCGGGGCTGAATTGACCAATCTGGTCATAAGCGACGGAAACAAGATCATCCTCCAAAGGACGATCAATGTTGCAGGCAACAGTTTCACCAAGGCCCTGACCAAGGACCTGAAGTTAACATTCGCCAAGGCCGAGCACCTCAAACGCAACGCCACCAAGAGCCTTCCCAAGGAAGGTCCGGACCTCAAAACGATTTTGACCTCTCTCCGGCCTGTCTTCAATGATCTCCAAAATGAGGTGCAGAGGTCGCTTACTTACTTCCAGAATGCGCATAGGAGCGCTGAAATCACCAAAATTGTAGGCTTGGGTAACGCTTTTCATCTCCCAGGTTTGCAGCGATTCCTTCAGGAAAAGCTCCAGATCGAGATTCAAATTCCCAAGGCGTTTGAAAAAGTGACCGGGGCGGTTCTTTCCGAGGCCCCCTTCAAGGAAAATATTCTTACCTTTGCTGTCGCTTATGGATTAGCGATCCAGGGTTTGAAGCTGGCCAAGATCCAGACCAATCTGCTCCCCCCGGAAATTCGGATGGAGAGGCTGATCAAAGCCAAAAAGCCATGGGTCGCTTTGACAGCTGCAAGTATGCTTTTGGGAATTTCGACCTGTGGGTTTAATACTTACATGCAGGCTCGTCCGTTCATCGACGAAGGTGTCCAAAAGCAAGTCAAAGATTCCGGAGCTGTGAAAAACCAGGTCGAGAACGGGAAAAAAACTTTCGGCGACCTTATCGTCAAAACCGGTGAAGAAAAAAAGGCGGTCGAAACGATCGTTGCCGGTCAGCAGGAACGCGCAAACTGGCTTGAGATGATGGCATTTCTCCAGGATGCGATCCCCCGCCCGGATGGATCCAACATTTACGCGGAAAAAGCCAAACCCTACTTTGAGGGTGAACTTGATCCCAACACCAAAAAGTATGTTGGGATTCCTGACGAATTCCGAAAACGCCGTGTCCTTACAGGCAAGCGTGCTTACGAGATCTATGCAGGCAAAGTGGCTGCCGGGGTTGAGCAGGGGGAAATTGATTCCACTGCTTCATCGGGCATCGACGATATGGTTCAGGTCAGCGTCACTTCTGTCGATTGCCGATTTTTCGATAACCTTTCCTCCGGTTTTTGGACTCCGGTGAAAAAGAAAATTATCGATGGAAACCTGGGTAAATCAGTTGTTCGCCCCGAAAATTGCTGGACAACTCCGCCGGATGGCAAGGGCTGGGTGGTGGAACTTCGGGGATACACATTCCACTGGAACAGTTCCAAATTTTTGACTGAAGCGGTCCTGGAAAATATGGCGAAGGTGGGGATGCGCAAAGTCGTGGCGGCCAAAGCCGCAGCGAATCCATCGACCCCGGCAGATCCCATGGCTCTTCCAGAAGGGGCTCCGGGATTGGCGGATGCTGGGGCCTCCGGGCCCCCAGACATGGGGCCTGTAATTAATCGGATCAGTCACCTCACCCTAATCCGCTATTACCGCAGTCCCAACATGTCCCGTAACGGGTTTCTTGTTTTGGACAATTCCCTTCTTGGGGAGTTGACAAAGGGGGGTGGTGCAGCCAAAGCCGGTGGTGGCATGGCGATGCCTGGAATGGCCGGTGGGGAAGGATCTGCTGGGCCAGGTGCGGCGGCTCCCGGTGGTGCTGGTGGAGCTGGTTCGGCTCGCTCAAGTTGGGTAAGTCTTTTGGGCCCTCGTAGCGCGGCCGGAATGGGTGGCGCAGGCATGGCTGGGGGAGAGGGCCCCGGTGGAGCCATGAAACCCGGTATGGCAATGGGTATGCCTGGAATGGGTGGCGGCGGTGAGGGAGCTGGAGCCCCTGCAACGGAAGGGGCGGCTCCAGCAGAAGGTGCGGCTCCCGGTGCCGCCGAAGAGGAAGGTTCAGGCGAGGGTGGTGACTCCACGGGGGAAATCATCCAGCGAGGGGCGCGCAAGCGAACCGAATTTGTAATCCTCTTCGTTTGGAAGGAACCTACTCCTTCCGACGCGTTACGGGGATCCATGTCCGCTGCAGCGGGTCTTCCCGAAGGTGGAGATGCGGCAGCCGTACCTGAGGCGGGGGCAGAACCTGGAGCTGCGCCTTCAGGACCTCTTTTCAGCAAAAATGGAAGCCCTGCCGAACCCCGCACACTCGAAAAAGCCAAGGCCCGAAAAGAACGGCCCATTGGCCTTCCCTCGGGAACCCCTCCGGCACCGGAAATCAAGGTTTTGGCTCCGCCAAAACCTAAGGCCCCTGAGGGTGAAAAGCCGATGGGAGAAGCAAATCCTATAGCCCCTGGAACACCTCCGGTGTCTCCTGCAACTCCAGTCCCTGGCGCTGTAGCCCCTGTAAAACCCCCGGTTTCATCAGCACCGATGGCCCCTGGCGTTGTACCACCAGGAGCACCGCCAGTGTCTCCTGCACCTATGAATCCGGGAGTTTCTGCTGTGGGTAATCCCGCACCTCCGGGCCCTGGCGCAACCGCGCCCGGGAAATCCGAAAATTCACAACCCAATAACCCCAACAAGTAATCGGAGGCGATCATGGCTGTAAAGTTTGACAAGGAAGCCCTCGCCAAGCACTACTTTTGGCTGGTTTCCGCTGGATTTTTGCTCCTGTTTATTGTTCTTGTTGCGCTTGAAGCGATGTATGAGCCAGGAGTCAAGGAAAAAACCGAGTACGAAGGCGCACTCAAGTCCGTGCAGGCCTTGACATCGGGATTCAAGAACGAAAAGTTCCTTCCCAAGTGGGAAGATCGATTTAAAGAATATGAAAAGGACAAAAACGGCGCCTGGGAAAAGGCATGGGCTCCCCAAAGCACCATTTATGACTGGCCAGATGCCATTCGTGAACGCGAGGCCTTTCGCAACAATGCGGGCCAGCCTGTCTTTCCAATCTATCCCAACTACAACCAGATTGATGCCTCAGTACCCAACATCATTTATCCTTCGATGGAATTTTCCGACGATGAAAGGCGGACCTACAAGGATGCCTGGTATTCGGAAGGTTTTGATCGGGCTTGGGAATTCATGACCAGTGCGTGGAAAAATCCCGAGGCTGTTTCCTATTCGAAGGAAGTGGCCGATTCCAAAGGGGAGAAAAAATCCTCATTCGTTACCTTCGCCCGTTTTCGCAAGGATGGCGATGGGGATGTTCTTCAGCCTAATCTTCCTTTCAAGTTGGCTGTGCCTGCTGCGGCGATGGCAGGTGCGGGAAGTTCGGCGGGTGCTGGTCTGGGCGAAGGAATGAATCCTGGTGCAGGCGGTAGCAAGGCTTTGGGCGGTGGTTTGAGCATGCCTGGGGCGGGGCAAGGGGCTGGTGCTGCCGCTGCTCCCTCGGGTAACGAAGCCAAGGACGCCTTTATGGCTGCGATGAGGCAATTCACCTCCTGGCAGGTAAATCCATCCAAAGAAGAGATTTGGCTGCTTCAAGAAGATTATTGGATCCGCCGCGAAATGATTAACCTCCTTAGGGAATCGGTTGCCAGCATCGCGACTTTCCACAAGGTTGATTCCAAGGAAGTTGCTCCCATGGGGGCCGATGGCCGAATCAAGATGGCCAACGCTTTCTGGGAATTGGATCTGGTTTTGGAGAATGGTGGCCGTCAAATCAGCAAACGGAGCCGCATCAAGAATGTCCACCTGCAACAAAGGCCACAGCCTTTGGCCGATCCCCGAACCGGGATCCAAGTGGAATTTGCCTTTTATCAAAATGGTTTTCGCCGGGTTGCCCGGGTGAAACTCGATGGCGAGGTGCTTCCATTTGGAAAAGATGCGCCTTTTGCCAAAGATTTTCCAACTGAAGGAATCGACTTCACCAAGCCTTTTGATCTGGTACAGGTGTTTACGCCTGGTACCAGCCCGATTCGGTTGGTTGAAGGACTGGAACTTCCGTTTAACTCCCACCGAACTGCAACCAACAAATTGGTAGCCAGAAAAACCATCAAAAAACAGGGGAATACTGGTGGAGGTGCTGCGGGTGCCGGCGATGCCGCCGCAGCGGGCGGTGGTGATGGCGCCGCTGGTGATCCGGCAGCGGGTATGGCGGCCATGGCCTCGATGATGGGTGGGCCAAAGGGTGGGCCTGGTGGTGCCAAACCTGGCGACTTGACCCCCTATAACAAGCTTGATCGGGCAAGGTATGTGATTTCCACGGAAACTTGTCGTCACATGCCTTTCGCGATGAAACTTACTTTGGATCAATCCACTTTGCCGACAGTAATTACGGCACTTAGCAACTCGAAACTGCGGGTACAAGTTACCCAAGTTCAGTATCAATACATCCCGTTTGGTGCAAGCCAATCGATTGGCGGGGGCCCCGGAATAGGAGGTCCTGGTATGGGAATGCCCGGTATGCCTGGAATGGGAGGCCCTGGAATGGGAATGCCCGGTATGGGCCGACCTGGAATGGGAATGCCCGGAATGGGAGGGGCTGGCATGACCATGCCTGGCGCTCCTGGTGGTCCTGGCGCTCCACCCAAGGGAATGGGCTTTGGGGGCGGCGAGGGTAGTGGTGAGGGCGGCCCCGCAATGGGCGGTCCGGGAGCTCCTGGTTCCGCACTTGCGGACGGCAACCTGGTTGATGTTGCCCTTTATGGAATCGCCGTACTTTATGAGCGATTCCCCGAGGATCCAAAGGCTAAGCTTGCTGCTGCTGCGGCACCCACTCCTTGATCCCTTTTCGCCTTGGGGTGGCATGGTGAATCTGTGCCACCTGGATGAGAAACCAAAAAACTTGAGCCTTTTCCTGGGAACACATTGTCGAGGTAGACTGTCATGAAAATGCCCGACTTCAAGAACATCGACTGGAAAATGATTGGCTTGGAAAAAGGCCAATACATTCTGGCGGGATTCGGGGCCGTTGTTGGCGGATCCCTGCTGTTTTATAGTTTGTTTTTTGGGATCACGGCCCCTTCTCCGTCAGGGAATGAAGACAAACTGAAGAAGGAAAACACCAGGGTGCGGGGCCAGTTTGCCGCCGCGGAGCCCGATCCTTCCAATGCAGGGCCCGAGGGCGATGTGCCTCCGCCTACAAAGTATGTCGGGATCGATCCTGTTGCCGATGACGCTCTCAAACCAATCGATGCTTTGGCCTATATGGCAGGGGAACCCCTTCTCATCCCTGAAGATCCCGCCGAAATCAAAAGGCGTATGCCCAAGGTTCTTCAACCTATTGAGGGTAGGGTCGAATTTGCCCGGGTTCCACTTCGGGCCGCAAGCTTTAGCGACGACTTCAGCAAGGTCCTTATGATTGTCTCTCCCCAGGGAGCGGGTGGAGTCGGTGGACCAGGTGCTGGTGGTGGTGAAGGTGCAAAGTTTGGTGGCGGACAAGGTGGCGGAGCAGGCATGGGCGCCGGTGGTGGAATGCCGGGTGCTGGGGGTATGCCAGGAGGTGGAATTGCTGGGGCGGCGGGTGGTGCCGGAATGGCGGCGATGTACCCACCCAATATCAGTCGGATCCTCAAGGAAAAATATGAGGATGACCCGAGGCGTTCGCTTCCCACATCTCTTGTCAGCATTGATGCAATGGCCAAAGCGGGTGGCAAACCCATCGAACAGGCGTTGCCTTTGCGTATGGCTGTAATCGCCGCATCTTTTCCTTACAAGAAACAACTCCTTGAGTTCCGTCAAAAACTCAAACTGCGCAATATCCAGGAAGTCGTTTATGAGCCCTCGCTCAACATCGACCCCAGGACAAAGTCCCAGCTCCCTTCCTTCCGGTTCCTTCGTGTTGACCTGCAAAGGCGAACCCAGCAACCCGATGGATCATGGGGAAATTGGGATGATGTGAAACTGGAAGAGTCTTTCCGCAACTATGTGAACTTCACATTGGGGCGTTCCGAGGTAGAGGACGAGCTTTTGGGTCTGGTTTCGTACCCTGGTTTGGTGATGCCCAAACTTCTCACCTTTTATTCCAAAGCGGATGCCCAGGTTCCTGCTTCTGTGGCTGGTCCCGGATCAAAGCCTTCGGGCGTCCCTGGAACGGGAGGTGTAGCCGCGGCCCAACCCAAGGGGCCCGATATGTCCAACCAGCCTCAGCTTTATCCGCAACCGGAAAAGGGTTTGCAAAAGCTTAGCAAGATGTTGAAGGATTATCAGGATCGCAAATTGCAATCCGCGCTTGTGCAAACGAAACCCAAGTTTTCGACCACGGACAAGTTCGATATTTTTTCGAGTGGATCAGCCCCGGCGCCTTCGGGTGGTTTCATGGGGGCTCCCGGTGGTGGATTTGGCGAACAGGAAGGGGCTGGAATGGGCGGTCCCGGGGGCTTTGGTGGTCCCGGGGGCATGCCAGGCCGTCCCGGTGGTCCCGGCATGGGTGGTCCCGGCATGGGTGGTCCCGGCATGGGTGGTCCCGGCATGGGCGGTCCCGGCATGGGTGGTCCCGCATCCACCGCGTTAACCCAGGCTGATATGTTCGCTTCGGATTTGGCACTTGTCCGGGTGTATGACCCAACTGTAAAACCCGGCGATGTATACCAGTACCGAATCCGTGTGGTTATGCTCAATCCGAACTTTGGTCGGCAGGATGTTGCCTCTACGGGGTTTTCCAAAGAGAAGGAAATCGTTGCGGATGAGTGGTATGAGATTCCCGGGGCGTATTCCACCCCCTCCGATCTCAATTGCTATGTCACCGAATCCAAGGTTTCCTCGGATCTCAATCGTGTGAATTTGGAAGTTTACAAATGGGCAACCGCTGTCAAACGCGGAAATGTTCCAATCAACCTCGGAGATTGGGTCAAGGCGGTTCTCAGTGTAGGGCGCTGTGAATTTGTAGGCCGAACTTCCCGCATCGAGCTTGTACCGTACTGGCGATCGGATGTGGATGGGTACTCTTTTGTGCCAATCGATATCCCACGCCAGCCCAACGCCAAGCGGGGACTCGATGTTGATTTTAAACCGGATCTTGGCGAGAAGGGCGACTTTTTTGTCGTGGACTTTGAAGGGCCCAATTATCGTTATGAGAAGTTGGTCCAAAAGGATGGTGAAATTTCTGGCCGTTCGGTTGTTTTGGACAGCGAACGCTCCGTGGAAATTTTCCTTATGGGTTCCAACGGCAAACTCATTGTGCGTAGCAGCGTCAACGACGAGGGTGACCCGGATCGCAAGCGTGTTGAAGCCTTGGTGGATCGCCATCGTTCCGCCGCTCGTGCCGCAATCCAGGCCGCGAAAAGTGGTGGCGGCCAACCAGGCGGCGGTGTTCCTGGTGGTGGCGCCCCCGGCAACGGCAGCAACTAAGCCGAATAAGGCAATTTCCAGGATAACCTGCTTAACCTTTACCCGTTCCGGAACTTTCCGGGACGGGTTTTTTCTTGGACTCACCGCTTTTTTCCAAGGTTGGTTCCTTCGGTTTGTAACGCCCCTTAGGGCCCGTGGATTGGAAAACGGTTTGTTTTTGTTTTTTTTCCTCAAGCTGTTGCCTTAATATGGATATCCGTCCAAGGATGGATTCGGTTCTTAAACGAGTGACGCCAAGGATGGTGGGCGCCTAGCCGGGTGTTCGCCTTATGATTCAGATCCACGCAGAAAAATCCCAACCCTCCAAATCGTCCCCGTGGAATTTTCCCTGGGGCAAAACGGCAATGGGTGGTTTGATGCTCGGGGCCTGTTTTTCCGGTGGGTTTGTAGCCAATCGATTGGCCCAGACGCCGTCGCTGTTTGCTGATGCAAATACCGAAAACGCTCTTAACCGGTTGGGTGAACGCTTTGAGAGCGTGGCCCGCAGAGTTTCCCCTTCCGTGGTAGCCGTCGAGGCCTCCAAACCTTCCGCAAAAAGCCGTCGCGGAAGCGTCGACGAGTCGGGTTCCGGGGTAATCATCCGCTTGAGTGGTCAAACTGGCCTTTTTGCGGTGACCAACAATCATGTTGTTTCTGATGCTGCGCCCGAACAGATAACCCTCAATCTTTCTGACGGCCGTATCATTCGGCCGAGTCGGGTTTGGACCGATCCGGAATCGGACATCGCCCTTTTGAAAATCGAAGGCAACGAGCGGATGCTTACCCCGGCAACACTCGGCGACAGCGATGCAGTCCGTGTTGGCCAGTGGGTCCTTGCTTTTGGCAGCCCGTTTGGACTAAACCAATCCGTGACCCACGGAATCATTTCCGCCAAGGAACGGGGGCAGGTCAGTTTGGGTAGCACCATCCGGATCAAGGACTTTCTCCAGACCGATGCCGCCATCAATCCCGGGTCCTCGGGTGGACCACTTTTGAATATGGAGGGGGAAGTTGTTGGGATCAATACCGCAATTGCTTCTACCTCGGGCAATAACACAGGCGTCAGCTTCAGCATTCCCATAAACCTGGTGCGCAAGGTTGCAAACGAACTCCTTACCAAAGGCTCTGTGGCCCGCGGTTACCTTGGGTTTCAGGTTGCCAGCTCCTTTGAGGCAAGCGATGCTTTGAAGTTGGGATTGGACCGTGTTCATGGGGCTTTGGTGGAATCGGTTTATCCCGAGACACCCGCCGCGGGTGCAGGCCTTCAATCTGGTGATGTTTTGCTTCGAATCGATGGGAGCAGCATTAAAAATGAAAATCACTGTATTAACCTGATCGCGACCCTTCGCCCTGGTCAACGGGTTCGACTGGAGGTTTGGCGAAACCGTCAGGCATATGCGGTGGAGGCTACGGTTGGGGATTGGGCCCAGGCTTCGACCAAGTTGAAGCGAAGCCAAGGCTAAATGCAGGTAGGGAATTCTGATCAATATATTGATAAAGCAAAAGCTGCCTTTTGGTGGCTTTATTGCGTTTGCTATCGAATTGGGATTGGGTCTTTGGATTTTGTGCCATTTTTGGAATTGTAAACCCGATTTTTCGCCTTCCGCTTGAATGCTCCCAAAATGTTTGGAATAAATCTAAATTATTTTGGCCGTTTTTGGTTTCGTTTACGCTTAAGAGGGTGTGGGGAAAAATCGTTTTCGGGGAAAGCCCGGACGCGCCCCAAAAGAACAGGGCCCGGGTTCACAACCGGGCCGGGCACCGCTCGTCCAGGGTGTCTTTGCCTCGCCGCGTAGATTTCGTCCTTCTGGGACGATACAAAAAGCTCCAAAACGCGGCGCTAGCGGGTGGCAGGTCCAGTCCTTGGGGTTTCCTATTCATTGGAAAGTCCGCCAGGCTTGGGCAGCCAGGGGGAATGAGCCTGTCACCCGGATTTTTCGGAATCTTCATCTCTTTTCGGCGATCGACTTGACGCAAAGCGGCTTTCCGCCCAACCTAACGCAACGCTCTTCGCGCCAATCTTGCGGCCGGTCCCGGGGATCCTTTCATGGTTCTTTTCGTTGCTTTGGTACTTTGTGTTGCAGCCTTGGCCGGGATACTTTTCGCATGGTCGGTCTGGATGCAAAACTATCTTTATACCCAACCGATTGAAGGTATGTTTTGGCGGGCGCCTGTCGCTTCGTTGGTTATTGTTGCCTCCTTTGGAATTTGGATGCTTGCGGCCAGGTCGGCTCCGGGAGAAATCAAGCCCCTTCAGGAAGCACCAAAAGCAAAAGAGTCGATCTACTTCAAGGAAATTCTTGTTGTTGATGCCGAAGGGAACGAGGAAATATTCAGGCGCACCGCCAATGAACGGACGGGTTACCGGGGAAATGAATCCAATCGGCCGTTGCCCGGGACCTACGCCGAAGTCCGGGTGAAAGCCTCGGATGATGCAAAGGATTTCACGGTCGCTTTCAAAAGAAACAAAGGTGCAAGCGGGGAAGTGCTTTATCAGGACGATCAGGGACGACAAATGGATCCTGAATACATGGGGACAATCAAGGAAAAACCAAAAGGGCGTTTCCTGCTGATTTTGTTACTTAACCTGGTCCACCTTGCCGCATGGGTTGTCGCATTTGGTCCTATTCTTGGGTTTAATAGCGGGCACACGGTATTAATGGCCTTTGTCGGCGCAGTATTGGCCAATTTTACCCTGCTTCCTTACTTTTTGCGCACGATTGGTGGGTGATTTCCCATTCAGGCTATTCAAAGTTGGGCATGATTATCATTGGGGCTTGGGGAACAGGGTCGGAAGCGCGAAATTCGATTTTATTGATTGCGAGTTTTTTGATTCGATCCTTGGGCAGATCCTCAAGAAATTCGTCCGGGGACAAAAGGTCTTCGTAGACACGTGTGGAGTGGTGCATGGGAATAATGATTCTTCTGGGTTTGAGTTGGTCGACCACTTCACGGGCCTCGGATCCGTTGATCGTATAGATCCCTCCAACAGGTACCATTAATACATCAACCTGACCGATTTGACGGATTTGTTCCCTGGTTAGCTTGTGTCCAAGGTCGCCCAGATGAACGATTCGCAATCCGCCGGTTTCAAGAACCCAGGCCGTATTTTTCCCTCGTTGCATTCCTTCCATGGCGTCGTGGTATAACAGAACGGTTTTGAGATTGATGTCTTTGAATGACTCTTCGATGGGATTGAAATCCGCCCCGCGACCGGGTTGTGCCGATGGTTTTAAGCCCTGGAGTACTTTGGCTTTGTCCTTGTTGGTAATCGGTTCCAGTCGGGTGTGGTCGGTGTGGAGGTGACTCAGCAAAACCAGGTCTGCTTCTATAGTTTTTCGACCGTAAGCTTCGATGGCGTGCGGATCAATAACCACCCGGGTTCCCTTGGGCGTTGTCAGTTCAAAAAATGACTGGCCGTGCCATTTGAGGGCAAAAGGCGCATCCTCGCCTTGAGCAAGTGGGGTTTTTGCGGCGTCCTGTTGGGCAACGACTGGTTGGGCAACGACTGGTTGGGCAACAAAAGGCGAGATGCCAAAAATTGCCAAAATCAGTCCAAGCAAAGGGGCTCGGGACCGAACCAGGGCTTGGCGCATGGGAAACTCCGCAAAAAAGGGCACCAAAAGGGTTTGTTCCCCTAAAATCTATGAGGTGCTCACCTCTTTGTGATGCCCCATTTTTCCAGCATTGGATGCCCGATTTTTCCTGGCCCCAATCGTTTTTGGAGACGAAGCCCTTGATCCTGGACAGGATTCGCGAAAGAAACGGTCCCGGTCACGGCCATGCCGAATTATACGAGGCGTTGGACCGTTTTGATCGAAGGCACGGTTTGGAGGCCCGGCGGCTTAGGCCCCAGGACCCGTGCACCCTTCGCCGCGAGGCGGATCGCGAACCCGCCCGTGAAATCCTGAAGCAGTTCGAGGAGCTTTCCGCGGATCAACGCAGAAGACTCCCTGCGCTTTGCCATTCCATGGCACGGATGCGGGCAGTTTGTGGTGACCTGGAAGGCGCTCTGGAAGACCTTCGTGAGCTTTGGAGTGGACTATCAAGGGAAGTTGAAGCGGGTGAACCCCGAGAAAAGGCAACTCTTGCAATTGTTCCCCAATTAACCCCTCCCCCTGTAAAGAATTTGTCCACGGTTCCGGAGGGCGTCACTGAAACGACTTCAGTAAATCCGGAAATGCCCAACCAGAAAGACTCAGGTGATCTGCTTAAAGAGATATCTGATGAGTCTTCTAATGGTGCCCAAAAGGAAAGCTTGATCCCGCAGGAATTGGCCAAGCAGATTGTTGTTGTAGCCCCTTCCGGCATTGGCGAAATCACTGCACAAATCCGGCTTGAAATGTTGGGGGTGGCACTGGATCAGGGGAAAGAAGATGTTGCCCTTGAGGCCTTGAGGGAGCTGGGCGGAGATGCGTTTTCGAATTTTGAATTTATTTCCCTCTTGGGAACGGGGTTTTCCGGATCATCCTGGCTTTGTCGGGACAAGTTGTCGGGCAAGGCACTGGTTTTAAAAGCCTCTTTTGACGCCACACTGGACTCGCTGGAAACGCAAAGGGTGCGTGAGCGGATGCTCCTTCGGGAATCGGAGCACCCTTGTCTGGAACTGCCCGAGCAGGAACCTGAAGGATTCCCCGAGGGCTTGCCGGGAGCTCCGAATGGGGCGGGCCGTTTTTGGCTCAGGCCTTTTTTCAGTGGCGAAAGTCTTTTACAAAAAATCAGGCGGGATGGCCCACTTTCCTCGGAGGAGTGGTTTCCCATCGCCTGGGCCATTATGTCTTCATTAAGAGATCTTCATGGTCGAGGAATGTTGCATCGGGCGCTTTGCCCCAATCACATCATAATCCCCACCGATGATTCCGATCTTCCCGCCTTGCTGATCGATTCTGGCGAGGCGCCGAAGCGATCCCTTATCCATCCGCTGATGGCTAATCCCGAATCCCAGGTGTCCACCCGGCTGGGACGCTCCGCGGCGAGGCGTGTACCATTCATGGCTCCCGAGGCTTCGGGGAAACCAAAAGGTATCTCCTGGTTTGGGCCTCCCATGGACATCTACGCCTTTGGGCTGATTGGTTGGTATGCCCTCACCGGAACAACCACACCATCAAGCGCAAGAAAAGAAGAAGTTGATCCCGCATGGAGGCAAATCCTGGACAAATGCACCCAATGGATTCAGGGCCGAAGGCCCATGATGATTGAGTCCGTGATGGAATTGGTCCGGAATATCGGTCCCGAAGGTGAAACTACACGGGTGGATGAGGGGATAAAGCGTTCCATGCGAAAACGCATGGAAGATCTCATAAAGTCCCAACCCGATAGCGCGGATGCCCTGGTTCGCATGGGGAGAACCCTGGTTCGCCTCGAGGATACCAGTGGAGCTTTGGAAGCCTTTGGAAAAGCGATCACAATAAATCCCGAATTGTCTTCAGCGCGTTTGGGACGGGGGCTTACGCACATGGTGCGGATGGACCCCGCGGAAGCGGTTGTCGATTTGACTGAAGCAGCCAGACTGGAACCCGATCGGCACGAAATTTTTGCAAACCTGGGCACATGCCTTGGAAAATTAGGCCGAACTTCGGAATCGATTGAGGCTTTTCGCAAAGCCCTTATCCTTGTACCCGGGCACCCCGGAATCGAATGTGAGATTGGTGACGCCCACCTTGGATTGGGTCAGGCGGCGGATGCTGTAACCCATTATTCATTGGCATTGGCTTCCGACCCCTCCAATATCAGGGCTTTTTGCGGAAAGGCGAAAGCCTTTATCGCCCTGGGGGATCATGCCCGTGCCCGGGCAAGTTGGGATGCCGCGCTGAAAATCGAACCAAACTCTGTCTTGGTGCTTGGGGAGCGCTCCCAAGAATTGCTTCATCAGGGAAAAAACGAAGAAGCCCTGGCCGATATCAGACAGGCATTGACCCATGCCATCAGTCACCGCGCCGATCTGAAACTAAATGAGGCCTATGCCCTGCATAAAATGGGCCGGGATGAGGAAGCGGTGGACCGCTTGGTCGAGGCGGTTGGTGAATTCACCGATTCGAAGCCTTTGCGGACACTTCTTGGAGAAGTATTGCTGCGGCAGGATCGGTTTGCCGAGGCAATTGAGGCCGTTCGCCCCATCATTGATTCCGCTCCCGACTCACCCCTTGCGTTGCATATTTTGGGAACAGCGCTTTCCAATCAGGGTGATATCCAGGCATCCATTGCTCACTTTGACAGGGCCCTAGAGCTTGAGCCAACATTGGCCAAAACCCGATTTCAAAGGGGACTGGCCAGGGTTCAATTGGGCGATTCGAAGGGCGGAGCTGAGGATTTTAATTTTCTGGTGGAATCCGATCCGACGGATGCCGCTTGTCGATGTAACCTCGGAAACGCGTTGGCCGACATGGGACTTCTGGATGAGGCATGTGTCCACTTTGAAGCGGGCTTGGAAGCAAACCGTGGGGATCCCCACTTGTTGATGGGCCTTGCGCGCCTGAAAAGTGTCCAGGGAGACCGCGCCGGGGCGCTGGCCATCCATGAAACCATTTTGGTAGAACATCCTGAATTTGCTTCCGCCCGTGTGGCAAGAGGACAATCCCGATTCGAAAATGGGGACAAAGTTGGAGCCTTGAGCGATATTGAGCAGGCACTGAATGTTGAGCCGGAAAATCCGGGATTTTTGTCGGTGAGGGGATCCATTCGGGCTGCCACCGGGGACATGCCCGGGGCACTTTTGGACTTTGAACAAGCCCATCAGATCGCTCCCGACCGGGCAGAATTCCATCACAATCTGGCAATGGCAAGGCAATCTTCCGGCCAGTACGATTTGGCGGCGGAACTTTGGGGCCTATATGTCGAAAGGTTTCCCGAAAATCTTAACGCGCGCCTTTCCAGGATTGCCAACCTGACCATCCTTGGTCGCCTGGACGAAGCCCGTGAAGATGCGTCCCTTGCGGTAACACATCATCCGGAAAGTGCCGAGGCTCTGCTTGCCAGGGTGGACCTGGATGTTTCAAGGGGACAATATGCTTTGGCGCTCATGGACCTGGATCAGGTCCTTTTCAAAAATCCTGAGAATTTGCAGGGGCTTTTGAAAAGGGCCCAAGTCCTCAACAGGCTGTCGCTTTATTTGGACGCGATCGAAGATGGTGTCCGCGCTTTGGAGATTGATCCCGAGTCACCAAGAATTCTCAATAACCATGCCTGGACATTGGCAATATGCCCCAACAAGGAACTTAGAAATCCTCCATTGGCCAGGGAGTTGGCTCAAAAGGCTGTCGAGGTAACAGGTGGTAAGGATTTCGGTATTTTGGATACGCTTGCTGTGGCGGTTGCGAGCACTGGAGATTTTTCCGAAGCCATCCGCATTGCAACCGAGGCCACGAAAACGGCCCCGGAGGGAATCCGGGGCCTGTTTGAAAACCGTTTGAAATCTTTTACCTTGGGGATTGTGCATAACCCCTCGGATGATGAACCGGCCACATGGGCTTCTACCTCGGTCCCGGAAGCGGATGCCCAATCAGGAGAGGATATTCATGATGGACTCAAGGAAGGGGAGCTGGACATCCAAGTCGGCAAAACCGGCGATGCCGATGTAAAGGCCTAGAGCAAATGGGAAAAGCGCAAGGAAAAATAACCACCATCTTTTAATCAGCGCGGTGACGCCCATGAGTGCCATGCTCAAAGCGAGCAGCGCATCGCACAGGTCGAACTTGTCATCAATTTTGTTGAGGTTGTCATAATCCTTGGAGGCTTTCTCGGCGGCTTCTTTTTGTGCCTCCATTTTTTTTTCTTGCGATTTTGCCATGCTTGCGTATTTGGCTGACATGGCTTCTCGTTTGGTCTTTAGTTCGGGAGTTTCCCCTGGATTGGGAAGGCTCATTTCCTCGGATGCGGCTTCATAAACCCCTATACGAATGTTTCTGGCCTGGAACCATGCCCAATTGTTGTTTTGATCTACTTGCTTTTGCTGCATTTTTTGAACGATGTTATTATCCTTGACATTGGAAATTCCAAGAAATGTCGCAGTGATCACAACCATCAGACCCACCCAGGTTTCCAGGGAGGATTCCGTTTTTTCTTGTTTGGTGTCGCTCATGGGAGTGCCTTTTGAAAAATCGTGGTTACATTAAACGCGAAAGCAGGGGTTTTGATAGATGCCCGGTGGGGCCCGGGCAAAGGAATTGGTCGGGAAAATCGTGCAGGTGGCACGAAAGGATTATGCAACAAGGGTTTCGGTTTTTACTTGTTCGGTTGCGACCACAAGATTGCGAAGAAATTGGCGAGTACATTTCTCCCACGAATGGGTTTCGGCATATTCCCGGCAATAACCAGGTTCACATGTCAAAGCCTCATCCATGGCGCTTCCCAAATCGTGGCCAAGGGCTCCGGTTCCCGGAATCACAATATCCACCGGACCGGGCACGGGGTATGCGGCAACAGGCAGTCCACACGCCATAGCCTCGATCATCACCAAACCGAAAGTGTCTGTTCTTGAGGGGAAAACGAAAACATCCGCGTCCGCGTAAAGTTTTGCCAGGTTTTCCCCTTTTTGCCAACCGAACCATCTGGCGCCGGGATATTTTCGTTGGAGCCTGATTCGGTCAGGGCCATCACCAACCACCCATTTTTGGACAGGGCGATCCACGCCGAGGAAATCTTCAATACTTTTTTCAGCGGAAACCCTGCCAACATAAATTGCGATTGGTTTGGTACGCGAGGATTTGGGTTTTGGCTGGAAAAGTTGGGTGTCCACTCCACGGCCCCAAAATACCAACCGATTGGGATCGAACCCCTCGGCGATCAATTGCTGGCGGATGGAGTGGGTTGCAACCATTGTTCTGGAGGAGGCGCTGTGAAATCGGCGCAGGATATTCCAAGTCCAGGAGCGGGGTACTCCCGGGAATTTTGCAAGGTATTCGGGAAAATTGGTATGAAATGCAGTGGAAAACGCCCAGCCTTTTTGAATGCAAAGTGAGCGCATGGCCCAGCCTACGGGGCCTTCCGTTGCGATGTGCACAAAACCCGGTGGCTGTCTTCCAACAATGGCATCCATCCGCTTTCGGGTGGCAAAAGCCAATTTTATGTCAGCATAAAAGGGATAGGTAAAATGCGAGAACATTCCGGGGTGAATCACCCTGGCTTTCCAACCCATCGCGCCAAGTTGGTCAAGGGTCGTGGATAGAGTTCTGACTACGCCATTGACCTGGGGGTGCCAAGCATCCGTGGCAATCAGTATTTCCATATACGGGTCCCCCATGGGGATTTCCTGTCGCCGTTGCGTCAGGAATCCATGTTCCCATCATCTACCACTTGTGTGTGTTTTTTGTGAAAAAACATTAAAGAATCGGGGAAAAATCATGGAATTTTTGTGGGGTCAAGCTCAAGATGAGCGATTTTTTTGCGCTTCCATGTGTAGAGAATGTGTACCTTTTGATCCGATGTCTGGATTATGGCTGGGTAACTGTATTCGCCCGGTTCGGTTTCCAAATCATGGAATTTTTTCCATGTTGTTCCGTCCCTGGAAACCGCGACGGCAAGGGGCGTTCTCCCCTTGCTGACCGGATTGTAAACCAGGATGTGACGACCATCCTTGAGGGTTAGGGCATCGGTTCCCGAGTTTGGATTGGGAACATCCAAAAGCGCAAGTTCCGACCAAGTATCACCCGAATCAGGGGATTGGGTAACAAACAACTTGCCCTGTTTGGAACGACCCAATGCGAGAAGTTTGGATCCACCCAGGAACAGGATGCTTGGTTGAATGGCTTCAATGGGAGGATTTCCCGCCGCTGGAACAATCCGAACCCAGGTAGAAAGTTTGGAGTCGACTTTTTCAAAATGGACCCGCCATTGTCCGGGATCTTCGGGGGTTTCCGTGCTCGAAGGACAAAGCAATTCGCCCGATGCAAGTGAGATCGGCTTGTTCTTTACGGGGCCAAGGAATCCCTCGGGCAGGAGAATTGCCTTGGACCAGGATTTTCCCTCATCGGTTGATTCTTTACGCACCCCCCACCACATGTCCGGATTGGGGCCTACTTTGTAAAAGAGCACAATTTTCCCGGGCACCCTGCAGAGGACGGGGTTCCAGCAGGGGTGTCTTTTGCCGTTGGATTGGACTCCATCGGCGATTTCGACGGGTGTTGACCACCCCTTTTCACTTTTTCGGGCTATCCAGATACCCACATCGGGATCTTTTTCCTTGGTGCCGCCAAACCAGCAGGCGATCAGGCCTCCCTGAACCTCAAGCAGCGTGGAAGCGTGACACTCGGGGAAAGGCGCGGTTTCGTAAAGGAACTCCTTTTTTGTGGTCAGGGAATTGGTTCCCTGGCATGGGGCAAAAAGAAGGGCAAATAAACAGGTTGAAAAAAACATGGAAATGAAACTCCGTTTGCAAAAAGGATTTAACGGGAGGTGATCAGGGCCCCACCGACCAAAGATATTTCCGGCCGCGAATGTAAAGCTGTTTGTTTGACGCCGCGGGTGAGGCATAGATTTCATCGGGGAGTTTGTTCCGGGCCAGAACCTTGAATTCCCTACCCGCCTCCACAACCCAGGTGGTTCCCTCATCGTCGGGAAAATAGATCCTTTTTTCGGCAAGTATCGGGGAGGCACTGTGGTGTTTTCCCAACCGGTTCATCCAAAGGCGTTTTCCCGTGCCGGCTTCAATACAGCCAAGCCAACCGGGATCGGATACCACAAAAAACAGATCTTTTGTCGCTATGGGTGAAGGGACATAGCTTGCCCCCTTGGGGCCATTTTCCGAGTGGGGAATGTGCCAGGCCACCCGGTCTGTCCCCGTTATGTCCCCCCGGCTGTCCGTTCTCAATCCCATCAGATGATATTCGGGAAATCCCGTGCTTAGAAACAGTATGCCATTGGAATGGACAAGGCTTGCGACATATTGTTCGGTTGGCCCCTGGTGGATCCATAGCTGTTTGCCCGTGGCGGCGTCATATCCCGCGACGCATTTGCTTCCCGAAAGGACCAATTGGGTGATGGACGAATCCCTGGGATCCGTCACCAAAAACGGCGTGCAGTAGCTGCGAGTTTTGTTGGGGCGCTCGATCCGCCAGCGGACCTTTCCGCTCTCCTTCTCATAGGCAATCAGGTAGCCTTCCCCATCCTGGTCGCCATTGAGGATGATTGTGTCCCGGAAGAGGATGGGGGAGCTGCAAAAACCATGTTTTGAAAGTAGGGTTCCGGGTTTGGCTTCCCAAACAAGTTTCCCCTCCAGATCGTGGCAAAAGACCCGCATATGGGGATGATCAAGGAAAGTCGTAAAAACAAGTTTTCCATCCGAGGCTGGCGTCGCGGATGCGTAGCTGTTGAGTCGATGAATGGGTTCGAGCTTGGCCTTCAGGGGAGATTGTGTCCAAAGGATTTTTCCGGTTTCCTTGTGGAGGCAAAGGACGAGTCGCTCGCCTGTTTCCTCGATACATGAGGTAAGAAAAATACGGTTATTCAAGACGATGGGTGAGGAATGTCCTTTTCCTGGAATTTCTGTTTTCCAGGCAACACCTTTGCTCTCGGACCAGCTGAGTGGAAGATCGATTTCGCTTGAGGTACCATCAAGCTTTGGGCCGCGCCACTGGGGCCAATCCTGCGATCGGAGCCAATCCTCTGATCGGAGATTTGCGCACCACGACGAAATTACCAACCAGGTGACAAACCTCCCAACGATCCAATAGCGCTTGTTGAACATTGGTGGGTTGTTCCCAAGGTAGAAAATGGGTGCAAATACTTGCGGGAAATGGCATCCTATTCGAGGGTGTGGTCGTAGCCTAGCGGCCCAAGGGGCTGTGGTCCCTTGCCATCACCTTGATCGATCCAGACCCCCTCTGGAACGAACTGCCCGATCTTGTGGAGTTGGATACCTTCGATGGGTTGAACTTCCAAAAGGGCTTGTGCCCGATACTCTGGCATGGCGATTAGGAGTTCAAAATCTTCTCCATCACCAAGCGCGTGCTCCAGCGGTGTTTTTCCGGATTCTCCCGACAAATTGTGGGCCGCATGGCTAATGGGTACCGAAGGACCATGAACGACCGCGCCGCATTTGCTCGCTTTGCAAATCTGGTGAAGGTCCCGGGCCAAACCGTCACTAATATCCATCATCGCATGGATGGGGGCTAACTTGTGAATTTCGAGAGCTTCGGGGACCCGCGGCATGAAATCGAGGTGTTTGCCTAGTATGCTTCCTCCCAATGGCCCGGTGGTAAGGAGCCAATCTCCCGGGCGGGCCCCATCACGCCTTGCGGGACCGCGTTCCGTGACTTCGCCCAGTATGGTTATGCTTATTACCAATGGCCCCTTCCACGAATTCGTGTCGCCACCCACAATAGGCACACTGAAAAGGGAGGCGATTTCTTCCATACCCTTGAATAATCGCTCGGCAAGTTGCCTTCCCCCACCTCGGGGAAGCCCAACACTAATCACTGCGGCGACGGGTTTGGCTGCCATTGCGGCGATATCGCTTAGATTTACCGCCATCGACTTGCGGCCAATGCGCACAGGGTTTGTTTCTTCGAGCCGAAAACAACTTCCATCCAGCAGCATGTCGGTGGTTACGACACAGTCCCCTTGGTGAACGCCCCATTCGATAATTGCGGCATCGTCACCAGGACCAAGAACCATCCGCCTCGAAGGCGCAATTCTTGATTTTACCCATTCAATGAAGGCGTGTTCGCCTCCTCCCGTGGGAGAGGCTTTGAAAGACGCAAGGGTCATAGCGACCTCTCCAAAGATCCGGGCTAATGCGTCCTGTGACTTGCTAACCACTACTGTATCATGATCGTTACCATTGGAAAAGGGGCCAAACCCCAATGGGCAGGCCGCTTTGGGTTAAAAAATGTCAAGTGAACTGACTCAGGAACCTTGGGCCAACGATCCCAGCCCAATCCAAAAACGACTCTGCGATCCCGGACTTCCACGCGGGCGCTCGGATATTTTGGCTCTGGCGTTTGCTTCTCCCGAGGTTCTTTGGACCGTCGAGGAAGGTGGCCGTTTTTGTACATGGCACGCCTCGAATTGGGGAGTTTCCGCAAGCTCCCCTGCGTATTTCGGTTCTCCACTGGAAAAGGTTCCGATTTCGCGCTCCACCTTAAGGGATGAGAGGACCATTGATCTTGATGATCCGGGTATGCTTTGGTCTCTCGAGCCCGATTGGAACATGGGATTTTCCGCAAGCGGCGACCTAACGGCTTACGAATTGCCCACGGGCAAACAACTTTGGACCCGGGAATGCAACAGTTGGATAACCGCAATTGCGACAGGCCCCGGTTTTGGACCCAATTCCAGCCCGGGTCGTCCCGGAGTGGTTTTAACCGGGCATGATGATGGAACCGTATTCCTTTGGGACCTTTCCGGCCCCACACGAACGA
>CAMBMH010000001.1 GCA_945868575.1 Singulisphaera sp. GP187 | reverse complement strand
ACCGGTACATCCACCAATCGAACGGCTCGTAAGCCATTCGGACAACGCCTGTTTGGAACTTTGGGTGATCCAACGCCCAAGCCTCCTTATGTTCCCGCAGGGACCTTGCCAGGCGGGGTTCCCCCCGGTTCGGTGATGCAACCTCCCCCGGGGGCTGTCATCCTTGATGCTAACGGCCTACCGTTACCTCCTGGAGGAGCGCCCCCAGCAGGAACCGTGGTTCCACCCGGGACCTTTGGAACTGCGCCCTCTGCCTCATCGTCCATTCCACCCCTTGGTTACCCACCTAGCGGCACGCCATATGGCGCTTCAATTGGCGTAACCCCAGGGGGATCCTCCGCGCTCGCCGCACCATCGGCACCGCCGATTTCTGGAGGCAATCTGCCGCCTTTGCCCCCTTCCGTGGCCACCAGTCCATCACCCTCTCCCACGGGTCCAATCCAATCCCAATCCAAGCGCTTTTCGAATGAAGAGTTGCAAAACCCGGTCCGATTGGGTGTGCCGGGTGCCTTGCCCAACGAAACCAACCCGAAGACAACTGGTGAGCCCCCGATTTCCAAGGCAGAGTCGCCTGCCGCTTCCCCATCTACGGTGAACCCTTCCGCGATAAAGACACCTTCTCCGCTGGATATTCCGCGTTTTGTGAAGGTAAAAGCCGGTTTGGCCTTTGGTAGGCAACCATTTCCTGACGGAATTGTTTGGCTAAAGCAGGCAGGATTCAAAAAAGTGGTCCATGTCGCTGGAACAGCCGAAGTGGATGATGCCGCCCAAAAACTTTTTGAGCAAGAAGGGATTCAATATGTCCGAATTGAAATGAATCCCGAAAGGCTTGATGCTCCGCTGGTCAACCAGTTTTCTAGCGCGATTGCCGGCAATGAAAGCACTCCTGTGTTTGTCTATGACCGCGATGGATCCCGTTTGGGGGCCCTCTGGATGGCGCACCGGGTTTTGGACGAGAAGGCCTCCCAGACCCAGGCTCGGGCTGAAGCGGAAGCCATCGGATTCAACTACGAAAAGACCGCGGTTCTGGATCCAATCCGCAAGGCGCTGGACAAGCTTCTGCCAGCCTCCTGAAATCTCCTTGTCTTAAATCTTCTTGGTGGATGAAATTTCACTGATCTATTATGTTTGTTGCTCGAATACCCTTGGGATTTGCGTTTCATGCGCGTTGAACGGCTTCCCCGGGTTTTGGGACTGATCGCCGCCGCCAGCATGGTGGCGGGATGTGTAATCGGTTCTGGAGTATTCCGCAAAGCGCCTGTGCTTGCGCAAAACCTTCCAGATCTCTATTGGGTTATGACCGCCTGGATTTTGGGTGGATTCTTTGCATTTATGGGTGGGCTCTGTTTTGCCGAATCGGTTTCCCGGGTGCCCCAGGCTGGCGGGAATCATGGGATTTTGACTTCGGCGTATGGTCCAATGTGGGGATTCCTTTGGGGTTGGACCGAATTTTGGATCATCCGGTCTGCTTCAATTGCCGCTCTTGTTTCCATTCTTGTCGACGCCTTGATAGACCTTCTTCCCCCGACATTTTTCCCCCTCGGCGTTGTCCCGGGCCCTTTTGGTCGTGTCTGGATTGGAAGCATGACCCTTTTGGGACTTGGTGGAATTCAGGTTTTTGGGGTCGCATTAGGTGCAAGATTGATGGTGGGGATAACCGGGATAAAAGTCGCTTTCCTGCTATTACTTGCGCTTTTACCTTGGCTTGGGCTTTGGTTCCCCGAAGGGGCATCCCGGTTTTCGAATCTGTCATCACAATCGCCGCGTTTGGACGATGGTTTTTTTGGCCATATAGGAGGCATGGGAACAGCCATGTTGGCGGTGCTGTGGGCCTACCACGGCTGGGGAAATATCGCTCCGATTTCCGAAGAGGTGCGAAACCCCAAGCGAAATATTCCGTTTGCTCTTTTCCTCGGAATCGCAACGGTGACAATTCTTTACCTTTTGGTCAACATCGGATACCATTTGGTGATGTCCATGGGTGAGATTTCCGGACTGGACTCCAACCAGGCCGTTGCCACTGAGGTTTTCCGGAAACTTCTGGGACCTTCGGGTGTAACTCTGGCCAGTTTGGCGATAATCTGTTCCGTTTTGGGATCACTTTCGGGAAATCTGCTCGCTGGTCCGCGACTTCCTTTTGCCATGGCCCGTTCCGGACAGGCGCCTCATTTTCTTGCCATGATTCACCCGGTTTATCGCACTCCTGTTTGGTCGACCGTGGTGCTTGTTGCCTGGTCCGTTGCACTGATTTGGATTGGATATTGGCTGACCACCCTTGGAAAAATCTCCCTTTGGGGAAAATGGGAGTTTTCCATGAGCGCGTCCGCAGATGTTTTCGATTGGCTGACTAACTTTGCGATGTTCGGTTCGATACTCTTTGAAACAATGGGCGTTGTTTCTGTCCTGAGGCTTAGAGCAGCAGGGGACTTTTGGGATGGTTACCGGTGTCCTATGGTTCCCCTAGTTCCTATTGTCTATCTTGTATTGCCTATATTTCTCTTTTGCAACATGCTGAGGAATCAACCGAGTGAGGCTGTGATCGGGCTTTTGTTTACCGCAATGGGAATTGTGATCTATTTTGCGTTTTATTATGGTAAAAACCGGAACTGCCAACCTGAGGTTTAGTGTTGTAAGGCTTTGTCCAAAAGTCCTTTTTTTCGTTTAAATGATCCCACGCGAAAATCCAAGGAACAACGCTAAATCAGCGGCCTGGCGCGCTCAAATCCGCCAGAGCGTTATAAAGCGCGTGCGCTGAGACCGAGGTTCCCCCGCCGCGCAGTAAAAATGAGATTCCCAATACAACACCCGAGGCCGCACGGAATAGGAAAACCTGTCTATCGGCTGGTGTTTGTGGTGGTCCATTGTGGTGCGCCATGGAAAAGAGAAGCGCACTCAGGATAATTGCGCAAATACCAGACACTAAAAATCCTGTACCAAATCGAACAAGAAAACCATAAATGATTGCCAAAAGCAGAATTCGAAAAACACCCTCCTCATAAATGGCGGCTCCCAAAAGTGAAACCCCCTTGGCCATGTGTTCCTGGGTGAAGGCAACAAGCTCGGGAACCATTCGGCTCCAAAGCCTGGCGCCAACCCAAATAACCAAGGCAATCCCAAAACCCTCAAGCAGAATCCTCGGGATTTCCTGGAGCGAATAAATAAAGGATGGTTGGGATTCCCGCAACATGGGCAAGACCAATGCGGCAAGGATGAGTCCGGTTGTGAACCATTCCCCGCCCGGGATCAGGTTCTCACCCATGACTCTCAAACGGCTGTCCAGTTCTCCGGATGCGCGGATTCCTGCGGTTTTAAGAAAATGCAGGCGAAGTGATTCGTAGAGGATGAGTAGTCCACCCACGATGAGAAAATCAGCCCATGCGGATCGACGAAGAGTATTTACCGGTGGTTGGGCGTGGTAACCCTGGCTCATGACCTTTGTCCGCCGAGTAACATCCTGGCAAGCAGGGTGCGTAGCTTGTCAGGAGGCAGATCCTGTATGTGCGACATATCCTGGGGTGTAACGACAATTGCTGTTCCAGATTTGTCCGTGCAATAGGTGGAGCCCAGGGATAAAGCCCGGCAGTTATGTCCTTTATCCGCGTTATCCATCAATAACAAAATACCCAAGCCGGGGTGTTCCACCGGGATCCATTCCCCAGCCATGGGATGGGATTCGCCTGTCCCATTTTCCATCGTTTGACAAAAACCCCATGGCCCGGTTGGCTTTTTTCTGGTCTCCAAATCTGCCAACCACGATCCCCAACGGGGAGGGATGGGCGGGGATTTTCCCTGAAGGGCCGCAAAAGCAGCCTCGTGCATTTCCCAGACTCCACCCCTAAAGGCAGCTGTCGATGCAAGCCAGGCTTCCGCCAGGGTCATCCTCTCACATGGCTCCAATCTATCCCAAGGCAGCAACCAAAGTCCCAAACGGCCGGTTTTTTGACTAAACCTTACAAGCGTTGCCGCCAATGCCGACTTTTGCCCAGAATCCGTTGTGAATTTTGCATTCTGGACCAATTGGCCCAAATCGGCAAATTCTTTGGCCACATGGTGCCATGAGGCAATTTTTAGTCTCAAGGGCTGAAGGATGGTTTCAAGAGCCAGAGCAAGGGGTTCCAACTGTTCAGGTTCGTTGGGAAAGGAAGGAATTAATCGGAGGGCTGCATCCGCGATCTGGACCACCGCCCGAAATTCTTCCGGATCGAGAATTGTCGCAATATCGCCGCTTCCCGATTCCGCCCGGACCTGCCAGTTTTTCAATTCCCCTGTCAGGGAAAGACCGCTCTCCACGAGGCGGGATTTGGCCCAGGCAGAGGGTTTTCCCTCGGACTGGGATTTGTTCGCTGCAATGAGAAATTCGGGTGGTTCAGGTGGTGGCAAAGCTGAAACCTTTGCACCTGAAATCCAAGGCTTTTGGATTTTGTTGGGGATTTTGAAATCCGGGACCCAGTGTTCGGAAATCGGCCACTTTGAATGGGGGATTTCGGGGGGTGAAGCCGGGACAATGCGCTGGGTAAATCCGGTCACCTGGGTACGGAGATCCCGGATTCGCTCCAAAAGTTGCCCCGTACTTATTCCCTGAAGGATCACCTGAATTCCCCATATATCCGGAAAAGGATTCACATTCCTCCTATATCGGGAAAGGGACGAATGGACCTTTAGGGTTTTATGGGTTTGGTAATTTGGGAAACTTTTGTCCTCGCCTCCATTGGGACCCTTTTTGCCCAAATCTCCCGATTGTTGTTTTCCTTGCCCTCCTAAGGGCCGGGCCTTGGGTTAGCCCACTTGTTCCGATTCCCCGGGCAACAAAAGGTGGGATCCTTAAAATGTCTCCAAGGAGAAGGCACACCATGGCAATTGCAACGGAAAAATCAAAAACCAGGGTTGGCGAAGGCATCCGTGTTCTCGTGGTGGATGATGACAAGGCCCATGCCGAGGTGGTGGCAGAAAGTCTGGCTCGGGTGGGGTATGAAACCGAGCGGGTAAACAGTGGAAGTGCCGCTTTCAAAAAGCTGGAAGGCGAACCGTTTGACATCATTGTTACCGATTTAAGGCTCGGGGATACCGATGGATTGGCGGTCCTGAAGTCCGCAAAAACCCATAACCCTGATGCGGAAGTTGTAGTTATCACAGGCCATGCCGATGTGCGAACAGCGGTCGATGCCATCAAGCAGGGTGCGGCTCACTATTTGACAAAACCGCTGGATATGGGGGAACTCCGGTCTGTTCTGGAACGCTCCGGGGAAAAGATAAGGTTGGCCCAAGTTAACCGGGACCTTTTGCGCCAGATTGATGAAAAATTTGGCTTTGAAGGCGTGGTCGGTTCCAGTTCGAAAATGCATGAACTTATTGCCAAGCTTCGTCATATTGCGCCCACCAATGCAACAGTCCTGGTTCAGGGCGAAACAGGCACGGGCAAGGAGTTGGTGGCCAAGGCGCTTCACAATAACAGCAACAGGCGGGGAAAACCGTTTGTGGCAATGAACTGTACCGCCCTGAATGAAAATCTTTTGGATGATGAACTCTTCGGTCACGAGGCGGGAGCCTATACAGGCGCGGAAAAAATGCGCAAAGGGCGCTTTGAGCACGCCAACGGCGGGACCCTTTTTCTGGATGAGGTCGGGGATATGCCTCTCCCCCTCCAGGCCAAATTGCTTCGGGTTCTCGAAAACAACGAAATCACACGAATTGGTTCCAATGATCCACTCAAGGTTAATGTTCGGGTAGTTTCTGCGACCCACCGGGATCTGGAACAGGCTGTGGCAGATGGCAAATTTCGCCAGGACCTTTACTTTCGACTCAACCGACTCAAGGTTCGAATTCCTCCACTTCGTGAAAGGCGGGAGGACATTCCATTACTTGCCAACCATTTCATGAAGGAATTCAATCAGCTTCATGGCAAACATGTAACCTCGATTTCCGAGGCGGTACGCCGAGCCATGGCGACTTATGACTGGCCCGGAAATGTGCGAGAAATCCGTAACTTCATCGAGAGCATGGTCGTCCTGGATATGGATGGAGTTTTGGGAATCGATGATGTTCAGGAGGGAGAAGTCTTAAATCGGATTCCCTCCGCGCAAACCACCCACCAGGGGCCTGATAGCCTGGTTGGACGACCCTTAAGCGAGGTGGAACGCTATTACATTGAACAGGCGCTTACCCTTATGCAAGGAAATCGCGAGGAAGCTGCCAAGTTGCTTGGAATTGGGGAACGGACCCTTTACCGTGTCATACAGGATTGGAAACTCCAGGACAAAATCAAGGACGCGATGGCCCTAGGCGGAGGGGATCTCGGCAAAGCGGCGGAAATTTTGGGATTAACCCTGCCGACCTTGCAAAGAAAGATGAAAAAGATGGCAATGCTGGATGAAGGAAGCGACGAGTGAGTGAGGAACTGAACCGGAACGAGCGGCCCGAGGATCGGGTGCGAATGCCTATTTGTCGCCTTGATCCGGTGACTATTGCCCAAATCGCAGCAGGCGAAGTGGTGGAGCGTCCGGGTAGCGTCGTTCGGGAATTGGTCGAAAATTCGGTGGATGCTGGCGCGGGTCGCATCGAGGTCGATTTCGAACAGGGTGGTATTGAGCTCCTTCGGATCGTGGATGATGGTCACGGGATTGAATCCGGGGAAATTGAGCTCGCCCTGACTTCACATGCTACATCAAAACTCTCAAAAAGCGAAGACCTTGAGCGCATTGACACTCTTGGGTTTCGGGGAGAGGCGCTCGCCAGCATCGCAAGTGTCTCAAGGACCATCCTCCAATCCCGCGCCAAAGGGCGTGATCTTGGGGTTCAGGCGACCTGTGATGGCGGCATCCTCGGGCCAATTACACCCTGGACCGGGCCGCAGGGCACCCGCATCGAGGTCAGGAATCTTTTTCACAACACTCCCGCCAGGCGCAAATTCCTTAAAGCCCAATCGGCTGAAACCACCTACCTTATGGAAACAATGCAAAGGCTGATGCTTGCCCTTTGCCGTTTGGGAAATCGTGCTCCGCACCTTGTTGTTCGAAATCAGGGGAAGGTAACCCTAGAGTGCCCGGCGGGTGCAACCCTCCGTGAACGTGCGGAAATCCTTTGGGGCGTCGAGGTGGCTTCCGACCTTCTGGAGGTTGAGTCCAAATCGACTGGAATGCGGCTTTTTGGCGTTATTGGAAACAATCGGATCGATCGGGCTACAACCAAGTTTCAGCACTTTCTTGTCAATGGCCGCTGTATTCGGGATAAAAGTCTAAGTCACGCTCTTATGGAGGCTTACCGGGGTTTGATTATGGTGGGAAGGTTTCCGGTCGGAATCCTCGCCCTGGAAATCGACCCGGCCCAGGTGGATGTCAATGTTCACCCAGCCAAGGCAGAAGTCCGTTTTCGGGATTCCCAGGCGGTCCACCACTTGGTCTTCAAGGCAGTTCGGGATAGGCTTCGCAGGGAGAACATTCACCCGACTCTCACCATGGACAGCCCGGTTCCTGGTGTCCCCATGATGTCCCCCGCCACCCCATTTGGGTTGGGAGCGGCGGCGTTTGCTCCTGTGGACTTTTCATTCGAAAACCAATGGTTGCCTTCCAAAAGTGAACCAACCTCCCGCATACCCCATTCCGCTCTTATTCAAAAGGTTGATGCCAGTATTGATCTGGATCGCGCAAAAGCCTCGGCGATCACTAAGGATTTCCCTGCTCCAACACAAATGCAACAGGGAACCGAATCCTATCCAAAAAACGAATCGCCTGTTTCCTTGCCAGCCAACGCTTACGCACCCGTTGGCCCACTGGGGGAATGGGTTGGACCAAGCGGAAAGGTTGTCGATTTAGGCACTGGGTCCAACAGCTCTTCGGCGGCGATTGTTCATGGCTCCGGGCAAAAACATTCTCAGGTGTTGGAAACTAAACCCGCAACAAGCCACCCAAGTCCTGGCCTTCCTTTGCCGGCGGACCTTTTTTCGCATCAGGATGCCTCTGGGCGATTTGTTCAGGTTTTTGATTCCTATTTGATTGTCGAGACGGACAAAGGGGTGATGGTCATCGACCAGCATGCCCTTCATGAGAGGATTCTTTACGATCAGCTCAAGAAGAAGTTGGAGTCGGGTACTTTGCCTATGCAAAGACTTCTGTTGCCGGAGGTGGTGGATTTTCCCACGGGGCAGGCGCAGACAATCCTTGACCAAAAAACCTCCTGGGAAAAGCTTGGCTTTGAGATTGAATCGTATGGCGGAGGAGCCATTGCGATTGGCGGATTCCCAGTGGTTTTGTCGGGCCGTTCCCCTGGCAAGGTATTCAGGAATTTGGCGGAGAAACTTCTTCAAAACGACCTGTTTCCAACGAGGGAAGAGATGCTCCATGCCCTCATGGCGCTTTTGGCCTGTCACAGCGCTGTCAGGGCAAACGAGCGTTTGACCCCGCCTCAAATGGAGGCCCTGCTTGAGCAGAGGCAGCTTGCCCTCGACCCCAATCATTGTCCTCATGGCCGTCCTACCGCGCTTTTGCTTTCGCGGCAGGACCTGGAGAAACAATTTGGGCGAATTTGACCCGCGCATACCGGTTCGGTAAAACTTTTCCGAAATAAGAGGATCTCGTTTTCGGCCAAATGCCTTTGGAACGATCCCTGGGTCGGAATTTTTCCTGGCCCCTGAAGGTATGTGGAAAGGTTGCTAACCTATCCAATGTTAAAAATCGACAAAATTGCAAAACCTACTTAAGATATTTCGACCACCATGTCCACAAATCTTACAAATGCAGACAGGTTACAATTGTGCCTTCAAAGGCACCACTCAGGGGATGATCAGGCGATTTCAGAGCTTCTGGTTCATTGTGGGAACAGACTTCGGATACTGGCGCGCAGAATGTTGAAGAGTTTTCGAAAAGTGGCCCGCTGGCGGGACACCGACGATATCCTTCAAAATGGAATGCTAAGGCTCCTTGGTGCTCTTAAATCGGTAAAGCCCCAAACTCTACCTGAGTTTTTTGGTCTGGCTGCATTGCAAATGCGGCGGGAATTGATTGATTTGGCCCGTGCGTTTTCTCGTCCCAACAGCTTCGAGGCTAACCACCAAACGGATTCGCCGGGTTGCCGACAGCAATTTTTCCCGGGATCCCAGAGAAACAAGGATTTTGGCAAGCCTGCGGAAATGCAACCCTGTTCCGCAGGGGAACCCGGGTCCCTTGAAGATTGGATTCACTTTCACGAGCTGGTGGAAACACTTCCCGGTGAGCAACGACAAGTTGCAGACATGATCTTTTATCAGGGTATGGTTGTTGATGAAATCTCAATTGCTCTTCAGGTGCCTCCAAGGACTATCAGGCGAAGATGGCTTGCCGCGAGGTTGTCCCTTGCAAAATCCCTTCGGGATATCGATTTGTCCTGAATTCCTGAGGTGAAAAGATGGTAACTGATCCGGGGGGCCACTGGGGCTTTCATTCATGATTTCTCACGAGCTTCTCCAGGAATATCTACTCGAATGGGAGGAGAATTTCGAAAAAGGGACGCCTGTCACTCCCGAAGAGATATGCAGAAAGCATCCAAATCTTTTGGGCCCTTTAAAAGATAAAATAGACCTTTTGAATAGCGTGGGCTGGATGGGGGCGGTTTCCGGGAAATCCCTGGACCCCCTAAGGGAGACACCCCTTCATTTTCCCGGGGAATTATTGGTTGATGGGAGGTATCGTCTCGAATTATTAAGCGGTATGGGTGGCCAGGGTGAGGTTTGGAAAGCCATGGACTGCCTCATGGACAGATGGGTGGCCATCAAAATCTCCCATAGGTTGCTGGCTCCGAAAGGGACGGCCGGAATCCAGTTTGGTGACCTGTTAAATGAAGCCAAAAAACTCGCCAGATTAAATCATCCTGGCATTGTTCCTGTGTTTGATGTCGGCCGGGATTCGGGTGAATGGTTCATGATCTCGGAATGGATCGAGGGGGGAAACCTTTCGGATATCCTTCGGGTGGGATTAGTGGATTGGGATATGGCGTTGGAAATCGCGTGCCAACTGGCTTCGGCCCTGGAACATGCCCACAACCTGGGAATTTTTCATCTGGATATCAAACCAGCAAATATCCTTTTGAACCCCGAGGGAAGGGCTTTCCTGGCAGATTTTGGAATTGCCACGGGACCGACCGATCAGGCTCATGGAATATTCCGGGGGACTACGGTTTATGCGGCGCCCGAACAGATCAAGGGCCAGGGGGTTGGTGCTGCGACGGATATCTGGTCACTGGGTTTGGTGCTTCGTGAAATGCTTTGGGGTGATGGAGAACCAGGACCCGAGGTTGGCAAGGGCAGGGTACATGCTGACTCAATCATTGGATTGATTAAAAAATGTTTGCAAGAGGATCCAGGCCTTAGGCCCAATGCGGAACAGGTCCATTTGGAATTAAGAAAATCCGGCGGGGGAGACAGCCTGGTGGATAAAGGAATCACCAGGGAAATTCCAATGAATTTGCCCAAGTTGTTCTTAGGCCGCTCATGGAAGTTCTACACCTTGCCCATGATGTCTTTCGGGCTCATGGTTTTGCCATTGGTTTTTCTTGTGTGGAATAACTGGTTCATGGAAAAACGGTTGGCCACAGGTGCTGCAACAACCGGGAGTGAAAACCCTGCCTCATTGGGAATAGTGAAGAATGCGGGGGAAATCCTGGAAAAGGGATCCTATTTGGGTGTAGGGGAATTCCCAATTCACAATAGGCCACGAATGGAGTCGTTTGCCAGGGGACCGGTAACCTCTTTAAGTCGGATCTTTGTGTTTTTTGAAGACGCGGTGGAAGGGTTTGCTGTTGAACACCTCATCCTGAAGAAAAACGGTATCCCCATATCGACCAGAGGCTTGGCGGTAATAGGCCAGGGGGGATCCTACGGCGTTGTGGGATTGTCCCGAGCCGCATTTGGCCCTGGAAATTACCAGTTGTCAATTAATCCCCTGGCCCCAATCCGGGTCCGGGCCATGAATGGCACCACAACAATCGGGAATAACACCGCGACCATTTCACCCCGGATTCCTCCACCCATTTCATGGACACAAGAACTCGGCGAACTACAGATATATTACAAGGATTCATTATGGTCCCGCGGTGATGGGGAGCCTGATCAAAAGTATTTTGTGGATATTGCTTGTGGGGCAACCCATACCCTTGTCCTGGATGAAATGGGCCGGGTAAGAAACTGGGGAAACAATTCCCACGGCAAATTGCGATTACCCTCCAATTTGAAACCGGCGTGCAAGGTTTTTTGCGGATGGGATAGTTCGTTCACGCTTTCCAGGGATGGCTTGATCACTGGTTGGGGGGGGATTAATGATTTAGATCTAACCATGCTGAGAGATTTGGGGGAATTTGTTGATTTTGCGATAAGTGGAAGCCACCTTTTGGCGTTGAAGCAGGATGGAACAGTGATTGCTTGGGGAGAAGATAGACTTGGAGAATTGAATGTTCCCCAAAATTTGAAAAATGTGGTGGGTCTGGGGGCTGGATTGGGATTCAGTATGGCGTTGCTTTCGGATGGAAGTGTTGTTGGCTGGGGGGAAAACACTTGGCATCAGTTAGATGATTTGGGGAGTTTGAAGGGGATTATCGACCTTGTTCCGGCGAATCAGCATTCCGCCTTTTTGGACTCGTCGGGTAGGGTGTTTGTTCGAGGGGAGGGGAAAACAATTCCGCCCATGCCGTTGCCTTGCGTGGAATTGTTCGCCAAAGGTCCCATGGGGTATGCCATTGACGCTAGTGGAAGGATCCAAAGCTGGGGTGGGAAATTGGTGCCCCCGGAGAATTGGTCGGAAATCCTTCGGGGAGGGGCCGGGCTTTATCATATCGCTGTGTTGAAGCGCTTGCCGAGGTAATCTGGCTTGCCAGTCTTAATTGCTAAAAAAACTTGGGTCCCTTTGGATATTCAGGTAGCCTCTGTTGTCGGAGTAATGACCTGATTTTATGATGTATACATTGCGCAATTTTCACTTGGGGTCCTTCCCATGCGTTTCTGGCTTCGCTTGGTAGGTATTTCCGCCTTTACGATTTTGACCGTATTGGGAACCTTCGTACCCCGGGATCAGGTTTCCGCGGATGACCATTCTGATTTTGTCTTTTTCCAGGACGAAACGAAAAAGCAAGAAACCAAAAAAGCAGAAGCTACTGCCAAAAAAGGGGATGGCCCGAAGGATGGTGACACCAAGACCGATTCGAAGAAAGGAACGGATAGTACCACCAAAAAGAAGGCAATCGGGAACAGAAAGGAAAAGCCGGAAATTCCAAAGAACCCGTATGTCAAACTCAACACGGTTTCCGGAAAAGTGGGCAAGTTCGATGAAGCCAGCAACTGTTTGACGATCAAAGTGCCCGTTCCCTATATTAACAATAAAAAGTTCGAATCCAAGGATGTTGATGTCAAAGCGGTTCTTACGGATGATGTAAAGATTCGGTTGATGGTTCCTCCACTTCAATACGACGAAAAGGGTCGGCCCAAGAGATACACGAACAAGGAACTCACCGAGTTAAAAGGCGAGGATAAGAAATCTCCTGGGTATCCTGGAACGATCGAGGACCTCCAGGCTAACTCGGTGGTCCGGGTGGATCTGGTGCGAACCAAGGAAGATTTGAACAAGCTAAAGCGCAACAAAAAGGACGATCCGGCAAACGAACTGGATCGGACCAATCTCATCATTGTTGTTTCTCCGGGAATGCCACAATAGTCCGTTAGATTTGGTTTCATGGCCCAGGAAAAGCTGGGGCCATAACTTTGGTTAACTTTTTATCCCCTTACGGGGGTAAATTTTACATCAATACGGTCGAATGCCCTTCTCAATGGTTCGATAAACGGCCCTCGATGGGAAACAGAACAGGAACAAGGATTTTGCAAATTCAGTCTGATTTGTATTTTCCCTTTGATGCAAGTCGCTAGTTTGGCTTAGTTTGATAGAAAATGAGTCACCATAGTTTTTGTAATCCCCGGTCCTTTTGGGGTGCGTTTCGCCCGATCCGTCCAAACCCATAAGCCAGAGGGTCGCAAGGCCTTCAATTCAACGATTTTATTTTTTTTGACAAGAAAGAGGTAGGAAATGACTAGTTTAGCCAAATTCAACTTGATCCCCGAAGTTGACAGCTTTCTGAAAAGTAGTCCATTTGCGGGATTTGTAGGAGGAAAGGATTTTCCTTCCGCCAAAGGAACCGTAATTCCCACAACAGATCCGGGCTCGGGTGAAAAAATCGGGGAAATTCATGATTTGAGCTCGGCGGAAATTGATGGCGCGGTGGAAATCGCCAACCAGGCATTTCCCCAATGGTCGGCCCTATCCCAAAAAGAACGAGGCGCGTTGCTACTTCGTTTGGCGGATGCGGTGGAAGCAAAGAAGGCCATCATCGGCCAGATCGAAGCCCTGGAAGCCGGCAAGATCGAGTCCCAAGCGCAAGGCGATGTGCAAAACTTCGTTGATACCCTCCGCTATTTCGTAAAGCTTGGCGATGGCGTTTCGACTCGAACCAAATTGGATATCCCAGGTCATGAGGCCTGGACTTACAAAACTCCCTGGGGAGTTTGCGGTTTTATTTTCCCATGGAACTTTCCCTTCTTGTTGATTGGATGGGGGATTTCGCCTGCCCTGGTCGCGGGAAACACCGTCGTGATCAAGCCCGCCGAAGACACTTCCCTTTCCGCCATTTATTTGGCTCGGTTGGCAAAGGAAGTGGGTATTCCCGATGGTGTGATTAATGTGGTAACCGGAAGAGGCGCGACGGCTGGAGCTGCTTTGTCCTCCAACCCCAAAATCAAGAGGATGTCGTTTACCGGTTCGCCTGAAGTCGGTCGCCTGGTTGCCGAGGCCTGCGGCAAAAACCTCATCCCCGTTAAACTGGAACTGGGAGGCAAGGGCGCGGCTGTGGTTTTTGACGATGTGGATGTGGCCGGGACGGCGGAAAAGCTTGTTGGTGCAATAACTTTCCACACCGGCCAGGTCTGTTGTGATGCCACCCGCTGGTTTATTCACGCGAAAATTTTCGATTCCTTCGTCGAGCACTGCAAAGGGCTTTTGGCAAAAGTCAAAATCGGACATCAACTCGACCCGACCAGCCAAATGGGCCCAGTCGTCAATCCCAAGCAGCATGCCCGTGTTCTGGGATACCAGGAAAAAGGACAAGCCACAGGAGCAAAGTGCCTTTTCGGCGGTGGGCCCGCAACCGTCACTGGCTTACATGGGAACTATGTCAAGCCAGCTTTGTTGGCTGGATCCCCGGATAATGTCGCGGCCCGTGAGGAAATCTTTGGCCCGGTTGCCTACTTAGTCAAATTTGACACCGAAGCCGAAGCCATTGCCTTGGCCAATGACACCGATTACGGATTGGCTAACAGCGTCTGGACCAAGGACAAGGACCGGGCCAACCGGGTTGCCGAAGCCATGGAAGCCGGGAACAGTTGGATCAACGCGCACAATGTGTTTGCCCACGGTGTTCCTTATGGCGGTATCAAGAAAAGCGGTCTGGGTGGCGGAGTGTTGTCAATTGAAACCCTCAATGACTATTACCGCACCACTTCAGTTGTTCGTCCCAACTAATCCATTTGGCGGGGTATCATTTCTCGCTCTTTACCCGCAAATGGATTCCTGATTTCATCAAAAAATGGGGGCCCTGACACCTTTTGTGTGTACTGGGGCCCCCTTAAATTTTTTTCACTTACCTTAAAAACCAATCCTAATACTTTGCGGATGCGCCTTTGACACCTTTGCCGGTCGTCTTGAGGGCAGATTCGGCGCCATCCAGCATGAAGCGAAGATCGCTGGCCACTGCCACAAATCGCCACCCCTGTTCCAGGCGCATTTTTCCCTCTTCGGGGGTCATGGCGTGGAAACCAGGTGCGATTCCATGCCTTTTGCAGGCTTCCAGAATGGTTTGATGAACTTCTGCCATAAGTTCACCTGATGGGGCTTTTCCATCAGGGGTCCGGTAGCTTGCGGCGAGGTCGTTTGGCCCGACAAAAAGCGCGTCAAATCCCCCAACGGACAAAATGGCATCGATGTTTTCGACTGCAATTTTGTGCTCGCACTGGAGAACGATAAGGATTTCCTTGTTCGCTTTGGCGTTGTATTCTGCCGAAGAGGTTTGAAAGTTAAGGGCATGAAGGCTACCTCCGACCGAACGGTCCCCTTTTGGTGGATATAGGCAGGCCTTTACGGCATAGCGTGCCTCCTCAACCGTATTGACCATTGGAACGACTACACCTTGGGCGCCTATGTCCAAAACGCGCTTGATGTGGTCGTGGCGGTTGCTTGGAACCCGGGCGAGTGCGACACAACCTTGGTCCGCGCAGGTCGCGAAAATTGTGGCGGCATTTTCCATGTCCGCCTGACTGTGTTCGAGGTCAAGCGTGAGCCAATCAAAACCTGTTCGCGATAGGAAGCGCGCGCTGGTCCAATTGGCAAGTGAAAGCCAGGTTCCAACAGTGGATTGGCCTTGGGACAGGGCAGCTTTGGTCGCATTTTGGCGCATCTAGATATCCTCGAAAATGTCGTCAGGGAAAGGGTTGTCTTTATCATCAAATGACTCAAGGTCCCTGTCCGTCCACCCAAAATGGTGAGCCAATTCGTGAATTACAGTTTTCCGGATTTCAATCCGGAGGGTTTTTGGATCGGGAAAGGCTTCTTCCAGGGGGTCCTGAAAGATGATTAAACGGTTTGGGGAATCCTCCAGGTCGATGGCTGATCCAGTCCATGGTTGGCCAGTTCCAAAGGGGACAAACAAACCGAAAAGGGTTTCCCCGTTATTGATTTCCTCCGGGGTGAGCCCCGCATGTTTCAGGGTTTCCTCGTCCGGACACCATTCCACATCCACCACCAAATTATCCAGGTATTGTTGAAAGACGGTGGGCAGCCTTTTCATGACCCGTTCCACCAAAAGGCAAAAAGTGTCTTTGTTCAAGATTTCCTGCATGTTTGGGGAAAATTGCAACTGCCTGTGACCAAAGAGAAGCTAAGAAAGATAATAAGAATTTTGCGTGCAGGAGCCCTAGGTGTGCCCTGTTTTGCCAGGAAAGTTGGGAAATAGATTCGATGACCATTCCGCTATGGGTTGAATCACTTCGCAAGGTTTGCGCCCAAGAAGTGGCGGGACAGCAAACCGCTGTGGAAAGACTGATTTTGGCGTTGGCTTGTCGAGGGCATGTCCTTTTGGAGGGTGTTCCGGGGCTGGCAAAAACGCGTTTGGCCTCGGCATTTGCCAAAGCATTGGGGCTAAGTTTTCAGCGTATTTCCTTCACTTCGGATATGCTTCCCGGGGACATATTGGGGGGGCCGGTCTATCACCCAGGCACGGGCGAATTTCGTCTGCGAAAGGGCCCCATTTTTCATCAGGTCATCCTTGCGGATGAATTCAATCGGGCCCCACCGCGCACTCACTCTGCCCTGCTGGAGGCCATGCAAGAGCGACAGGTTACCCTTGGGGAAGAGACTCTGCCGCTTGGGAATCCGTTCCTTGTGATTGCCACCCAAAACCCGATCGAAACGGAGGGTGTTTATCCGTTGCCTGAGGCGGAGTTGGACCGCTTCCTTTTCCGGGTTGTGATGGACTATCCCAGTAGGATTGAAGAGGTGGAAATTCTTGGGGCGCACGGCCATATCGAGAGATCAAATGACAAAGTGACCCAGCTTGACCCATCCCTTTGGGAGGGATTGCCCCGATTGGTCGATGGGATTCACGCCTCGGCCGCCATTCAATGCTACATTGTAGATCTGATTCGTGCTACAAGAGAGCCGGGAAAGGTTTCGAACCTGAAGCCCTATGCCGGGCTGATACGGCTGGGCGCTTCTCCAAGGGCTGGGGTGATGCTGCTTCAGGGCGCCAGGGCCCACGCCCTGATTCGGGGATCGGACCATGTGCTTCCCTCCGATGTCCAGGCCATTCTGGGGGATGTGTTGGGACACCGTATACTGCTAGATTGGCGGGCTGCCGAAAGGGGTCTGACAGTGCCCGGATTTTTGGCCGGATTGGCTGCCTCGATTAGTGTTGCCTGATTGTCAGGGTGTTTTTGGACAAAAAGTCGCGAAGTTCGGTCCCGCTGAAAACCCCGGTCGTTGTTCCGATGGCCCGGACGCAACTCGCTCCAACCGCACTGCCCAAAATAAGACATTCGCGTTCTGACTTCCCGCCTATTATCCCAAAAATATAGCCTGCGGCAAAGGCGTCACCACCTCCTGTACCGTCAACATATTCGATTTTGAAGGTGTCCGCTTCCAGATGCCCTTCCTGCCCCAATAGGAGGGTTCCCCGATCGCCCATGGTGATCAGGACGGTTTTGGCCCCCATATGCCGAAACAAAATTGCCTGTTCTAGAGGCGAGGAAAGACCTGTTATCAATCCCGCCTCATGGTCGTTTGGCATGAAGACATCAGTAAATGGGAGGACGGGTTTTAGTTTTTCGAGGTATTCAGCAGGACCGGGAGTCACGACATCCAATACGGTTTTCAGCCCCTTTTTTTGGGCTTCGGCGAAAAGTTCTGCCGTTTCCAATGGGTCGAGTGCCCCCATAAGGAGATATCCACCTAAATAAAGTACTTTTTTCGTACGGGCGATCGGAATGTCCGCGGCAATGTAGCGGCTGTTGGCACCAAAAGTGTGGATGAAACGGCGGTCCTCGCCTTTGACATTTACGATAAGGGTCTGACTGGTATCGATACCTGAGGTGGCAATGAGGTTGGTTCCCGCAACCCCTGCATCACGAATCATCCGCTCAAGTACCCCTGCAAACAGGTCGTCACCCACACGACCTGAAACCATGGCATCGGCACCCAGTTTGGTCAGATTCACAGCGACATTGGCCGCGCATCCCCCCATGGTCAAGGCGAGGCGATCCGCAAGGATGAGTTCGCCTGAGGCTGGCATGTGGTCGATCGGGGTGGAGACATGGTCCGCAACCAAAATGCCTGCGCAAACCACATCATGGTAGGAAGATTCGGTCATGAAAGAATCCAGTTTGGGTTCAGGGTAGGATTTAGTTGTTCCAGGGATAATCATCGGGAGGCATATACCCCTCCCTTAAGGATTGAAGGATCTGAAAATTCATGGCCGCATACATGAACAGGAAAATCCCGAAGATCATCGAGCTTGTTTGGGTAAGGAAAAAGATTGCCAGGGCACCGGCGATGACCATGGATATGGCATGGCCGGAGGTGCGGCCTTTTCTTTTGAAGAAAAACTCCAGGAAATCGCAGGTGATTTGTCCGCCATCAAGGGGGTAAATGGGCAGAAGGTTCAGGATGGCCCAATAGAGGTTGATGGTGATCAGGAATGCAAAAAAGAGCCCGGCGTAGGGGGGCAAACGCTCGACCAGTTCCCCGGCAAAGCGGTCGATAAGCCAAAGGATGGCAAATAGCAAAAGCTGAATTCCGGGCCCGGCGGCGGTGACAGCAATCCGCTTCCAGGCAGAACGAAAATTTCCCGCACCAATGGCCACGCCCCCAAACGCCCTAAGGACAATGGTCCCATCCGAGCCAAAGGCCCGTCCCACAAGTACATGCCCAAACTCGTGGAGGAGGATCGAAACGAAACCCGCGAAAACCCAAATCAGGAGGGGAATCGCACCACCCATCTCAAAATAAGGCCAACCAATAAGGGCAAGGGTTATCCAGAAAAACGGTTGGACAATCACCCTCGTTCCCAAAAGGCGGAAGGAAATATCCATCTGTGACGGCTGATCCCACATGGGGCAAATTCTCTTTGGAAGGGTCGGGTTTGATGCCACCTTGAGAAATCCCAAGAAAATCGGTGTACCCGAGGCCTAGGGTGGATGATAATGATCCTTGGCCAACCTCCCAAGGCATGGAAAAGTCCTTGGTGAGGATATTGCCTTTGAGGTGAACCCGATGAACCGTCGTTTGGCAGTCTATCCTGGCACCTTTGACCCGATCCATTTGGGCCATTTGGACATAATTACCCGCGGACTAAAGGCCTTTGATCGTATTTTGGTGGGTGTCGGGATCAACATTGACAAGAAACCCCTTTTAAGTCTGGAAGATCGTGTATCGGTGATTCAGGAAGTTGTTCGACAGGAAATTCCCGAACACGAAAGGGTGGAGGTCAAACCGTTTCGTGGTCTGGCGGTTCGATTTGTTCGTGAGGCCGGATCTTCGGTGATGCTTAGGGGTTTGCGAACAACCTCGGATATGGAATACGAGTTTACTATGTCGCTGGCGAATATGACTTTGGATCCTGATATTGAAACGGTTTTTCTTATGGCCAAGGATACCTACTCGCACCTGAGCAGTTCTTTGCTTCGCCAGATCGCATCCTTTGGTGGGGAAATGGGCAAATTTCTTCCCAAGGGGGCCGTAGAACTGGTTCGCAAAAGATACACAGTTCAGCCGGATTAGGATTTGGAAATTAACCAAATTTTGTGAAAGAATTGTCGGGAAGTTTAGTCGGGAGTTCTTATTCTAATTTTAAGCCCTTATTCATCTTGGATTCCGCCCAAATGGAATGCTCGTCATGCCGAAGCTTCGGTGCCCAAGTTGCATGGGAACAGATATTTATCAATCTCGTTTTAGTTTAGGTGATCTCCTGTTTATACCAGTGGGATTTCCCAACCGCTGTGATAGCTGCTACCACCGTTTTTATTCATGGAAAGCAGGGAAAAAACGCGACCCGGGTTTGAAAGGAAAAAGTCGAAACCGGGGCTCCGGGGAAATTCACCTTCCCTCTTCTGAACAGGAAACAGATTCCGGGAATTTAAAGTAGAATTATTTTTAACTTAAACCAAAAAGGGCTATCAAAACCTAAGGTTTCATGCCCCTTTTGCGTTTTCACCCACTATTATTTCAATACAGGTTGAAGAGCTGGGCTTTGTTTTCGACTTGATTTCGTGCCGCTCCCACCAAGCCGCAAATCGATGATCCATTCGCCTCCCCCAATCGAGGCCACACCCAAAGCCATCAAAAGGAAGACAAGCGTTGTTTCCCATTCGCGAAGGGGCAGTTTCCAAAGGTCCCATTGGTACTGAAGTACAGATTCAGAAAGGAGGATTAGGAAAAGACCAGCAGCAGCTGGCCTGCATTGCATACCAATAATGACCAGAATGCCACAAACCAGCTCCCCCCAGGAGATTGCCATCTGCCAATGTGTCGCAAGAGCGGGATTCCAGCCCGTCCCCCCACCAATCCGGATTTTGGAAAATCCATGAATCAGGCAAACAAGCCCCAGTGCCAACCGGAAAGCCATCGGTCCAATTTTGTCGCGAAATGCACGGTCCATGATTAAGTCCCCCTCAGGGGAGTCTGTCATACAAACCGGTTCCAAACTTGATTCCAATTTTTAAAAAACATTTTTCCCCATCAGAGGAACTTCGGTTTTGACGGTTGTAAGGAATTCCAATTGGCGAATGGAGGGCACAAAGATGGAGGATCAAAAACCGTGGGGCTTGAGCAGTGCTTGAAGTGTTTGAATCGGTAGCCCAATCACATTTTCAATCGTCCCGGAGATCACCTCCATAAGGGGATCCGTGGGTCTTTGAACTGCATAGGATCCGCTACAACCCTGCCAGATCCGCGTATCCAGGTAGTTGTTGATTTCCTCGTTGGTAAGGGGAGCCATTCGTACCAGACTCCTTTCCTGCACCATGACGATGTGGTCGGAAGGTTTTTCCCAAACGACCATTCCCGTCCAAAGCTCATGCGTATGGCCTTGCATTGAGAGAATCATGGAAAAGGCGTGATCCCGGTTATCGGGCTTTAGAAGCGGTTTTCCGTCCATCCAGCCAATGGTATCCGCCGCCACAATGATCCCATCCGAAATCCGCTCCGCGACAGCCTTTGCCTTGGAAAAGGCAACTTCCTGAACGAATGTTCGAGGATTGTCATAGCCATCGATTGGTTCTTCCACATCGGAGACAAGGACTTCAAAAGGGACTCCCCATTCCTCCATGAGCATTTTCCGGCCACGGGACGCGCTCGCCAAAATCAGTCGCATTTTTGGAACCCTTCTAATTGAGAGTAAATAATGGGCCAAAGACGGTCGGGAACAAGTTCCGCCATGCATTTCATGGAGTTACATTCCCGCAAAAAGCTTTCCCGGCAATCGACTGTTGTGGCCACCGCATGATTCAATTGCCCATAGGGACCGGTTTTGGCCACACTCGTGCATGTAAAAGGCGAAACCACCTTTGCGCCTGCAGCCACGGCCAAATGAAGAGGGCCAGTGTCATTTGCCACAACCAGATCAGCAAAGGAAAGGAGGCCGGCAAGCACCCCAATGGTTGTTTTCCCTGTAAGGTCGAGTGTATGGCCGTTAAGGGTTTGATTGACCTCCTTGGAAAGATTTGCCTCGTCGGGGCTTCCCACCAGGATGATTGAGGCTGTAATTTTGTCCCGAAGTCGATTGCCGATTTCGGCAAAATGCGCGGGGAGCCAGCGTTTGGTCAGCCACCGCGAGCCTGGTCCCAAAATGACCCAGGGACGGGGAAGGTGGGAGATAAGTTTGAGGGCTTGATCCCTGTCCTCTGCAGGAATGGGAAGCTGCATGGGGCCACATGTTTCAGGGGCGCCCAAAGCGCGGGCCACCTGCCAATAACGATCCACCGCATGAACGGCACTCGCGGGGATCGTTACACGGTGGGTGTAATTCCACCGGGAGCCTTCGCGGGAATCCCCCAATCCAATCCGGACGGGAGCCCCACTTGCCCGGGTCATCAAAGCGGAACGCAATAGCCCCTGGAGATCGATCGCCAAATCCGCCCGGATTCGGCGCAAATCACGAACCAGGGACATCATTGAGGAAGCGAGGGCCCAAACGCCTTTTTTTCCTGCGGAGCGCTCAAAAAGGACAAGCTCGTTGATAGCCGGGTGTTTTTCGAGTAACGGCGCAAATGGCTTGACAACCACCCAGGTAATCTTGGCTTGCGGAAATTTGGCATGCAGAAAATCGAGAACGGGAAGACTGTGGCAAATATCCCCAAGTGCCGAGGGTTTTACCACAAGGATGGATTTGGGAGTCAGACTGTCCAGCCGATTGGCCATGGCTTGGTTTCTTCCGTGATTTCCCTGAATATTTGGTTGGGCATCTTTTTTGGGGACCCCAACCTGAGATCCTATCTTATCGCCGAACAAAGCACTGACCCCGCGGCTTGATGTTTGTTCTTGTTAGGCCTTTCTAAGTTTTTCGAGATCTTCAAAAAAGCCCGGATAGGTCTTGCGGACACAACCCGGATCCTCAATCACAATTCCCGGGATTAATAGCCCCGCTAGGGAAAGACTCATCGCCATCCGGTGATCATCATAGGTGTGGATTCGCGCGCCATGGAGGGCTTGTCCGGGGCAGGGAGGAGTGATCACCAGACCCTCCTCGGTGGTTGTCACATGAGCGCCAATTTTTCCGAGTTCATTGGCAAGGGCGCTAATCCTGTCGGTTTCCTTATGGCGAATATGCCCGACATTGCGAATGGTAGTGGGCCCCTGGGCGAAACAAGCGACAACCCCGAGGGTCATCACCGTGTCGCTTATTGAATTCATATCTATCTCGATGCCATTAAGGGATTTGCCCTGCACACGGATACCATTTGGGGTTTCATTGATTCTTGCGCCCATCTGTTCCAGGGCCCGGACAAATTGGACATCCCCCTGGAGGGAATCAAAACCCAGGCCTGGGATGGTGATGTCGCCCCCGGTGAGGGCGGCAGCGGCCCAAAAATAGCTCGCGGCGGAGGCATCGGGTTCGATAGCGTATTGGGAGAGTTGTGTCTTTTGGGGAGCGGGAATATGCCAATAGCTATTGGTTTTTTCTATCTGATAGCCCCATTCACGGAGCATCCTCACGGTCATTTCCACATAGGGTTCGGAGACCATGGTCCCTTCGAGGGTGATCTCAAGAGGTGAAAGCGATCGGGGAGCGGACAAAAGCAAACCGCTGAGAAATTGGCTCGAGGTATTGGCGCGCATGGAAACCTTGCCGCCGGGCATTCCCCGGCTGGAGATTTCCAGAGGGGGATAATCGTTGGGTTGCGTGCCATTCGCTTCAATTCCAAGTCCCCGCAAAGCGTCCAAAAGGTCGGCAATTGGCCTTTCACGCATTCGGGCATTGCCATCCAGCCTGTAAGCCCCATGACCCAAGGCGCACATGGCGGTGACAAACCGCATTGTTGTGCCCGAGTTTTGCACAAAGAGGTCCGCTTTTTCCGCGGGAATGATCCGGGAAAAATCCGAATCCTTTGGGCGCGAAAGGGTTGCAGAACATGCTTCCCAGTCAACCAAAACCTCAAAACCGAGCCTTTGGAGGCTGTCAACCATGACCCGGGTGTCTTCGGAATCAAGAAGCCCGGTCAGGGTGCATGGCCCCTGGTCCGTACCCAATGCGGCAAGGACCAGGGCCCGGTTGCCTATGCTCTTCGAGCCGGGAACCTTCGCGATACCTGTGACAGGTTCCGAAACGGGGATGATTTCGATGTTTTTTGGGTAGTTACGGCTCATGTCGGGTAATCGACCCTCACTAAAAATAAACCATGGGCAGGCATGGTGGGCCCCGCCAATTCCCTGTCTTTGGTTTCGATTGCCTGCGACACTTGCAAAAGCGGCATTTTCCTTCGGGCAACCTTCACCATGGTTCCAACTATGGCTCTTGCCATGTTGTAAAGAAATCCATCCGCCTCAAGCTCAATTTTGATCCAGGGGCCCTCATGGAATACCTCAAGGCGCTTCATTGTCCGGACGCTGGATGCCCGGTTGGGTCCCTCGGATTCAAAGCAGGCAAAATCATGGGTCCCCAAAATCGGAAGTGTCGCCTCCCGAAGGAGTTCATGATCAAGCTTGTCTTTGACCCACGCACTGTAGCGTCTGCCTATTACATCCATGTAGCTTGCGTTATGTATCACATATCGGTAGAGCTTGCCAATTGCATCGCTGGTCGCCCGGAATTCCAGAGGCGCCTCTTCGGTTTTCAGGATTCGTACATCCGGAGGCAAATAGTAGTTGACCGCTTTGTGAATGGTGTCCAATTCATGGGAAAGATTGCACCGGTAGCCAACCACCTGCCCAAGGGCATGGACGCCCGCGTCAGTTCTGCCACTCGCAAGGAGTGTGGCACGCGGGTCTCCCAGGTGGGCGATGGCTTCGCGCATCACCTGCTGGACCGTTCTGTGGCCTTCCTGGCATTGCCAGCCCGCAAAATCGGTTCCGTCGTACTGGATCGTGAACTTGATTGCCCGCGTATACATGAATGCCCCGAGCGAGGCCTTAGCGCTTAATTGGGATTATACCGCGCTTGAGCAGGGTTTCGGCGATTTGCACCGCGTTGGTGGCCGCACCCTTTCGAAGATTGTCCGCTACCACCCAAAGTGTTAAACCGTGGGCAACAGTCGGATCGCGCCGAACCCTTCCAACAAAAACCTCATCGCGACCTTCGCACATAAGAGGCTGGGGGGTAATGTCTCCTTTGAGCTCATCGGAAAGTATGATTCCGGGTGCGTTGCGAAGGATTTCCTTGGCCTTTTCCGGGCTTAAAGGATGAACCAGTTCCACATTCACCGATTCCGAGTGGCCGGTCCGGACCGGAACCCGAACTGTTGTGGGGCAGACAGGGAGGTCAGGCACACCCAAAATCTTTTGGGTTTCCCGGACCATTTTCCACTCCTCCTCGGAGTAGCCTTCTTCCGCGAGTTTCCAGTCATGGGCAAGGACATTTCCGGCGAGGCGGGCGATGTGGGCCTTGGCATCAGGAACGGCAATCCCACGGCCAATGGCTTCAACCTGGCCATCAAGGTCTTCGAGACCCTTTGCTCCTTTGCCCGAGGAGGCCTGATAAGTGGAAACGATAACCCGCTTGATGGTGGCGGCATCGTGTAGTGGTTTGAGTGCCACAAGCATCTGGATGGTGCTGCAGTTGGGATTGGCCACAATCCCTTTGGGTATGGAATCGAGGTGGTGGGGATTCACCTCGGGAACCACCAGCGGAACCTCCGGATCCATTCGCCAGGCACTCGAATTATCCACAACGATTGCCCCTTTGGCCGCAGCCATGGGACTTGAAACAAGACTGACCGAAGAGGGAGTGCTGGAAAGAACTACATCGATCCCCTCGAAAGACTCGGGAGCGATAGGGAGAATTTGATAAGTTTTTCCCTGGAAGGAAAGGGATTTGCCGACGCTTTTTTCGGATGCGAGGAACCGGATTTCCGAATAGGGGAACTTGTGCTCGTCCAGCACCTGACGCATGACTTCGCCGACCGCCCCGGTCGCACCCACAACCGCCACCTTCACCACGATCCACGCTCCTTATGAGGGGTCTCCCTCGTTTTGAACTGATAATCTTATGGGAAGCGGCTTTAATATCCCAACCTGCACGGTCTTCCCAAAAGGCCTCACCCCATTTTTTCCAAGGGGGCCCCTTGGCCGATTTGAACTACCAAAAACCGAATGGATTTTCACCCGATCAGCAGGGTGTGGACAGTTCCTGGATGCTTCATGCCGTGGCGCTTGCAAAAAAAGGTTGGGGAAGGGCCGCTCCCAATCCCATGGTTGGGGCGGTTTTGGTTCGCAATAGCCAATGGATAAGCGAAGGGTATCACAACGGGGTTGGTTCCTCCCACGCCGAGAAGGTGGCCCTGAAAGGCTTGGAGGGAGCACTCAGGGGCACCACTGCATATGTCACCCTGGAACCCTGTTCTCACAAGGGGCGGACGGGCCCCTGCGCCCAGGCTCTTGTTGATGCAGGGGTTTCCCGGGTGGTAATAGGCACATTGGATCCTAATCCCCTTGTTGCGGGGAAAGGGATCGACCTATTGAAAAATGCGGGTGTTGAGGTGTCCCTTGGGGTGGAGGAAGAGACCTGCCTGGACCTGATTCGTCCTTTTGCCTGGCGAATGAAGACAGGCCGTCCTTGGGTCCATGCCAAATGGGCCATGTCCGCCGATGGAAAAATCGCGTCAATATCAGGCGATTCCAGGTGGATTTCCGGGGTTGAGAGCAGGGCCTGGGTTCATCGACTTCGCGGAGGCATGGATGCAATTGTGGTTGGGAGCGGTACCGTTTTGGCGGATGATCCCATGCTCAATCCGCGTCCCTGGGGTAATCGCACCCCAGTAAGGATCCTTTTGGATCGTAAGGGGCGGACCCCTTCTTCTTGCAACCTGGCGCAATCGGTGCTCGAAGGCCAGGTCATTTTGATTACAAATCCCAAGGCACCCAAACATTGGAAGCAGGGTTGGCGTTCAAAAGGGGTCGAGGTTGTTGAGGCGGAAGACGGACTCAATGTGCTTGTTGAAATTGCCCAAAGTAGGGGTTGGACGGAAATCCTAATAGAGGGCGGGGGTGGCATCCTTGGATCTGCTTTTGCCGTGGGATTGGTCAACGAGGTCCACTTGTTCGTAGCGCCAAAAATTTTGGGGGGATTGGCCGCCCCGGGCCCAGTGGGGGACCCTGGAATCACAAAGATGCTCTATGCCCGGATGCTCCGGCTTATGGAAGGCCAAATATGCGGGCCTGACATCCGACTCCGTTACCTTGTTGAACCTTAGTTAAATATTTGGTGGTAGTTTTGGCCGACCCAGGATTTGGGAGAGCCTTCGGGCAATTTTCAAGAGTGCCGAATCGCCGTGTGGGCGCCCCACCACTTGAAGTGCAAGTGGAAGTCCATTGGTTGCAACTTCTACCCCAAACGAGATTTCAGGCCAGCCAAGAAAGCTCCAGGGGGCGTGAAACCTGGGTACCCCAGTTGATTCCGTTCCGGGGGGAAACTCATGGAAGCCCGGAAGGATCCAGGCATCCTGTTGGTCAATCAGGCGGATCAGTTTTTGCATTAGCCGAAAAGCGATCAAACGAGCCTCATCAATTTCCTTGGAGTGAAGTTTTTCCCCATCCAAAATCAACCCGGATACCTTTGGCGGAAACATATGCGGTTCTTTTTCGAATCGGTCTTTATGGGTGAGAAATGCTCCCCGGGCCATGAGTGTGTAATGGGCCATAAACAGCGAGGCAAAGTCTGGTGGAAGCTCCACATCCTCGAATAGAATCCCCGTTAGCCCAAGCCGCCGGATATGGCAAAGGAAAAAGTCCCGAAGCGGACCAGCAGTCTCGGTAACAAATATTCCCAAAGGGATTCCCAGCTTCAAAGTTGGTTCGGAGCCATTTTGAAAATCGCAATTCTTGGGAGCTGGTCGTTTATTGTTTTGGTGGTTCCGGGTTTGTCCGGTTAAGACCTCAAAAAGTAGCGACAAATCCTCCAGGTTTCGGGCCATCGGGCCAGGGTGGTCAAGTTCCGTGCAGACAGGTAACATTCCACCCGTTGGCAAAAGGCCAAAGGTAGGCTTCATGGCACAAACCCCGCAATAGGATGCGGGTCGGCACAGGGAACCCCCAGTTTGGCTTCCCAGTGCCCCAGCAACCTGAGATGCGGCAAGGGCAACTGCGGATCCGGAACTGGATCCGCCGGGTGTGTGGCTGGTGTTCCATGGGTTGCGTGTGGGAGGTGGATCGAAACAAGCCAAAGGCGTTGTTACCGTCTTGCCTAAAACAATTGCCCCGGCTTGTTTCAGGCGGGCAACCAACGGGGCATCGGCCAAGGCAGGCAAGTCTGTCCAGGCATCAATTCCTGCCCGGGTGGGAAAACCCTTCAAGTCAAAGATGTCCTTGATTCCAATCGGCATGCCCAAAAGGGGGAAACCATTTTGGGTTGGAATGTGGTCGATTTGGCGGGCTCGAAGGAGGGCCCCCTCCGCATCGAGGTGCGCCCAGGCTTGCAGAAAAGGTTCCTTGGACCGAATGTGGTCCAGTTGATCACCAATAAAGTTTTCCCAGGATAATGAGGTTGTTTCGCTAATTTTAAGTGTTTCCTGCCAGGGGGCATCATTTAAAGTTGGGATGCCCATGGGTAAATACTCCGGCTGGAAAAGGAAATCATAAAATCAGCCCTGAAGGCCAGAATACGATCACGATCTCAGAATACGATCTCAGGATAAGTCATTGGTAAATGATTTTTTCTTGAGTGATTTTGCCATAAAAGCGGGCAAATGGTGCAAGAATAACGAGGACTGGAAATGGCAGGAATGAATAAGCGGGTAAAAGTTGCAATTCTTGGAGCTTCGGGTTACACAGCCGCGGAGTTGGCAAGGATTCTCCTCAGGCATCCGGGTGCCGAAATTGTAGCCGCCACCTCGCGCCAGGATGAATCACCCCGTTTCAGCCAACTCCATCCGCAATTCACTGGCCTTTTGGACATTCCGTGTGCGCCTTTTGATTCCACAATGCTTAAGGATCTTGGTGTGGAGGTGGCCTTTGGCTGTCTTCCCCATGGTGCCAGCCAGGAAGCTGTGGCCGATTTGGTCGCTAATGGAATCAGGGCGGTTGATTTGAGCGCAGATTTTCGTTTAAGGACTCCCGAGGCCCACAAAAAATGGTATAAGGAGGATCATCATTATCCTGATTTATTGGCGGAGGCCGTTTATGGCCTGCCCGAGGTTTACAGGGAAAAAATCAAAACGGCCCGAATCGTTGCCAACCCTGGTTGCTATCCACAAAGTGTTCAACTTGGCCTGATGCCCCTGATACAAAAAGGATGGATTGATCCCAAATCCATTATTGCCGATTCCAAAAGCGGGGTTTCAGGCGCGGGCCGCACACCCAAATTGGGAACGCTTTACCCCGAATGCAATGAAAACTTTTCCGCATACCAAACGGGAATTCATCGCCACACTCCTGAAATGGAACAGGTTTTGTCGGATGTGGGAGGAATCCCGGTCTCGGTCTTTTTCAGCCCCCACCTCACGCCTATGGATCGTGGGATTTTTTCGACGATCTACGCCACACCAATGGAAAAGGGTCTTTCCACCAAAAATCTTCGAGAGGCGTTCCAGGACTATTACCGGGGCAACCCGTTTGTGAGGGTGGTGGAACACCTCCCCGCAACCAAATTCACTGCCCACAGCAACTTTGCCGATTTGCACCCGATCTCATTTGAAGACAGGATTGTTGTCCTCGCTACCATTGACAACCTGGTTCGAGGGGCCAGTGGGGTTGCTGTGCAAAACTTCAACCTGATGACGGGACAAACAGAAACGGCCGGATTGCTTACCTTGGGGTAAACACAGATTGGTCTAATTCCAATTTTTGCAATTTTCGCCCAATTGTGATGGATTTGCACCTTTTGGAAAAAATCCTGGTTATTTTGTTGACATGGCGAGCAGGTCTTGGCATAGACCCTTCTCGAGACCGTGGGTTAGGTCTTGGAAATGGGGGGATTTATGTACCGAATTGGGCTATATGTAGCAGCCCTGGCGCTTCTGGTTTTGCCATCTGGCAAGGCTAGTGCGCAATTCAATATCGCTAATCTTTTTAGCGGTGTTGGCCAGAATACAGGCGGCAAGCTGTCCTCGACCTCGTCGTCTCGACCGGATCAGCAGCTTTTTGCGCCTAACAATGTTGCCACGCCTAAAGCCGTGGACACAAGCAATTTACGCGTTGGTGGGTGGCAGTTTCTGAACACCTCAAACGCGACTCAAAATCTTTCCAGCGTGTTCAATCAGAGCACCAGCGGTACCCAATTGATGGGTAATCGCGTTATTGGATACAGCGACTTTCCCAAGGAAAAGGATATGCCTGGAGTGAATACTCTCAGGACCTATTTCCATTACCGGTCCTACAAGCCGGGCGGAAAGAACTAGAGCTCATAGGATTTCCCTCGGGAACCAAACAAGCCGGCCGGTTTTCCGGGCCGGTTTTTTTATGCTCATTATGCAACCCGCTCCAATACTGGGGGGTTTACTTTGCCTGTATTGCTTTTTCTGGGTGATATTGTGGGCCAGGAAACGATCGATCTGATCGCTTGGCGTCTTGGAAAAATCCGGACGAAACTTGGCGTCGATTGGGTTGTCGTCAATGCGGAAAATTCGGCGAACGGATCAGGTCTTTCCCCAGCCCAGTTTCGAAAACTGCGCGATAGTGGAGTCGATGGGATCACATTGGGGGATCACGCCCTCAGAAAGCGCGAAATCTCAAAAATCCTGGATAACGAAACGACCATTTGCCGTCCAGCCAATTTCCCCCCAGGAGCCCCGGGAAAGGGATGGGCAGAGGCCAAAAGTCCCGCAGGCAAACCGTTGCGAATAGCCACGGTTTTGGGGAGAACTTTTACGAAACCAGTCGATTGTCCCTTTGTTGCCTTGGACAAAATCCTTCAGGGCCCAGGAGATGGACCCTGGTTGGTGGACATCCATGCGGAAGCCACCGGGGAAAAAATCCTTATGGGGCATTGGCTCGATGGTAGGGTCGCGGCGGCATTGGGCACACACACGCATGTTGTCACCGCCGACGAGGGGATTTTGCCCAAAGGAACGGCTTTTCAAACGGATGTTGGAATGTCGGGTCCTTCCAAGGGAGTTCTTGGACGAAAATACGAGTCCATACTTCCAACCGTGTTGACCGGTGTCCAGCACCCATACGATCTTGCACGCGGGAATATTGTCCTTTGTGGTGCGCTGGTTGGAATTAACCAGGATACCTGCCTGGCAGAAAGCATTTCACGGGTCTTCATTCCATTGGAATAATCACACTTTGCGTGACCGATTTCAGGCAGAAATCCGCTTGGTTGGAGGTGATGTCCAGCCTGGAAATGTCTTTTGAAGCAATGCAGCCCATGCATAGGGATTGGCCCTGATTCTCAAGCCAACACGATCCAGTTCCACGGCAAGTTGGTCCAAACTTTCCATTGGTGAGGATGTTCCACCTTGGCCTATTAATCTTGCCAAAAGATCTTTAATAAATTCAGGCTGTGGTGCGTTTTGTCCAAAAGCCTTATTCCATAGATTTTGGGCTAAATGTCCCACTCGCTGTAAGTCGGCAGCCTGATTATTCCCGGGATTTCCAGGACCATAGAGTTTCACCAGGCCGGAAGGTTCCAATGTTGCCCAATCCAGGCCTTGTTGTTGGGACCTGCCCCCAAGACTTCTTCCCGCGGAATGCAAAGCCCGGATACCCAAAACAGTTTGGAGGAAAAGCCGATACCATATTCCAAGAACGGGAGGGAGTTCCAAAGCCATTAATCCTGGCCCTTGGGGGATTTCCCAAACCCGAAAATCCCTTTCATTGGCTTGTTGTCTTTCCATTTCACGGGGAAGATTTTCATGCTCCCACGGGGTATGTCCTCCGACAGGATCCTCCGGGGAAATGGCTTCCACAAAAACTTTTGGCGCACCGGAAATATGAATAGCCTCAACTGGGCCATCACTATTTAAATCTTTTGAGCAAATGTATTCCCCTAGGGGAAATGTCCAGGATTCCGGGGGTGATTGCACGCGGCAATCCTCCTCAGGATCAAGGCTTTCATGATTTAGCGATTTAGTGATCGGATTTTGGTGATTTTTCCCAAGTTCCCGGGATATCTCCTCAATTGTCCTGGGGAATTCGGTGGCCTTGATTTCAGAAAAAGCTTCACCTTCAATACCAGACAAATTGGAATCGGCGCTTTCTTCCAGTTCGACCGGGTCCAATAATGGGGCGGTATTCAATATTGCTTGGGGAGAAAATGCATTTTGCTCCCATTCCTCTTTAACTTGGTGATTTTTGTCCAACTCATCCTGAATGGGCCGAAGGGTTTGGTTTTTTTCTTGTAAGTTCGGGGTTATTTCCGCATCAACAGCCGAATTCTCATCGATTGACTCCGCGGTTAGTATGCCGATTAACGGAGCAAAATCTGGACAATAAGGGATCGCCTCCGCATCTCTTGCAATAAAGGAGGGCGTGGATTCTGGTTCAAGAAGCGGAATTGGATCAATTGTTGGGCTGGTTTCCCCGGAAAATTCAGCCTCCTCCGCAGGAGGCCAATACTGGGCCGATGTCTCTATTTGCGCAACCGCCAAGTCTATTTCCGGGTGGGTAAGAAAATCCCACGAATCCCCTTCTTTATCCCAGTTGGAAAGGGCTTCGGGTCCGGAATCCATCAATGAGAGCGGTTTACTATCAGGATTTTTATCCGGAACAAAGTCATAGGGTTGGCCTTGCGAAATTTGGTTGGCAGTAGGTGCCACATCGGAATGTGTTTCCCCGGTAACCTCAGGCCATTCCTTTTCCGGACCGGCTTCGTTTCGTTGGATAACTTCCTGAAGGAACTTCTGCAGTTCCAATTCGCGCTTTTCCAGGTCTTCCTGACGCTCTTCAAGGGATTTATGCCACTGATCTACCAGGGCTGCGTGCGCTTCCAAAGCTTTGGCATATTCAACAAGTTCCGGAGCGCCAATTCGTTCGGAAAGTGGGGCTAGGGGAGCCCCCTGGATTTGGAGGACCAGGCCCACATAACCGGCAATCTCTATCCGATCCCTGGCCTTGAGGTCTGATTGGATTTTGCCCGGCTGCCCATTTACAAGCAAGGGGCAATGCGGAGCTAATATGCGATAGTGAAGTTGGTTTTCCTCGCCACTTTTGCCAGCGCACAAACGAAATGAGGCAAGGAGTGGTGGGTCTTTTTGGCCCAAACGAATATCCGCACCCGGGGCCGACCCGACTATAAGGCCATCCTCAGTCACCGCAAATCGGAATGTGCGACCGGGGCCCGATTGCCATTCCATAACCGCCCCGGTGATCGTTGGGGATTTGTCATCGGAAAAGGTTTTCGAGGCTGCCATGGCTTTCAGCGAATCCTCAAGCGGCCGGACTATTGCCGACCGGAAAATTGTTTTATTGGCAATTGGTTTTTGCCAAACCAGGATGGTTCACAAATCCTGCTGGACGAATCCAACCAAGCGGAAAGTCCCACATCTCGCCCTATGACATCCTTTGGCTGAAAAGGGAAGGTCATTTGTTCGGCCTTTTGCGTTGACTGGGTTAAAATGGCGATTTGGAGAAGTCGGGATGCAAAAAAAGCCGGTTTCCGGGCCTCAGCCCATGCAGTTCGTAGCTTTGGGAGGGGAAATGGCCTCGCCGGCGGTTTTGGGTATCCTGGCGGATTTTTATTTTCAAACCCTGCCTGCCTGGACGATTGTTGGAGCCGTATTGGGATTTATATCGGTAGGGGTTCATCTGATCAAAATGCTCAACCCAGTGTCAAAGGCCCCGATGGCCAATCCAAACCAAAACCAAAACCAATCGGTTCCCAAGGCCCCATGATGATTGCCCGGTTTATAAAGTTGTTTTTGACCCCGGTGATCCTTGTTTTGGGAGGTTTTTCAATCATTGGCGGGCTTATGGATTCGTTGGAAATTGGTGGGGGAGATCAGCTTCAAGCAGCTGTCACGGCATACCTCATTATTTTGATGGGGGTGGTTCCGGTTGTGCTGGTTGCTTTGGCCACAGAGGAGTCAATCAGGAAAAGGGCGCTAATTCTAATGGGTGGGTCGCTTACGAAGTTGTTAACCATTGGGATCCTTGTGCTCGTTGTTCGTCGTGCTTTTGTGCCGTTTGCTGACAAAAATTCCTTTCTCATCTGGCTGTTTCTCTCCTATTTGGTAGTTTCTTCATTAGGGTGGTTTGTGGTTGCGGCGAAGGCTTTGCCCGGTGAGGAATCCGGTCAGACCTAGTACCGTTAGGGTTAAGTGCATGTCTTTGTTGTTTGCACAAGGCGGAGGCCTTGACCCGATTCTGCGGACTGCTTTGGAAGAGCCAAAGGATAAAAACCATTGGGCACTTTTCGAGCCCAAGGGAATTTTCCCCGAAGGTATTGAATATCACCTTCCTCACTTCGGTTCGTTTCAAGTCACCAAGTTCATGGTTTTGTTACTAATTGCTGCTGGAATTGTTGCATTCTGCGGTATCGCCATGGCCCGGGCTATCAAAGGTGGAAAGCTACCCAAGGGGCCTTTCTACAATTTCCTCGAACTAATTCTTGTTTACATAAGGGACAACATCGCCAAGCCGAATTTGGGTGACCAGGCAGAGCGTTTTCTTCCACTGCTATGGACAATGTTTCTCTTTGTTTTAACTTGTAATTTATTAGGTATGATTCCTGCCCCGCTAGGTGGTAGTCCGACTGCCAGTATTGCTGTAACTGTCGGTATCGCAGCGGTAAGCTGTATCGCAATAAATTTCAACGGAATTCGTGCCAATGGTGTTGTTGGATACCTTAAGGGTTTTTGGATGCCCATCTCTCTTCCGGGTGGTTTCCTGGTGAGTGGTTTGCTTTTCGGAATTGAATTCCTTGGGGTGTTCATTCGAAGCGCCGTTTTGGCTATTCGTCTGTTCGCAAACATGTACGGTGGCCACGTTGCACTTGCGGTCCTCTTGAGCTTTATTCTAACCGCTGCTAAATCACCTGACTCCATGCGTTGGTGGTTACATCCAGCGGTGGGTATTGGAAGTATTTGCATTTGTATTGCACTTAGCTGTCTGGAACTCTTTGTTGCATTCCTGCAGGCTTTTGTGTTCACCCTTTTGACTGCCTTGTTCATGGGTATGGCGACGCATTCCGGCCATGCCCATGACGATCATGGACATGGCGAACATGATCCCCATGATGGCGGTCATGGGAATACCCATGCGCCTCATCCGGCGCACTAGTGACGGGTATCAACAAACCAAGTTGTTTTTTTCTCTTGGGCGGTTTTGAAGCCGCAATTTTGAAGGAGGAGTTGGGAAGATGAAGTCTTTGAAACTTCTGGTTTTGGCAGTTGCGGCCGTTGCTCTTATGGCCGATCCAATCATGGCTGCCGATGAGGGCCTGGTCCGCATCGGTAAGGGCCTGGGTTTGGGGCTTATTCTTTTGGGCGCTGGTATCGGCCTTGGATTTATTGGTAAATCCATGACCGAATCGATGGCTCGTCAGCCTGAAATTGCACCTGCGATCCAAACCGGCGCGATCATCATCGCGGCGCTTTTGGAAGGTGTAACCCTTCTGGCCCTCCTGTTCACCCTGTTCTAACCGAACTGGTGGATCGCTGCTAGGTGCCCGATACCGGTGGATCCGGTTTCGGGCTTGGTGTGGGTGGCCCCCTCTTCTTTGGAAGTTTGGGGCGGTATGGGCAGGGGTCCCGGAAACGGACCTTTACTCGGGGTCTATACGCATGCGCGCATTCCTTTTTGTTTTGTTTGCCAGCTTGGTCATGGCATCAGGTTCCGCCAAGGCTGATGTAAAGTCTACATCGGATTCCAAAGCGAAAGCACCTGTAGTGACTGCTTCAACCGGTGGCGAACTCAAAGGGGGGGAGGCTGGTGGCCACGGAGCCCATCAAGGGGAGTTTGAGCCCTTTGGTTGGTCTGTTGACACGGCCCTGTTTTCCTTTTTTGTTTTTGCAGGTTTGATTTTGGTGCTCCAGCGCTTTGCTTGGAAGCCCATCATGGAAGCGTTGGACGAGAGGGAAAAAACTCTCCAAAAGGCGTCTGACGATGCTGCCAAGGCTCGTGCGGAAGCTGCCTCTCTTCGTTCAGAACTCGATGAAAAACTGGCTCAGGCTGGTGATCAGGTTCGACAGATGGTTGATGAGGCTCGCCGCGATGGCCAAAACCTCCGTGAAGAGATGCTTGGGCGGGCCCGTGAAGAAATTGCCGCCGAGCGCGAGCGTCTTCATCGCGACCTGGAAACGGCCAAGGACCAGGCTCTTCAGGAAATTTCCCTTCGTTCGGTCAAATTGGCGAGCCTTCTTACATCAAAGGTTTTGGGTCGACAGGTTTCGGAGCCTGATCACGCCCGCCTTTTGGACGAAGCGATTGTGGATTTGGACCGATCTATGGCCGTTCCCGGGGTACGCTAAGCCATGGTTGAAAATAATTTGACCGAGGCGACCGAGCAGGGATATTTTGATAATACTTCCCGTCGCCTGATCGATACATATACAGAGGCACTCTGGAGTGCCGCCAACACACATGGACGCTCCTCGGCAATTCGCGAGGAAGCTGAAGGGTTGGCTACAGCCATTCGAAGCGGTGAGCTCATCAAGCTCTTTTTCGAGGGCAATGGAACTAGTCGTGACCAGCGTGGAGAGCTCCTCAAGAAGGTTTTCGAAGGCAAGGTTGACGAATTGCTTTCCAACTTTGTTCAGGTTCTAAACAATCACGATAGGCTATACCTTTTTGGTGACATTCTTGTCGCCTACCAAAAATTCGACGATGCCAAGCAGGGCAGGGTCGATGTGGATGTAACCTCTGTTTATTCCCTTTCGCCTGAGCAATTGGCGAATATCGAAGGTGTGATCCGCAATCGTTTGGGCAAGGTCCCAAGATTTCACCAGAAGCTTGATCCAACTCTCCTTGGCGGGATGGTTGTCCGAGTGGGTGATATGGTTTGGGATCAGAGCAGCAAGTCAAAGCTTAACCGACTGACGCAGTTACTTGAGGAGAAAGGCACTCATGAAATTCAAGCCGGACGAGATCGTTTCCGTACTCCAGAGTGAGGTCGAGAAATATCGGGATCGTCTCGAGGCACGGGAAACCGGCAAGGTCCTCGAGGTAGGCGATGGTATTGCTCGGGTTCATGGCCTGTCCAATGTGATGGCCGGTGAGATGGTCGAGTTCACCCGCACCAAGGTGATCGGGCTCGCCTTCAACCTCGAAGAGACTTCCGTGGGTGTTATCATCCTCGGTAACTACCTCGAATTGACCGAGGGTGATGAAGTTGTAGCCACCGGACGCCTCCTGCAGGTGCCAGTAGGTGATGCGATGATTGGCCGTGTGGTTGACCCTCTTGGCAACCCAATGGATGGCAAGGGCCCAATCATCACCAGCGAGTCCCGCTTTGTCGAGGCGCCTGCTCCTGGAATTGCAGCTCGCCAGCCCGTTGAAGAGCCCCTCCAAACGGGAATCAAGGCTATTGATGCCATGATTCCAATTGGTCGCGGACAGCGCGAACTGATCATTGGTGACCGCAAGACGGGCAAAACGACCATCGCTATTGATACCATCCTGAACCAAAAGGGTGGCGATGTTGTGTGTGTTTATGTTGCCATCGGTCAAAAAGAATCAACCGTTGCAAAACTGATCGAGATCCTCCGCGCAAATGGTGCGATGGACTACACGATCGTTGTGATTGCGTCTTCGGCAACTGCGGCTCCTTTGCAATACCTCGCGCCTTATGCGGGTTGCGCCATTGCGGAAGGCTTTATGCACAAGGGGCAACACACCCTTTGCGTTTACGACGACCTTTCCAAACAGGCCGCCGCTTATCGTCAGCTCTCGCTGCTTATGCGTCGTCCCCCAGGTCGTGAAGCCTACCCTGGTGATATTTTCTATGCTCACAGCCGCCTTCTTGAGCGGTCTGTGAAAATGGCCGAGCGATGGGTGATTGTTCCCACTGGCGCAGACGATTCGAAAATCGTGGATGACTCTGGTGCCACCAATGCCGCCGAGCAAACTCGCGGACAAGGTGAAGCAGCCAAGGTTTACGTTGGACCTTTGGAAAAAGAGCACGCCCACAAGCATGTGCTTCCCAAATTCCCCGGCCACAAGCTCGCAAGGGTAGTGGCGTCGGGTGGTTCGCTCACCGCGCTTCCGATCATTGAAACCCTGGAGGGTGAGGTTTCGGCCTACATCCCAACGAATGTGATCTCCATTACGGATGGTCAGATTTATCTGCAGGGTTCATTGTTTAACGCCGGTTTGCGTCCTGCGGTGGATGTTGGTATCTCGGTAAGCCGCGTGGGCAGCAAAGCTCAAACGGGCGCAATGAAGAGCGTGGCTGGTAGCCTTCGTCTTGACCTTGCCGCTTTCCGTGAACTTGAGGCTTTTGCCCAACTGGGTACCGAACTGGACAAAGCCACCCAAGGTCAACTTGATCGGGGCTACAGGGTTGTTGAAGTCCTCAAGCAGGGCGCCAATGTTCCCATGAGTTTTGTAGATCAGGTGGCAATCATTTTTGCCGCGACAAAGGGAATGCTTGACAGCGTGCCCCGGAATCAGGTTCAGGCTTGGGAAACGCAGTTCCTTCGCTATTTTAAGGAGCAAACTCCCGAGGTCCGAAACGGTATCCTCAAGGAGAAGAAGCTTACTCCGGACCTTACCAAGGGGCTTGAGAAAGCGATCAAGGACTTTGCTCTTCAATTCCGTCCGTAAATAGGACCCCGTTTTTTGGGGTTGGGCCCTGGAGGTTCCGGGGCCCCTAACAGGCACAGGGTGAGTCGTGGCCAAGACGCGTGAGCTAGTCAGTCGGCGCAAGGCGATCCGCAACATCCGGAAAATTACCCGGACAATGGAGCTGATTGCTACTGCGCGCTTCAAAAAGGCGCTGGACAGGGCGACCGAAGCGGAAGCCTTTACCCGCAAGATAGCGGAAGTTGCCGCGGATCTTGCTCGAAGTGGCTCCAGCGGCCAACACCCACTATTGGCAACCCGAAGCCCTGTCAAAAAAGCCATCCTTTTGGTGATCTGTTCAAATCGTGGTCTTTGCGGCGGTTACAATGCAGGCATCCTCCGCGAGGCCAATCTGCGCATTCGTCGGGCCAAAGAGCAAAACATTTCCCTGGATGTCGAAGCATCAGGAAAGCGCGGAATCAACGCGTTCAAATATCAAAAGGTTGTAACCGTAGCGACCTACACCCAGTTTGATGACAAACCCAAGTGGGAAGATCTTGAGCCCGTCGCCCGAAAATACCTCGCCGCTTTCTTGGCCGGAGAGGTGGACCAGGTCGATGTTGCCTACATGAAATTCCTAACAGCAGCTCGTCAGACTCCTGTGGTTGAAACCTTGCTTCCGCTGGCCGGCTTGCCGCAAGACACTACCAAAAAAGTGAAGGACTCACAACAAACCTCCGTTCCGGTGGATTATGAGTTTGTGCCCAATGCCTCGGAAATCCTTGATGAATTGCTCCCGCAATCTTTCAGGACACGGTTGTTCAAATGCTTCCTTGACGCCGCGGTTAGTGAACAGATTGGTCGCCGAGTCACAATGAAGGCGGCAACCGAAAATGCGGATGGCATGATCAAGACCATCAGCCGCCAATACAACCGTGCCCGCCAGGCCAATATCACCAAGGAAATCTCGGAGGTTATTGGCGGTGCGGCAGCGCTTGAATAGGACCCCGATCTTAATCGGGAATCCCGCAGGAATGGCAAATATCAATCCCCCGACGGGCTGAAAAGATCAACCAAGCATAATAGATATCGAAAACAGTTTTTTACGGAGTATTTCAGATGAGCAGTGCGACCGAGAAAGAAGTCAAGAAGGGCAAAGTGATCCAGGTGATCGGCGCCACCTTTGACGCTGAATTTCCTGAGGGACATCTCCCCGCAATCTACAACGCCCTGTCAATCAAGTCGGACTTCAAAGGTGTGCATGTTGACCTCGTTGGTGAAGTGCAGCAACACCTCGGTGGTCGACGGGTTCGTTGTGTGGGACTTGGTACCACGGACGGTCTTGTTCGCGGGATGGAAGTGGTAGATACCGGCGCCCCGGTTACCGTTCCCGTGGGTGAAGGTACCCTTGGTCGCGTGTTCAATGTGTTGGGTCGGGAAATTGACGGTCGCGGCGAAGTCAAGGCGACTGAATTCCGCCCCATTCACCGTGAGCCACCCCTTCTTACCGAACTTTCCCCCAAGATCGAAATCTTTGAAACCGGGATTAAGGTTATCGACCTTTTGACCCCGCTGGTTCGCGGTGGTAAGGCTGGGTTGTTCGGTGGCGCCGGTCTCGGCAAAACCGTTATTCTCACTGAGCTCATTGCTCGTATCGCAAGCCAGCACGGCGGATATTCGGTGTTTGCCGGCGTGGGTGAGCGCACCCGTGAAGGAAACGACCTCTGGTTGGAAATGCAGGAAACCAAGATCGGCAAAACGGATCGTTCGGTCATCACCCAGACTGCGATGGTCTTCGGCCAGATGAACGAACCTCCTGGCGCCCGTCTTCGCGTGGCTCTTACAGCGCTCACAATGGCCGAGTGGTTCCGTGATGCGACCGGTAAGGACACCCTTCTTTTCGTAGACAACATCTTCCGCTTCTCGCAGGCCGGTTCAGAAGTGTCAGCGCTTCTTGGTCGTATGCCCAGCGCCGTGGGTTACCAGCCTACTCTGGCAACGGAAATGGGCGAGCTTCAGGAGCGTATTACCTCGACGACCCGGGGTGCAATCACCTCGGTACAAGCCGTATATGTTCCTGCTGACGATCCAACCGACCCTGCTCCCGCCAATGCGTTCCAGCACTTGGACGCCTTCATCTATCTTGAGCGGCGTATTTCGGAAAAGGGTATTTATCCCGCTGTGGATCCGCTCGCCAGCTACTCCAACATTCTTGACAAGACAATTGTTGGAGAAGAGCACTATGCGGTGGCCCGCCGTGTGCAACAAATTCTCCAACGCTACCGAGAACTCCAGGACATCATCGCCATCCTAGGTGTTGAAGAATTGTCCGAGGAAGACAAACAAGTTGTGGCGCGCGCCCGTCGTATCGAGCGTTTCCTTTCCCAGCCGTTCATTGTGGCAGAAGTGTTCACGGGCAAGGCTGGCAAGGTAACCCCGATCAAGGAAACCATCCGAAGCTTCAAGGAGCTTTGCGAAGGGAAATGGGATCATCTGCCCGAGGGCGCCTTCATGTATGTTGGCGGTATTGATGAAGCCGAAGAACAAGCCAAGCGCATGGCCGCCGGCGGGAGGTAACCCATGGCAAACCGAACCCTCCGTTGTGTGGTCGTCACCCCTGAAAAAGCGGTGATTGATACTCCGGCGGAATATGTTTCCCTGCCACTGTTTGATGGACAGTCCGGCTTTCTTCCGGGTCGTGCACCGCTTGTTGGTCGCATGAAACCGGGAAGTCTGGTTATTCGATCAGCAGGCAAGGAACAAACATTTTATGTCGAGGGTGGTATCGTTCAGATGAAGGGTGAGGTCATCACTCTTTTGACTGGGCGAGCCGTTCCCAAGGCTCAAATTGATATTCCTGCCACTCAAAAGCTTGTGGAAACCTCTCCGCCTGGATCGGCGTCCCCTGCAATTCTTGAAGAAAATCGGGCTGCAAGGGAACGGGCCAAGATCATGTTGCGGGTCGCAAAAGCCTAATACTTGCAAAAACCTTAAAAGAGAAAAGGCATCGGGGTGATTCCCGGTGCCTTGTTTTTTTGACCATTAGGTTTGGTATTTGCGACTGGGAGTTTGGCGAAATCAAGCGGGTTTGGCAACCATGACAAGGATGCCCTCGGGGCCCAATCGATAAGTTTGTCCCGGGAGGCAGATCTCACGCGATTCGGATGGTTCCAACTCGTTGGGAGCCTCAAGGGTGGTATCCAGGAACCGGCCCCAGGATTTCCCCTTGGAAGGATGGGGCAATTCCCACCAGGTTTCCTTTTTCTCCATGCTAAAGGCAATATAGAGGTCCTGGTCGGGTTCCCTTCCTGTATGGGATCCAAAAAGTTGTAAAGCGATATGCCCGGAAAATTGCGAGAAATCCGGTAACAAAGGTAACTGCCCGTGCCAGGCAACATCTTCCGGATTCAGAAATTCGCGCCGGTTTAGGGCGGAATGTCTTTTGCGAAAAGCGATCATTTCCTTTGTGAATCGAAGAAATTGGGTTTGGAAAGGTTGTAGTCGCCAATCCACCCAGCTAATTTCGTTGTCCTGGCACCATGCGTTGTTGTTTCCTTTTTGGGTGCGAAGAATTTCGTCACCCCCCAGGATCATTGGCATTCCCTGGGAAAGGAGCAGTGTCGCCATCAGGTTTCTGGCCCGTTTCAGGCGCAAGCGCATGATTTCCGGATCCTGGGTTGGCCCTTCCACGCCGCAATTATTGGAATAATTCTGGTCCGTTCCGTCTCTGTTCCCTTCCCCGTTGGCAAGGTTGTGTTTCTTGGAGTAGGAGACCAGATCCCAAAGCGTAAATCCATCATGTGAGGTGATGAAATTTACGGAATGGGATGGGGTTCTCCCAGCAAGCTCATACAGGTCGGCGCTACCACAAATTCTGGTGGCTAGCTCGCCCACCGAGACTCCTCCCGTAAGCCAAAATCGCCTGACAGTGTCACGATATTGGCCGTTCCATTCCGACCATCTTCGCCCAAAAGGGAAGTTGCCAACTTGATAAAGGCCATCAGCGTCCCATGGTTCGGCGATCAGTTTGGAACTTGCCAGCACCCCATCTTCTGCAATCATTTCCACGACCGGAGGATCGGCCATGACCCTTCCATGACGATCACGACCCAAAACGGATGCAAGATCGAACCTGAATCCATCAACATGCATATCAAGGATCCAAAATCGTAAGCAATCAATAATAAGTTCCCGAACCACGGGCTGATTGCAATTTACTGTGTTGCCACACCCGCTGAAATTGAGGTACCGCCCTTGGGAATCGATCATGTAAAAGAGAGGATCGTCCAAACCCCGAAAGGACAAGGTTCGGCCATTGATCCCACCTTCGCCTGTGTGGTTGAAAACGACATCGAGAATAACTTCAATTCCCTCCCGGTGCATTCCCGCGACAAGGTCACGAAACTCGTGCATTTGTCCATGGTCTGGACCTGAGGCAGCGAGGGAAGCTTTTACTGCCGCAAAACCAATGGTGTTATATCCCCAAAGGTTTAGATTTTTTTTCCCGGTTTGGGGATTGATGAATGGGCAATCAGTCTCATCGAATTCGTGAATGGGAAGGAGTTCAAGGGCGGTAATACCGAGTGATTTGAGGTGGCTGATTTTTTCCAGGAGGCCCAGAAACGTACCCGGATAAGCAACTTCCGACGAGCTGTGCCTGGTGTAGCCGCGCACATGAAGTTCATAGAGGATCGTATCTTCAGGAGGGATTGCTGGATGACGATCCTCTTGCCAATGGTAGTTGCGCCTTTGGAACAGGGAAAACCTTCCCTCGGGGTCCATCTCGCCCCAGGTTTCACCACCTGTAATTGCGGTTGCCGAGGGATCGAGCAGAGGAATTTCAGGGGAAAAGGAATGGCCTAAGCGGGTTGGGCCATCGACTTGCCAAGCATAACGGAAAACCGGAGGAAGTCCTTTTACGAGGACATGCCAGTGATCTCCGGTACGGTTCAAGGCGGGATCAAGTTCTATTTTTGCGGAGGTACCGGAACTCTCGAGGTGGTACAGAAGCAGGTTTACAGAGGTTGCGTGTTTGGAAATAACGGCGAAGTTAATTCCCTCACCGGTCCAGCTGGATCCCAGTGGAATTGCTCTTCCACGACCCCAAGTAAGGTTGTTCAATTGCTCAATCCCTGGCCTTGGAGGATAAATTGAGCAAGGTTTGGCCGAAAAAGTCTGTTGAATCCCCAAAAATTCGGCCTTTTTTCATGGAAACCTGCCCTTGGGGCGGTTATGATGCCTTTGGAACCGACAAGGAAAGTCGGAAGCGCCCCAATTAGAGGGTTATGGATTTCCCCCGGACCGGTCGATCTGAACCGTTACCGTTTCCAAAAACAAGTTTTAGCAAAGATTTGAGTTCGCGAAGCCGCTTGGGTAGGCGGTTCTTTTTCCTTAAACCCAAATCCTCTTCGAATCTTTTGCCGGAGTGTTTTTTCAATGGCTCGCCAAGACGAAGGTCACGGACACCATCCTCATCATGGGCCCTCGCACGGTCCTGCCCATGGGCAGGGGGGCCATGGCGAAAGGCAAGGTCATCACGGTCATATGCCTATGGGCCGTCGCCGGGTTCCTCCTGGAGCTGGAGGCCAGACGGGAATTGTTGGCAGAAGAATTCCTGATGTCGCACATGCTGCCCCCATGCAAATCACTCCAAGGGCGCCCCAAGAGGGTGGGGAGTGGAGTGCAACCAGGTCGGTCGGCCCCATTCCAAAATTGGATGACCTCTACCGGATGCCGATTCCGAAGTTATTCGAAATTCTTGAAAAAGAAGGCGTTCAGGAGCACTCCGGCCTCAATCGGGTTCAGTTGATCATTCAGGTTGTTCGTCGCTACATCGAAAAAGGCGAAACTGTCCTCGGGTCTGGAACTCTCGAGGTGCTTCCTGATGGTTATGGATTTCTTCGCAGCCAAACCCATAACTATCTCGCATCGCCGGAAAATGTATACGTTTCTCCCAGCCAGATCCGGCGTATGGGCCTAAAGACTGGATTGCTTATCGAAGGTCCAATCCGCTTGCCCATCGAAGGGCAGGACAATTTTGCCCTTCTTCAGGTGGACACCATAAACGGCAAGCCCGCCCTCGAGCGTGTTCGCCCGCCTGTTTTTGAAGACCTTACCCCTCTTCATCCTTGCAAAAGGCTGCGGTTGGAAACCGCCCCTGATGAATTGTCAACAAGGGTTATCGACCTTGTGACGCCGATTGGCCGAGGCCAGCGCGCCCTGATTGTTTCTCCGCCCCGTGCCGGTAAAACCGTTCTGCTTGCGAAAATTGCCAAGGCTATCCAGGCCAATTATCCTGATGCTTACCTCATCGTTTTGCTTATTGATGAGCGGCCCGAAGAAGTCACCGAAATGATGAAACAGGTGACTGGGCCCAATGCCGAGGTTGCAGCCAGCACCTTTGATGAACCTTCCGCCGAGCATTGCCATGTCTCCGAAATCGCGATGGAAAAGGCCAAGCGTCTTGTCGAAGATGGCAAGGATGTGATCATCCTGCTTGATTCGATCACGCGCCTTGCCCGGGCGCACAATACCGAAGCCCCCTCGGGTGGAAAACTCCTATCTGGTGGTTTGGACAGCAATGCCATGCAGAAGCCCAAGCGCTTTTTTGGTGCTGCCCGTCAAAGCGAAGAAGGTGGTAGCCTCACGATTATTGCGACGGCACTTATTGATACCGGATCCAAAATGGACGAGGTGATTTTCGAAGAATTCAAGGGCACAGGCAATATGGAGCTTCACCTTGACCGCCGCTTGGTGGACAAGCGCGTATGGCCCGCCATTGACATAAACCGTTCCGGAACGCGCAAGGAGGAACTCCTTTGTGGTCCTGATGAAATCACCAACATGCGCGCCCTTCGCCGTGTATTGGCCGATATGCACCCGGTCGAGGCAATGGAACTTCTGGTCAATCGTCTCAAAAAGGCCAAGACCAATGCCGAGTTTCTCCAAAACCTGAATGTGAACTAATTGGAATTGATTAGTTAAAGATCATTTATTTGGGTAAATCGCTATGGAAGGCAACTCGGGATTGTCCACCCACTGGAAAGAAATCACCCTTCTGGAATCTGTCCAGGGGGTTTTGGGTTGGGATGAACAGGTTATGTTGCCTCCCAAAGGTGCCGACTGGCGGGGGAGCCAGGGTGCGCTTTTGGCCCGGCTGGTTCATGAGCGTCTCACGGATCCCTTTGTTTGGGAATCCATTCAAAATGCCGAGTCCCATGCGGTTCTTGAAGCATCACGGGCCAATATCAGGGAGATGAAACGGCGTGTTGTTCGGGCCAGGCGAATCCCCGGAAGGCTTGTCGAGGAACTTGCTCGGGCCACTTCCCGGGGAGTGCACATTTGGCAGGAAGCCCGTTCACGAGGGGATTTTGCCAAATTTTTGCCCGAATTGCAGACGATTGTTCGTCTAAAGCAGGAAGAGGCCGCCTGCGCGGGATACGAGCAATCTCCTTATGATGCACTTTTGGACGAATATGAACCGGGATGTCGTTCCTCGGAAATAGACTCGATTTTTAACAAATTGGAGCCGGCACTTGCCTTGCTAATCCGCGAGGCGAAAGGACGCCCACAGGGGTTGGCGCCCAAAGGCAATTATCCTGAGGAATCGCAAAAAAAACTCGGGCTGGAAGTATCCCAGGCGATTGGGTTCGATTTACAAGGTGGCCGACTTGACACTTCCGCGCACCCTTTTTGTTCGGGACATGGACCAGGCGATTGTCGTATCACCACAAGATACGATGAAACCGATTTCACACAATCCTTTTATGGGATCCTTCATGAAACCGGTCATGCTCTTTATGAGCAGGGGCTCCCGGCCGAACATGCCGGACAGGCATGGTGTGTCGCATCATCCCTTGGAATGCACGAGTCGCAATCCCGTTTCTGGGAAAACATGGTCGGGCGTTCCTCCGCTTTTTGGGATTGGTGCTGGCCTTTGGCCCACCGGGTTTTGGGGCCTTCCCTTGCGGCCAAAGAAATCCTCGTACCAATGATCAACCGGATTGGGCCTTCCTTTATCCGGGTGGAATCCGACGAAACCTGCTACAATCTGCATATCCTTTTGAGGTACCGTCTCGAAAAAGCAATGATTGAGGGGACCCTTGTTCCCAAAGACCTTCCGGGTGCATGGAACGAGGCGTTTGAAAAAGCTTTTGGATTGAAAGTTACTTCAGATCGGGAGGGTTGTCTTCAGGATGTTCACTGGAGCACTGGAGGAATCGGCTATTTCCCCACCTATACCTTGGGTAATCTGATTGCCGCCCAACTGCGCGAGGCAATGGATCGTGACCTTGGCGGAATGAGCCAAATGGTCTCGCGTGGGGAATTCGCGCCTATCCTTGGTTGGCTCAGGGAGAAGGTCCATCACCGTGGCCGATTGGCCACCGCACTCGAAATTACACGAACGGCAACCGGCGGGCCCCTGGAAAGTGACGCACTATTGCGCCACCTTACCAAAATTGGTCATGGCGAGTTTTAAGATAGCGAATCTCGCGAAATTTTAAAAACAGTGATTTTTATTTTTTACTAACCGTAAAGCGATGTTCTTTCGGTTGCTCCCCCACTTTTACGGTGTAATGGTTTGCGGTGGGATCCACTTCGAGGTTGATTCCAAGCGCTTGGCATTTTTCGGCTGGATTTGCCACATGGGTAGGTGGGGCGTTGTCCGAGTCGGGTGCTGTAATGTTTTTGTGTATCTGAAAAATTTGTTCAAAGTGATCCAGCCTTCTGAGATCGCGAATGACCCGTGGGTGCGCCCCTTTTCTTGGCCCATTATTGAAGATCGCAATGGTAGGAGAAATTTGTCTCATAAGGTCGGGGTGATTGCTTACCTCTAGACCGTGATGAGTGGATTGGTACACATCGATTTTACCGAGCAAATTGCTTGGATAAACCAAAATCGATTCCTTGTTCCAGGTGAGGTCGCCAAGATCCAGAAAACGAAAATCGCCAAACTCGAGTACGAAGCCAAGACTCATTGCGTTGTCCGAAGGATCCGGTTCCATTTGTGAGGGCTTCACGGAAGTTCCAGCCGGGGCTTTGGAATCGATTTTGGGAACCCCTGAGCCGCATACGCACGAAAGGCGTACCCTAGGGCCAGATTCCGTTTGACGCAGCGGAACGGTATCGCCTGCCTTGAGTGTGTTACGCTTCCCCTTCGAGACGTCCTTGTAAGCGGCGATTAAAACCGGATAGTTTGTGGGATCATCTGGAAGGCTATCAGGAATTCCCCGATCCCAAAAATGATTTACAGGTATTTTGCGGACAAGTGTTCCGGCGCCACCATAGTGATCCAGGTGCCAGTGCGTAACCACAAGGTGGTCAATGCGCTCCAGACCAAGTTTTTTGGCTGCTTTGGCAATCCGTTCGGCGTCGCGATTCCCGGGATTTCCGCAATCAATCAGGATCGATTCGCCCGTTGGCGTGACAATCAGGGTCGAGCCACCCCCTTCCGAATCCACAAATTCGATTTTGAGTGTTTGGGATGGGACAATGGTGGCCAAGCCTAGAAGTAGAAAGCCAATCATGAGAGGGATCCATGGGTTAATGGTGTCTTTGCCATTGTCCGTATTCGTCCTTTGAAGACAATGATTCAAGACCCAAAGGGAGTAAATGATGAATCGACGCGAATTTGTGGGGCAGGGTGTAACCCTGACAGCAGCAATGGCCACTGGATCTGTCGGCAAGGGTGATGAAGCCACAACCAAGCAGGCTCATGATTTGATCGCGGATCATGTTGGTCGCATGCGACCGCTCGAAATCACGGCGAATATTGCCTGGTGGGACGCCAACACCTCGGGGCGCGAGGAAGATTTCAGGAAAAAAGAGGAAGCCCAAAACCGGATTGATGCCGAGCTTTCACGCAAGGATCGTTACATTCCCTTTCGGGATTTGGCACGAAACCTCAAATCGATCGATGACCCCAATGAAAGGCGCAGTATAGAGCTGTTGAACCTGGTCTATCTTGAAAAGCAGGTGGATCCCGCAATTCTCAAGGAAATGGTCGCCCTTTCCAACAAGGTGGAAAAAGCTTTCAACGAATTCCGCCCTCAGGTTCAAGGCAAGGAATTGACGGACAATGAGGTCCGGGGCGTTCTCAAAAATTCGACCGATTCTTCCCGACGCAAAGCCGCCTGGGAGGGGGCAAAGGCGGTTGGACGGGTTCTTGAACCGGACCTCAAGAAGCTTGTGGCCTTGCGCAACAAGGCGGCCAAGTCACTTGGTTTTGATAATTTTCATGCCTTGATGCTCCATTTGAATGAGCAAAATGGAACGGACCTGGTCCGGCTTTTTGACGAGCTGGATGCCCTTACCCGCGAGCCCTTCCTCAAGGCCAAAGCCGAAATGGACCAGGCTCTCGCCAAAAATTGCGGGATCAAACCAGATGGGCTTATGCCTTGGCATTATCATGATCCTTTTTTCCAGGAAAGCCCGTCAGTCCTTCCGGCAGACCTGGATCAGCCTTGGAAGAAAGCGGATTTACTAAGGATTTGCCGGGATTTCTATCGTGGGGTGGGGCTACCCATTGAGCGCGTTTTGGATAAAAGCGATCTCTATGAGAAAAAGGGGAAGAGTCCCCACGCCTTTTGCACCGACATCAACCGCGAGGGGGATGTCCGCGTTTTGGCCAACATCACTCCCGGCGATTACTGGGCCAGCACCATGCTTCACGAGCTGGGCCACGCGGTCTATTCGAGCCTTAATATTCCCGCGGAACTCCCTTATGTCCTTCGCGCCGAAGCCCATATCCTGGCGACGGAGGGGATCGCAATGATGTTTGAGCGGCTCACCAAGCGCCCTTCTTTTCTTCAGGCGATGGGGATTGTCCTTGAAGATCCCCAGGCATTTGGCCAATCTGCCGCCAAATCCCTTCGCTGGAGATTGTTGATTTTTTCGCGTTGGTGCCAGGTAATGCTTCGCTTTGAGAAGGGTATGTACGAAAACCCCGATCAGGATCTCAACCGTCTATGGTGGGATTTGGTTGAGAAATATCAGGGATTGACCCGACCCGAAGGGCGATCCGAGCCTGATTATGCCAGCAAAATCCACATCGTTAGCGCTCCTGTTTATTACCACAACTACATGATGGGTGAACTGTTCGCGTCGCAGGTCCATCACGCCATCTGCCGTGAGGTGTTTGCGGGAAAAGCTCCTAATGAAGTGGATTATGTCAACTCCAAGGGAGTTGGAGAATTCCTCAAGGCTAAAATCTTCGGTCCGGGTCGCCTTTTTCGCTGGGACGACCTGATTCAGAAGGCCACGGGGGAAAAACTTTCCGCCAAGGCCTTCGCCATCGATTTCAAAGAAAACTAGCATCACCTGGTGAATCAGACCCATTCTGATTTCCAAAATATAAAGGGTCAGGGGGGATGGTTCTCCTTGAGGACCGTCCCATTAGCGCCCGGTAAAGGATTACCTGGGCGCTCTCTGTGCCGCGTAGTGCTTGGGAAATTGCATCGAGATATTTTTGCCTTTCATCAAAGTGAAGCAGGGCATCCGGTGCGCTCCAGAGGGTAATTTCCCTGGCAAGACCTTTGGAAAGTGCTAAAAGGCGGTCGCACCTGGCTTCCAGGTCGTGTTGGTTCATGGAAACCCCTTTCTTGTGTATAGTGTACATATGAACATGCGTCCTCCAAAGGTATTTCCCTTTGGGTTCTGTAGAATTTCCTTTGGAACCAAAGAATCTTCAGGATCAAAGAACGATGAGTAATCCAAACTGTCCCAAAGCCATTGCCGCGGCTGCCAAAATCGCCTCCACCGACCTGCTCAAAACGATTAGCCAGAAACGGATTCACCCCCCGGCAGTCACCCCAACCATGGGGGTATCCCAGCTTTTGGAGGAGGTTTTCCTCTCTTACAATGGAGGCCGCCTTCGCGAGGCATGCAGGCTTTATTCGGGAAAAATGCTCGCGGACGATTCGACAGTTGGTTTGGCTTTATCCGGCGCGCTTACGCCGGCAGGTTTGGGAATGTCGTGCCTTGTCCCATTGGTTGAAGCGGGATTCATTGATTGGATAACTTCCACAGGTGCCAATCTTTATCATGACGCGCACTTTGCCCTTGGGATGGACCTTTATCAGAGTCGACCGGGCCTTAATGATCTTGCGCTTCGCGACAACCAGATTATTCGTATTTATGACATCGTTTTTGAGTACGAGAATCTTTTGGGCACCGACAGATTCTTTCGCAAACTATGCCGCACCGAAGAATTCCAAAAAACCATGAGCACTGCGGAATTTCATTATCTTGCCGGTAAATACATCGCCGCGCGCGAGGAGGAAATCGGTCGAAAGGGCTCCAGCCTTTTGGCCGCATGTTATCGGGCGGGTGTTCCCGTATTTACCAGCTCGCCGGGAGATAGCTCGATTGGAATGAATCTTGCCGCCCTTCAACTTGAGGGATCCAAACTGGCCATTGATCCTCTTCAGGATGTAAACCAGAGCGCGGGAATTGTTTGGGAAGCAAAGCAAAACGGATCCAGCGCGGTGTTCATTCTTGGTGGTGGCTCCCCCAAGAATTTCATGCTTCAGACAGAGCCGCAGATCCAGGAGGTTTTGGGCCTGGACGAGTCCGGACACGATTATTTCCTTCAGGTTACCGATGCCCGTCCGGACACAGGCGGCTTAAGCGGCGCCACCCCCCAGGAGGCTATGACCTGGGGCAAAGTGGATCCCGATCAATTACCCGATACCGTGACTTGTTACCTAGACTCGACGGTTGCTTTGCCTTTGATCACAGCTTATGCCCTCGCGAATCGCCAACCCCGACAGCACAAAAGGCTTATGGACCGGTTGCCTGCCCTTATGACAAAGCTGAAAGAGACTTATTTGGCCAAATCCAAACACAACGATGCGGAAACGGATTGATTGGAATTCCATTTTCCGGTATCAAAAATAAAGGCCCCTTTCCAAGGGGCCTTTTTGTGTAAAAGCCCGGATTTAGGTAAAAAAACGACCTCAAAATGCAATCGAGAATCAGACAACCCTTGCGAGAAGCTCTTCCCCGATTTCAAGGATGAGCTTGCGGCCCAGAAGACCGACTTCCAGAACCAGAATTTTTTGATTGGGCTTTAATCGCAGGATGGTTCCCTCCGTACCAGTCAAAGGGCCCCGAACAATTCGGACCTTATCACCAGGTTTGCCAAAAACCTTTTCCTGGACAAGTTCGTGGCTGCAAAGCAGGTTGCGAAGGTCGAGCAACTCGGTTTTCAGCTTTTGGGGGTTGTCTGGCCGAAGGACCTTGGAAATCTTGGCCCTGGTAAACGGGGATATGAGCTTGTTTCCCAGGAAGTGTTCAGTGGATGTAAATATATAACAAGAGAAAAGCGGGATATTGGCTTCGCTTGTTTTGCTCAAATATTTAGTTCGTTGTTTGATGGTTGGAAGAAATACGGGGATCTCCAGAATGGAGAGCTCCTTTGCGATTTTCTTTTCCCACCGAGCCAAGGTTTTGAGTGCGACCCACTGATCGATTTGGGGGTCAAATTCATGAAAAACCTTGGATTCCCAATCGCCTTCAGATTCCTGAATCATGCTTTGCCTAGACTGCTAAGAATCGAAACTGGAGAACCTGAGTTTCCTGAGTTTATTGTATCACATAAAGGAAGGCAAAACAGTAAATAGTGCATTGGATAAATCCAAGGATTAGTTAAGAAAACCGACCCATCCCCGGAAACTTGAACACAAAAATGGATCTGCGGAGCCAAAGGTACGCCGAATCAGGTTAATGCGCTGATCTTCCATGCGTTAGCTTTGGGGAGGCGTGTCCATGTTGGGGGTGGCATCGGCCAAGGGGGTGACGAGATTGATTAAAGTCCCAAGCTGAGCTAGGCGTACACCATATCGTTCCAAAAGATCCTGAAGGGCGAAATCGTTATCAACAGTTTCCTCATCAGCCAATCTGTCCAAGGCTTCCTGAATCATCCTAGCAAAGGTTCGTTCTAAAATCGGAACGGTCTTTTTGCATTGCTCGCCAAGGTCCGGAAATTCTCCATTCCAGCGCGATAAAAAACCCTTCCATCTTGCCAGGTGATCCTGATTTGCAATCGCCGCTCTTTGAATCTGGAGGGTCTCCCTTTGAATTTCAATCATCGTACGAAGAAGTTCGTTCGTGTCTGCATTGGCGGGCAAAGGAGGTCGTGATCCTACGGGGCTTGTCAGAGAGGAGGAAACATCGATTTGATAGTTCAGCGGGCTTGCCATGTTCGGATCCTGTTTGAGTATTGGTATCTTAAGAATTGAGGCTATGGTGCTGACAGGCCAACCTGAAAAAACGAACGGTTTCCCTGACATCCCTTCCTGACAGTTTCTCCAAATTCCCAATCAGAGATCCTTTCCCATGAAGCTTGCACAAAATTTGGCGTGTTGGGTTTTGTTGGTGGTTTTGGTGAATGGGACACAGGCTCAGTCACCGCCGGTTTATCAGGTTCGCCCAGGGGATCGCGATGGGATCCCGAAATGGTATCATGGGCGCCAAATTGCCCAGGTCATGGGTCACCAGGGCGCCGGGTGGCTGGAAAGGCCTGAACGGGAAATCGAAGAGCAACCCGCCAAATTGATCCGGGCTCTACGCCTCAAGGGTGATGAGGTGGTGGCCGATATAGGCGCAGGAAGTGGATACTACACCTTTCGATTCGCAACAAAGGTTCCCAAGGGGAAAGTTTTGGCCGTGGAGATCCAACCTGAGATGCTGGAACTTCTGGAAAAGCGAAAAACCGCAACGGGGATTAAAAATGTGGAGCTGGTCCTTGGCAAGGAAAATGACCCCGCCATGGGTGATTCAAGAGTCGATCTGGTGGTGATGGTGGATGTCTATCACGAGTTCAATTATCCCTTTGAGATGATTGAATCGATGGTCAAGAGTCTTAAACCTGGAGGTCGTATTGCCTTCGTTGAATTTCGATTGGAGGACCCTGCCGTTCCCATCAAACTGGTGCACAAAATGACGGAGAAGCAACTTCGGAAAGAAATGAAGGATCATCCCATGCTGGAGCATGATGAAACCATCGAGACACTTCCCTGGCAGCACATTATCGTGTTTAAAAAGAAGTGATCCCAGGATCAAAAAGGAACATCGAGACCTATGTAGTAAGTGGCAAGTGTTTTGCAAGTCAGGTCACACCACAATTCCGTTCCGGTCCGGAATTCCAGACGGGGTAGACAAAGGAATGGGACGCAGGCGTACCCTACATCGCAATAAAGCATCCTTGCGCTACCCGTGTTTTCCCCAATCAGGCTGGAGTTCCAATACACCTGATTTCGTTCGTTCCAAATTGGTGCCCAAATGGAGCTGGTTAGGAACCAGCCCGGTTTGTAGGTCAAACCATCATTGCCGATAAGTTCCTTTGTGGGGGCATAGCCCACACCAAGGAAACAACTGTCAAAGTAGTACCAGCGGTGTTCAACAGCTGCGCCGTCGTTGTATCCTGAGGATTTGGTGTTGGAAATCGGTGAGTTGATCATGCTGCCGCGGTTTAGGTTGTTATAGGAGTATGCGAAACCGCGAATTTCCAGGGTGCGCCAATAATTCCACGCGGCACCAATGGTGAAATCCAGTTGCCTTTTGCTGAAATCGAAACTTCCCTGATTTGAGTTTGTTGTGAAACCGGGCATCGCCCTTTGGCCCCAAAATCGTGCCGCTGTAAAAAGGTAAATGGATCGATCACTGCATATTGACATATTCAATTCGAGGTCGAGGCTAAAAACGGGATTATACATGACCCCGTTGGGCGCCATTTTTTGCCCGGTGGGAACCGCCCTGGCGCCAACACCACCCCAAACCCAAGGCAGGCCACCCGTTACGGCATCGTCCTCAGGCGAAAGTGCCATTCCGTTGCCCATCAGCCTACCAGGGCTTGTATCCGGGAAGAGGGATCTCTCTGGCGGAAAAAAACCGGTTTGTTGGATTTCGGGATCCTCAATTTGAACAGTTGGATCGATATCGACTGGCTCCGGGGCGGGCTCGGGAAGGACCTTGGGGGTCGAGGACCAAAAATCTTTGGGTTTTCCCTGTAGTTGCTGTGGCTTTTTGAAATTGGACTGGGTGAATTGTGCCCAGACTTGTCCTCCGGAGAAGAAAAAGAGGGCCAACGCAAGCAAAACCCCCAAGAAAGGAAGTTTGCATTTCAGCATTAGGGGCCTCGTAATCGGCATGACCGGGAACCTTGGGTGAGCTATGGTATTAATCATAATCGGCATAATCGGACCAATATCTTGAACACGATTGGGGAGATATTTAGGGTGGGCCCAGGGGCGCTTTGCTTATCAACCTCACTGATTTCTGTAGAGGTCGGCCTTGAAAACTGAGACAAACTGGCTAGGATTTCCAAGGAAATTGGACCCCAATCCCATAGGAATGGTCATGGCAAAAGAACCGAAGAAAAAGGCGGAGCGCGAAGACTCCGAAGCCCTCGAAAAGAAGAAGGCCAAGGCCGCGCAGGAACCTGAAGAAGAACTTGAGGAAGAGGAGGAAGACGAGGACGAAGACGACGAACTCGATTCCGACCTTGAAGACGAGGATGAAGACGAAGACGAAGAATCTGATGACGATGAAGATCCAGTCGTAGACGAAGAAGTGCTCGACGACGAGGATGAGGACGGGCCAAAAAAGAAAAAGGCGAAGAAAGCCAAAAAGGAGCCCGTAGCCAAGGAAACAAAGGCCAAGAAAAAAGCTGGCAAGGTTGTTCCAATAAAGCTGGTTTGGGGCGTTTTTAGCAACTCAAATCAAAGGGTTGCCGTTTACGCACACAATCAACGCAAAGATGCCGAAGAGCATGCCAAGCGTCTTATGACGGAAAAGAAAGCCACTTTCTTTGTTCAACCTGTGAAGGAAGCCATGTCTTCTGATGAGGTTGAGGCCAAGCGCCCCGGTACTACTGGCAAGAAATAGGCATTAGGTTTTTAATTTTTAACAAAGTATAGTCATTACATTGTAATGACTATACTTTTTGCTTTCTATGGCGTCTTTGGCCTAAGAGGCATAGGCTTTTTTGTTCGTTAGTATGAAAAAAGGGCCGCGCGATCGTGTAATTTCGCGAGGCCCCTTGATAATTAAAATATACCGTAAAGCTGAAAATCATCCGGTGTTGGTTTTTTCCTGGGTGTCATCCGGGGTAGTTTGAATTATCTCCCGCATACGGAGGAGCTTGTCAATCATCGCAACCTTGTGGTCAATGTTGGTCACATTTCGCAAACGAATAACCTCTGGTCGTGCGCCTTCGGTTTTAATGATAAGGTCCCCCATGCCGAACCCGATAAGCCAGCGGGTCCAGTCGGATTTGTCGCGCTCAAAGTGCAGGCCCGAAGCATCCTTTACGGTTATACCTTCGCCAAAATTTTCACATATCCGAATTTGCCCGGGCGAAAACTCCGCCCACTCCAGGGTCAGGTAATCGAGGACATGAATCCGGAGGAGGAAATTCAAAAGAAGGAGCAGGGAAAAGAAAAAGTAAAAGCCAGCGGAGAGGCGAATGTCCAACCCCGCGACATATTTTGTAATGTTGTCAAGCCATCCAAACTGCCAGAGGATAATTCCCCCCAGGATCAGGAGGCTATAAAAAAACCACCAAAAAACTCCGCGAAGTTTGTTGAAGGCGATATTGATAAAAACAAACAGGCAGATGAGATAAAAGGTACCAAGCGATTTGCTGTGGGTTATGTGAAGTTTCGGGACCTCAGGCGTTTCCTTTGAACCTTCGGGCAGAACCAGCGCGATTCTGTCTTTTTTGTCCAACTGTACCGTTTCCACTGTGGTGTTAGAAGGCACAACAGCCAGCCGTCCACCTTCCAGCACCGAGATCAGGGCGAAAGCCAGGCCGATGTAGGCCATCGGCCACAGGAAAAAGGACTCATTGTGGCTTCGAATGATCAGCTTGTCTTTTGCCGGGGGGGAAATCAGGTTGCGGATCCAGTGGATCCCACCTCCCGCAATATAGTAGCTATTTCTAAAGATCAAAAAAGTCCAATCCACAAGGCACCATCCTTTCCCAATTGTAAAGGGTATCCAAAGGGGCCGGTTCGGGCTTAGCCTGGTTCACAAATTTGGATGCGACCATCCACCACCTGGGTTTTGTGACATCCAATCTTGATTTTCGGATTGTCCGCCCATGCACCATCTTCAAGACGGAACCGCCATGCATGCCAAGGGCAGGTTACCACCCCATTCTCAACATGGCCGCCCGTAAGTGGCGCCCCCATATGGGGACAAAAATCATCGATGGCGCGGATTTGACCTTCAGAATTGAAAACCCCAATGGTTTTTCCTTTTAGCTCGAAGGATTTTCCTTCGCCCTCCGGGATCTCATCGACCGGACACAAATCCACCCAATTCGACATGCCTTTTCCTCAATTTGGACTCAAACAAAATAGGTTCCCATAATGCTCATCATAAGCAATTATGTGAATGGGCCAAAGAATTTCTGACCGGGATCCATTCCTAAATAGGGTTGGGAGACAAAAATGGCGATTGCTACAAGTGCGCCCAATGGTGGTGCGAATTGGGAAGTTGAGGTGAAGTTTCACTGCGGGGATTTTTCTCCCTTAAGGGAAAAAATCAAGGAGATGGGCGGGGACTTTTTGGGGCTAGGGGAGGAGGTGGACACCTATTACCGGCATCCCAGCCGCGACTTTGCCGAGACCGGGGAGGCCTTGCGTATTCGCACCCAAAGCAATTCCCGATCACTCGATACGGATGTCCAAAACATAACTGGGGTGGCGCATCAAATGTCTCACTTGGCCAATGCGACTTCCCCAAACGGCCGATCGGTCCTTTGTTACAAGGGGCCCAAGCTTTCCGGGCCTGCAAAAGTTCGTCGTGAAATAGAAACCGATGTGGTTGGTGAAGAAATTCAGCCTTTGCTGGAGGCCGTTGGATTCTTGCCAGTGCTGACGATTTCCAAAACTCGAGAATCATGGAGATTGGGTAAGGATGGCAAAATCTGCGTGATTTGCCTGGATGAGGCGCACGGTCTGGGGAAATTTGTTGAGCTTGAGGTGGTGGCCAAGATTGAAGAACGCGAAGAGGCCCAGGCCAGGGTTTTGGATTTGGCAGGTCAATTGGGCCTCGGAGAAAAGGAGGAACGCTCCTATCTAAGGATGCAGTTGGAAAAATGCCGATAACTGGCCAATGGGTCACCCATTGGGGTGGGGTGAGGCTTAGGCTTTGCCAATAATTTTGCCAGACACATTGGTTAGGCATACCGTTTGGGGGAAGTAGCCTCCAAGTCAGGGACCAAGCATGGAAGTGGTTAAAACGCTAAGGGAGTTGCGAAGCTGGAGGGCGGATTGTCGTTTGCGCGGGGAAAATGTTGGATTTGTTCCCACAATGGGGGCTCTTCACGAGGGTCACGGAGCGTTGGTGGTTCAGAGCGCCAAGGAAAATCCCCGGACGGTAGTCTCCATTTTCGTTAATCCCACGCAATTTGGCCCGAATGAGGACCTTGCCCGTTATCCCCGAACATTGGAAGCCGATCTGAAATTATGCCGGGAACGCGGGGCAAACCTGATTTTTGTCCCCGAGGTGGAAACGCTTTATCCAGAAGCTGCAGATACCTGGGTCGATGTGGGTATGGTTGGAAACTATTGGTGTGGAGCATCCCGCCCGGGGCATTTTCGGGGCGTATCGACGGTTGTCACAAAATTGTTTTTAATGGTCGAACCTAACAAGGCGTACTTCGGACAAAAAGATGCCCAACAGGCAACCCTTTTGTGCAAGATGGTTCGGGACCTAAGATTTGACCTGGAAATGGTCATTTGTCCGACAATCCGGGAATCGGATGGTTTGGCGATGAGTTCGCGCAATCGATATCTGTCCGAAGCCCATCGGTCCAAAGCAACTGCCCTGATTCGCGCATTGGAATTTGGGGTCGACCTATTTCAAAAAGGTGAAACTAATGCTTCCGTTTTGGAAGTATCCATGCGGGCAAAGGTCTCGGAATTGGCTCCTGAAGCATCAATAGATTACCTGGGCTTTGCAGATTCATTCAATTTTCAGCCTTTGGCCGTTATAAAGCGTCCTTGCACCGTGCTTGGTGCCATCCGTTTGGGAAAAACCAGACTCATTGACAACATTCCCCTCGGTGGCTCTTAACATGGTTGTAGTCGAATTCCAATGAACTATTGTGATCAATCCGGAACCCTTTAGGACGGGAGACTTCCTTTGAAAACTCTGGTGGCTCTCCCGGTATATAACGATGGGGCATCGGTCGATGGGGTGGTTCGCGGAATCCGCGAACACCTTCCGGGTCGGGATGTGGACATAATTGCCATAAATGATGGTTCAACGGATGAAACAGCCTCCGAGCTTTTGAAAGTTCCCTCCATCGGCATCCTTACGCACCCGAAAAACATGGGGTACGGGGCAGCTTTGGCGACGGCATTTCATCATGCGATTTCCGGGGGCTATGAGGCGCTCATCACGATTGACGCTGATGGTCAGCACGACCCGGTCTACCTTACCAAGCTTGTCCATGCCCTGGATAACTGCGACATTTCTTCGGGGAGCCGCTATCTAAGGCACCATGAAAAGGACACATTGGTTCCCGGGGATCGAAGACGGATCAACCACATAATCACCCAGGAACTCAATGAAAAGTTGGGGCTTTCTCTTTCTGATGCGTTTTGCGGGTTCAAGGCGTATCGTGTGGAAGGGCTCAAACGCCTGAATATTACCGAGTTGGGATATGCGATGCCGATCCAGCTTTGGGTACAGGCTGTGCGTGCCGGGTTGTCCATAAAAGAGGTTGCGGTACCAAGAATTTACCTCGATCCAAACCGAAGTTTTGGTGCCCATCTTGATCAGGCAGAGGCCCGAATGGCCTACTACCGGCAAATTCTCGACCTTGAAATGGGAGCTTGTAGTCCTTTTGCAATCGAATCCTGTTCCGGGATCCTTGTTCCCTCGTCCCCTTGCGGATTTTGCGGATGATCGGTGTCCGCGCCCCAAAAGACGATGGAGAGGTACTTTGCATTCCAGGATGCCAGGACCTCCCCGGGGTGTTGCAAAAGAATCAGCTGGCACTTAACCGGCTTACGCACCCCTGGGCCGAAATTCGGTCCAAGGCGCGAGCGGAAGTCTTGGGGCTTTTGGGTCTTGAACCTGCTTTTTTGGCTCGGCCTTGGGTGGCTTCCGGTCACCAGCCAGAAATGTGCCATCCGGGAGTTTGGGCGAAATATTTTGCCACCAAGGGAATTGGCAATGCGGTGGGAGGGTTTTCCTTCAACCTGGTGGCGGATGGTGACCTTTGTCGACAAATGTGGATTCCGTTCCCAGAAATGGGAACGGGACAACACCTTTCCCGGACAGGGATCAAAGTCGGTTTTGGTTTGGGTGCCGCTCCCTGGGAGCGGGTCAAAACGGCTGTTTCCCAAGCCGATTGGAATCCAGTTTGGAAAAGTCTCAGGGATGGACTGGGGATTGAGCCGGTTGGCGAGAAATTGATATTGCCTTTAATGCGCTCCTCATTATCTGGAGAATCCAATTCCTTAAGCCGTTTCAACACGGACCTCAGACAAAAAGGGCAAATGGCTTTGGGACTGGAACTCCCGGATATCTTCCAGTCCGCGCTGGTTCAAACCCCATCATTTTACAAATTTGTCGGGTGTATGCTCCGCGATATTGGCCGCTTTGCCACCCTCCATAATAGGGCGCTACGCTCCTACAGGGACAAAAACGGGATATCCAATCCCGGACAGCCGATGGCCGATCTAAAAAATGAGGGAGATTGGCAAGAGGCCCCATTTTGGATCCTTGAAAAGGGAAAAAATTTCAGGCGGCCCCTCTGGATTGCCCTGCGCAACGGCGTTTTGGTTCTTGGGGGCGCCGCCGGCGAAGATTTAATCAAGCTGGATCCTGACAGGTCGGACAATTGGTTGGATCTTTTGCGGGACTCGGGATTGGGATTGCGGCCAAGGGCCCTCACAAACACGCTTTATATGCGATGGTTTTTGTGCGACATTTTTGTTCATGGATTGGGTGGGGCGATCTACGATCAGGTCACCGATCAGGTGGGTAGGGATTGGATAGGAATGGAGCCGCCGGGATATGCGCTGGTTACGGCAACCTTGCGCCTTCCGCTGCCAAGGGTGGCTCATGAAGATGAAAAAGACCTGCGAATGAAAATGCGACAGCTCTGGTGGAACCCGGACCGATTCACCGGGGAAACAGGAATTGAAAGCGGGTTGCTTGGGGAGTGGCTTGCCCTTCGCCGGTCGGAAGAATTGGACGGGGCCCAAAAACGGATCCGGGCAAAAAATCTACTCTGGCAAATTCATGGGGAAGCGGCGGAACGCTATCGGGAACTGGATAATTTAATTCGCGGTTCTGTTTTGGCTCGCGCCTCCAACCGTTTGGCAACAAACAGGGAATGGCCTTGGATTCTGTACCCGGACCATTCCCTTAGGGAGCTCTTAATGCCTCTTATCGACGGGGCAAAATATCTGAAGGTGCAAAGAGACTAAAACCGGAGTCCCAAGGCGCCCAAACGACCCACTGTCTCTTTCATTAGGGCATCCTCGGCCGCTTCCGTTTCCGCAATATAGGTCACCGAAAAACGAAGGTGCGCACCCGCATCATCCCAAGGCACACAACATACCGATTGTTCGGTGATCAGGAATTGTGATGCTTCCTCCGCATTGGCAAAAGACATGGTGGAACATGCCTTTGGCGTTTTCACATAAAGAAAGTAGGTTCCATTAGGCATTTCTGCCTCAAAACCGACCTGCTTGAGGGCTTTCACCAGTTTTTGAAGTCGTCTGCGATATTTTTCACGGACATCATCCGCGATTTGCGGATTGCGCAGTGCCAACGCCGCTGCTTTTTGAATCGCCATGAACTGGCCGGAGTCGGAGTTGTCCTTGAAGTCGGCAAAAGCCTGGACAATCTTTGCGTGACCGGCGACAAATCCAAGGCGCCACCCGATCATGTTGAAGCCCTTTGACATGGAGTGGACTTCAACGCCAACTTCCTTTGCCCCTTCGACCTGAAGGAAACTCAATGGGGGGCCATCATAGCTGAGCATGATGTGCGCCGCATCCTGGACGATGAGGATCCGGTTTTTATGGGCGAATTCGATGACCTTTTTGTAAAAGTCCCGGGTGGCGGTGGCGCCTGTTGGGCTGTTGGGATAGTTGATCACCATCAGCTTGGCTTTTCGGCGGATATCCTCTGGGATGCCGTCGAGATCAGGGAAAAACCCGTTTTCCGCCCGAAGGGGCAAGGGGTGGACCGTTCCTCCGAAATAACGGGTATGGGTTCCAGCCACCGGGTATCCCGGAACGGTCATGAGGGTCACATCGCCGGGATTGATGAAGCAACCTGGAAGCATGGCGTAGGCTGGTTTGCTACCGATGGCGTGGTTGATTTCGGTGACAGGGTCGAGCGTGACCCCGAAGGTTTTTTGCATGAATTCGGCAGCGGCCTGTTTGTAATCCTGGATGCCGTTGTCCGCATAGCCACGGTTTTCGTTCTTGTCCACTTCGGTTTTGAGCGATAGGCGGACGATTGGCGCCGCCATGTCATCGTTTTCGCCAATGCCGAAATCGAGGAGTTGGCGTTCGGGGTGGGCGGCCAGGGCAGCGCGCTTGGCCCTTTTGATCTTTTCAAATTTGTAGATTTTGGTGTCTTTGCCGTAATTGGCCCCACCAATGCGTTCCGCAAAAAGATCCTGAAACCAAGGGTCGCCCGCCGTATCCAGACTCATGGTCCATCACTCCCTATAGCGCCCCCAAGGGGCCAAATCCGGCTTGTGCCGCCAAAAGGATAAACTTATCAAAGGATGTGGCCCAAGTCCGGGTTTTTGCCTCATCATTTGATGCAAATGGATGATCGGGCTAATGGGAATCCAAAGGAACGGATGTCATGAGCTCTGTTGAAGACGGCCTGATTCCAAGGATTCTTCGCCACGAAATTGGCGCCTGGGACGATTTTCTGGTCCGTTTCGCCCCAAGATTGACCCAGGTTTTGGATCAATTCGACCCCGCCCCGCCGCCAAACTCCCAGAAGGGAATCCAACGGCTTGCGGGCTTTCTCCATGAACTTACCCGGGATAATTTTGAACTCCTTGGGCGGTTTGATGGGTCTTCGGGCCTTGATGCATGGCTGATTGGTTTGGCCCACCGATATGTCCGGGCAAGGGCTTCCCAACAAAGTCACGGTGGATACCTCCTGGAGCAGGATCACCTTCGAAGGCTTGTACGCGAAACTCCATCCATCCTCGATGATCTGTCCCCGGCCCAAAGTCAGGTTCTTGCTCTAAAGTTGGTAGATGGACTGTCCCATTTGGAAATATCGGCCAGATTAAAGATTCCCGCGGACCGGGTTCCCAAGCTAATTCATCGGGGGCTTGATGCCCTTTCGTTAAAACTGCAACAAAGCTCAACCAAAGGAATCGGCGAATGAGTGAATCGGTCGCTCCTATTGTTGTTATCAACGCCGTAGGGCTTACCTCCAGGTGGCTTTCCCTTGCTCCCAGTCTCCAGAAACTGGCAACAAGCCAGGGCTTGACTCGCATGGGGGAGGTTTGGCCCGCGGTAACCTGCACCGCCCAGGCCACCCTGTTAACAGGCAAGCTCCCCTCCGAACATGGAGTCGTCGGCAATGGCTGGTTTTTCCGGGACACGGCCGAGGTCCGCTTTTGGCAGCAATCCAACCGCCTGATTGAGGCGGAACCTGTTTACGAAACCTTCAAAAAACGGGCATCCATCCAGGGTCGCAAAGTACGCACAAGCAAGATCTTTTGGTGGTTTAATCAGGGGGCAAAGGTTAACTTTTCGCTTACACCCAAGCCTTGGTATGGTTCTGATGGAGACAAGCGCTTTGGCATAACCGGTTCTCCCAATCCATTTCCCGATGAGGTAGAAAACTCGGTTGGTTCTTTTCCCTTTCCCAGTTTTTGGGGGCCCCGGGCCGGACTCCCATCCACGGAATGGATCGCCCGAGCCGCAGCCTGGCACCTTGAGCGGGATCGTCCCGACCTCATGTTTGTCTATCTTCCCCACCTTGATTACGATCCGCAAAGGTTTGGCCCTTCAGGTTCCGATATGCCAAAGCTAATGGGGGAACTGGATCGGACCATTGGAATTCTGATCGATGCCTGCGAAAAGGTGGGAGCAAGGCCTTGGGTCATTTCAGAATACGGGCATCTGGATACTCCAAATCATTGCCTTCCCAACCTGGAACTTCGAAAGCGTGGAATGCTGGAAGTTCGTGATGGACCCTTTGGGGAGACGCTCGATACCTACCAGAGCCGCGCCTTTGCGGTTGTGGACCATCAGCTGGCCCATGTTTATGTTCGGGATGCGGAGGACATTCCCGTGACCCGGGATCTTTTGGGAAATATCCCCGGAGTTGCTCAGACATTGGTCGGTTCGGATCGCAAAGCCCTTGGCCTCGACCATCCAAGGTCTGGTGAAATCGTGCTGATTGCCAAAAATGACAGCTGGTTCGCTTATCCCTATTGGCTGGATGACAAAAGGGCCCCGGATTTTGCCAGAACGATCGACATTCACCGCAAACCGGGCTACGACCCATGTGAACTCTTTGTTGATCCCCAATTGCGCTTTCCCATGGTGCGCATAGTAAGGCGACTGCTGGCCAAAAAAATGGGTTTCCGAACATTGTTTGACATCATTCCCCTAAATCCTTCCCTGGTTAAGGGAAGCCATGGAATCGCTTGTCCCGACCCTTTGGATCGGCCTGTTTGGATAGGCAGCAAAGGTTTGACCGATCGTCCGGAAATCCCAATGACTGGTTTCCGGGATTATCTACTAGAAGGATTGGGATGCGCTGATGAATGACAGACCCCGCTCGCTTTATCCTTCCTTGAAATCGATTGCGATTGTGTTTTTGGGAACATTCTTCGTGGGAGGCATTTTGAGCCATCCTTATGCGGGTTCCTGGAATGACGGGAGTCGATTGGCCTCTGTGGAGTCCGTTGCCGAACGGAACACATGGGCAATGGATGATTCGATGTTTGTCTTTCCGAATGGTCCCAAACCAGGAATTCCCAATCCTTACGATCCCCGTAGCGAGGTTCTTGCCAAGCGGGGAACGCTCGACCTTATGCAGATAGATGGAAAATTTTATTCCGACAAATCACCCCTTCCCACACTTGTAATGGCAAGTCTGTGGAAGGTGTTTCGATATCTCGGTGCCGCCGAAGCCCAGCTGGATCCTCAATTTTTTTGCCGAACCATGAATCTGTTGGGTGGTGCGTTTCCGCTTGCTTTGGGAGCTGTTGCGGTTTGGATCCTTTCGCTGAGATTTGGGGGGAACTTCACCCAATCCATTTGGATTTTTCTTGGTGGGGCCGTTTCGGGTTTGCCACTCGCGTACTCCGGATTCGTCAACAATCACATTTTGGTTTGGGCAGAGTGCGCCTGGTTGTTTGTTTTCCTTGATGGATTGTCCCGATCGGCCTCATATTATCCTTTTGCCGATCTGGTTATGGCGGGTTGTTGTTTGGGAATGGCTTATGCGACCGATTCGGGAATAGGGCCGGCGCTTTTTGTCGCTGTGGGAATTTGGATGATTTGGAATCCGGTAGCCTTTTGGCAACCGGGTATCTGGTTCCAAAGGGGCTTGGGGCTCGCTATTGGGGGTGCTCCATTTGTTCTGGCGCACCATGCTCTGGGCTTTCAAATTGCAGGAACCTTGGGCCCTATCAATGCCAATCCATCGTTCTTTCAATGGCCTGGCTGTCCGTTCACGCCGGAAAGTTTGACCGGAGGATTTAAACACCCCCATGTAGGCAAATTTTTACTGTACACGGGGGATATGCTGTTTGGCAAAAAGGGATTTTTATTTCATACAGGCGTCGGATTGCTGGGGGTTTTGGTCCTTCTTCGGATGGTTTCCATACCGTCCAAAAATATTCCCAATGGAATGAGGATTGCATCAGGCGTCGCTTTTGCCATTGGGGTCCTGGTCTATGCCTTGGGTTCCAACAACCAATCCGGGCTTTGCCGGTCCGTAAGGTGGTTTGTTCCGTTGGGCATTCCCCTTTGGTATTTGGCCTCATTCCTTGTGACCGAGGGGGGATGGAAGCTTAGGGTTTATGCCATTTCTGTGGTAATTGGTTTGTGGGTGGGCGTTTGGGCAGCCTGTTTGGGGCCATGGGAGGGGAGTGTCCTGCAGGGATATTGGGTTAGTGTGGTGCTTTTGGCAAGCTGTGCTGGTTGGGCATGCTTTCAAAACCAAAAAGATCTTCGCAACTTTGATCCAATAATGGGTCAAACCGAACGCTAAATGTTTATTACTTATAAGGTTGAGTTGGTTTGGAAGGTTTGGAATGGATCAACTTCCCATTGGGTGGAACTTCTGGTAGTTTGAATGTGACAAGCGGGATTGATTCCAGCGGAGTTGTTGCATGACTGGTGCCTCCAAGTCGGTTATCGAATCCGCACCCCATGAGCCGACCCTGTTGGCTTCGGCGCAAAGTGGCCATGGGCGCCGGGATTTTGAGCTAGAGTTTTTTCTCGCAGTACTGCGTCGTGTGCCTGATTATGTCGATGTCCTGCGGGTGATTGGAAACCTTTTGTCCCTTAAAGGGCGATTTGCTGAAGGTTTGCTGGTCGACAAGCGCTTGGTGCAACTTCGCAAGGGCGACCCTTTGGCCTACTACAATCTTGCCTGTTCCTATGCTCTCCTGAAAAAATCTGACCAAGCGATCCATACCCTTCGCCGGGCGTTGGAAATGGGATATCGTGATTTTCGCTACCTGCGCGAGGATCAGGACCTCACCTCAATTCGTCAGGATCCCCAGTTTCGATCCCTCCTTAAGGAATACGAGCAAATTTGACGCTCCAGTTGGACCATGTGGCCCGGGATTCCATTCGGGCCAAGGCTATGGAATTGGGATTCGTTCATGCTGGGGTGGCACCCGCTTCGGATGCAGATACATTTCCTGCCTTGGAATTGTGGTTGGATTCTGGAATGCATGGGGATATGGGCTATATGGCCCGTCGCCGTGAGGCACGAAGGCATCCCAGGTCATTGCTCAATGAAGTTCGGTCTGTTTGGATGCTAGCCTGGGATTGCTCCCATGCCTTTCAATCGGGAATCGAATTGCCCGACTCCCCGGATCAGGAGCCTCTTGGCCGCATCGGTCGTTATGCATGGGGCAGGGACTATCACCAACACCTCAAGGAGCGACTGGGTGAATTGGCTTCGTGGTGCCACGAGCGATGGCCTCCCATGCGAACTCGGGGTGTTGTTGATACGGCACCGCTTTTGGAGAGAGATTTTGCTCGTCGGGCCGGCCTTGGGTGGATCGGTAAAAATACGCTACTAATTGATCCACGCCGAGGTAGTCACCTGCTTTTGGCCGGGCTTCTGGCAACAGAATGGTTTCCGCCTGATCCCCCGTTTGCGGCCGACCATTGTGGTTCCTGTACCGCATGCCTTGATGCATGTCCAACCGGTGCCCTTAAAGCACCCCGGCAGCTTGATGCCCGCCTTTGCATAAGCTACCTCACCTTAGAGACAAGAGGGGCTATCCCTGCGGATCAAGCCTTGAGAGAAAAGATTGGGGATTGGCTATTGGGTTGCGATATCTGCCAGGATGTGTGTCCATGGAACCAGAAAGGTGCCCGAAACATTTCCCTAAAATCGCCCTCAACCTCAACAGATGACTCAGGAATGCCGTTGATCCGGTCTATGGACCCATTTTGGGTTCTTGGGGCCAGTTCCGCTGAGATAAAAAAACAAATGGAAGGCAGGGCCTGGGAAAGGGCGGGGGAGTTTGGGTTGAGGCGAAATGCCATTTTGGTTTTGGTACATTTTGCCCGCCAGTCCTTTGAACGCAAACGAGATTTAAGCCTTGCCTTTAAAGCAAAAAAGGTTTTGGAACCTTGGTTGGAAAATGAAGATCCAGGTATTTCCGATGCAGCGATTTGGGGCATTGGGCAGGTTGGCCGATTAGGAGATTTGACCAAAGATTAGCTGTTCTCATAATTAATTCACCTATTACCGGCCAGAATTAGACTTACCTTCCTCAGGTCCAACCAATTTGCGGGTCAAGTTAACAGATGGTGGGGTCTGTTGCGGCCGTTGTTTATCCCCGGAGTGGTCATGGCTCTTTTGGAACGCCTCTTGGAGAGGGGAATCCTTTCCTCTTCGGATCTGCCACGACTGGCCGAAGCCCAGAAGCTTGCCCCTACTCGTCCCATTCATGAAATCATCATTGAAAAGGGATTTGGCAAGGAAGTTCCGGTTTTGGAGCAACTTGCAGCGGAATGCGGTTTGGACCTGGTGGACCTTTCTGAGGTTCAGCTGGATCCTGAAGTTCTCAAGGTAGTCCCCTTGAGATTGATTCACCGCAAGCTGTTGCTTCCCATTCGAAAAGAAAACGGGACGCTGACGGTCGCCACCTCGGATCCATTCGACCTATATTCCCTGGATGAAATCCACACCGTAACCGGACTTCATGTCCAACCTGTCCTCGGTAGCCCCCGGGAAATCGCTCGCCTCATCAAGGCCAACTATGGCGTCGGTGGCGAGACGGTCACCGCGCTTATGGCGGAACGTGAGGAAAAAGAGGACATTGAGCTGCTGGAAGGGCTTGAGGCTGACGATAGCGAAGCGGCCAAAATGGCCCAGGAAGCTTCCGTCGTAAAGCTCGTAAACGAAATCCTTATCGAAGCGGCCAATGAGCGGGCCAGTGATATTCACATCGAGCCCGAAGAGGGCCAGCTCAAGATCCGCTATCGAATTGACGGTTTGCTCCAACTTCAGAACCTTCCACCTGAAATCAACCGTTTCCAATCGGCCATCATCAGCCGTCTGAAGATTATGGCCCGGCTTAACATTGCGGAAAAGCGCCTCCCCCAGGACGGCCGTATCAAAATGAGGGTTCAGGGGCGGGAAATTGATGTTCGCGTAAGCATCATCCCCATGGTGCATGGTGAAGGGATATGTATGCGTCTGCTCGACAAGGGGCGCATGGTTTTCAACCTTTCCGCTGTTGGAATGTTCCCCGATACCCATGCCCTTTTCAAAAAGCTCTTGGACCTGCCCCACGGAATTATCCTTGTGACTGGGCCCACAGGGTCTGGAAAATCGACAACCCTTTACTCCGCCCTTAATGAAATCAAGGACGAGACACTCAAAATCATCACTGTGGAAGACCCCGTCGAATACCAGCAACCTGGTATCAGCCAGATTCAGGTCCACCACAAAATCGGCTTGACCTTTGCCGCATCACTCAGAAGCATCCTTCGCCATGACCCCGATGTTGTGCTCATCGGTGAAATGCGTGATATGGAAACGGCACAGGCCGCCATTCAGGCGTCGCTCACGGGGCACATGGTCTTCTCGACCCTTCACACCAACGACTCCCCTAGCGCTTACACGCGTCTGATCGACATGGGGGTCGAACCTTTCCTGGTTTCAAGCACGGTGGAAGGCGTGATGGCCCAAAGGCTTGTTCGAACCATCTGTTCGGATTGCAAGGTCGAATACACTCCGGATCCTGGGGATGTCCCCTCGGATTTTCCCAAAGTGGAAGGTGAATTGAAGCTTTTCAAGGGCACTGGTTGCCGGTCCTGCCGAAACAGCGGTTATCGGGGCCGTGTTGGTCTCTATGAATTGCTTGTGGCCACCGACACGATTCGTGAGCTGGTAATCCAGAGAACCAATGCAATGGCGATTCGTAATGTCGCTCTTAAAGAGGGGATGATTACCCTTCGCATGGATGGATTCCGAAAGGTTTTGTCCGGCAAGACAACGATTGAGGAAGTCGCCCGGGTAACCGCCGGCGACATCATGGGCTAATGACTTGGCCCAGGAAACAGGGAAGCCATAACAATGCCGGATTACAATTATATCGCAATGGCCTCTACTGGGGTTAAGAGCAAAGGTGTTCTTACCGCCAACAGCGAGCGTGAAGCTGTCTCGATGTTGGATTCCAAAGGGCTGATGCCAATCAAGCTGGAGGCAATGCAAAACGCCGCCAAGGCCGCGGGCGGCAAACGCGTTTCCAGCCGAATCCTTGCCGGATTCTTTTCCCAGTTGGCGGATCTGCTCCAATCGGGCGTGCCCCTTCTCAGGTCACTTGAAATTTTGGAACGACAGGCCTCCAACGCAGGATTTTCTGCCGTTATCAAGGAGATTCGCGCAAAGGTCGCGGATGGTACAGGATTGGCCCAGGCTATGGGGCAGCATCCGAAAGTTTTTGGTGAATTGGCAATCAGCATGGTGTTGGCCGGCCAGGAGGGTGGCTTTTTGGAGGATGTGCTAAGGCGTATCGCCGATTTCACTGAACATCAGGAGGAGCTAAGGTCCAAGGTCAGCGGGGCCATGGCTTACCCTGTATTTTTGGGGATCATTGGTTTCATCATTCTCAATATCCTGATCATTTTCTTTGTCCCCCAGTTCGAGCAGATCTTTGTCCGGCTTCGAGAGAAGGGGCAACTCCCGATGATCACCGAGGCGCTGATCGGTCTTAGCCATGGCCTCCAATATTATGGTGTTTTGCTTCTGTTGGCGGCGTTTGGACTTTGGTACTGGTTTTCCTCATGGGCCGCGACAGAGGCCGGTCGTCGCTCGGTGGATCTTTTCAAGATCAGCGTTCCGGGTATGGGGCGCATCTTTTTGAGTTTGTCCATCGCAAGGTTTGCCCGAATTCTTGGAACCCTACTGAAAAACGGAATCCCGATCCTTCAGTCCTTGAGGATTGCTAAAGATTCAACGGGCAACAAGGTAATAGCCGAAGCTATTGAAAAGAGTGCGGAAAATATCAAATCGGGTGATAGCCTTACCACCCCACTCGCCAACAGCAAATATTTTCCAAGGGATTTGGTGGAAATGGTTTCTGTGGGTGAAGAGAGCAACAACCTCGAAAAAGTCCTTTTGGACATTGCAAACGGCCTGGAAAAACGAACCACCCGTGAGCTGGACCTTTTTGTCAGGCTCCTTGAACCAATGATGCTTTTGGTGATGGCGGGTTTGACTTTGGGGGTTGTAGCCGGACTTTTGCTCCCCGTGTTCAAGATGTCGAGTGCCATTGATTGATTTATCATCCCACTCTAATCTGGGTGCTCTCATAATTGAGGCACCCACCTTAGTGCAAGACCCCAGATAGGAGATTTGAAAATGCTTGCTCCGTTGCAAAACACCACCCTTAATCGTCCCCTTGGTAACCTTGGCCGTATTTCCCGCCGAGCTTTTACCTTGATGGAAATCCTGGTTGTGGTTGCGATCATTGTTGTTTTGGCAGGCCTTGGAACCGTTTCCCTACTCAATCAGCTCGAGCAGTCCAAAGAGAAGGCCGCTGCTATCAACGCAAAAACCATCAAGTCGGCAGCGATGGCCTTTAAAACGAACACAGGAAACTGGCCTGGCAATCTCCAGGAATTGGTCCCGACCTACCTCGAAAAGCAGGAAACCCTTGTTGATCCCTGGGGCCAGCAGTTTCAATTTCAATCCCTGGATAGTGAAACCAATACCACTTGCTATGTTTGGACAACCAAGAATGGCAAGCCTCTTGGTGAAGCCCCGAAATAATCCATTGAAGGATTGATGTGGCTGACTTGGTCGGAGGGAGTTGACATGAAACGCAGAAGTGGATTTACGCTCCTGGAAATGGTGCTTGTCCTGGCTGTGATTGTCATGCTGGCCGCAATGGCTTACCCCACAATGACCGGTTGGTTTCGTGGCGAGACCATGAAATCTGCCTCGGACACGGTTCGGGCTGCAATCTCGATGGCACGCCATTTGGCCATAGAAGAGGGCGAACCTTACCGGCTTTCTATTGTTGATGGAGGCGGCAACCTGAAGGCCGCCCCGGACCGGGATGATGCCTGGAATGGTGGGGCATCGGATGAGGATGAAGAGCACGAAGATGCGCTTCCCCAGGGTGTTGCCCTTAGTATCGATAATGGTGTTTCGGCGGGCGAAATCGTATCTTTTGGAAGTCGTCAAACCGCGATGGAAATCGGTGAGGTGAACCCCACTTCCTGGCAGAAGGTTGCGGTTTTCTATCCTGATGGCCGTGCCGATTTCGATGTCACCATCCTTTGTGAAGGATTAGGAGTGCGCCCCGCTGTTATTCATTTGCGGGCTTTGACCGGGACCTCCTCGGTGGAGCGCTAAAATGATCAAAATCAATCGCCTTTCTCGAATGGATCGCAAAAGAAAAAACCGAAAGGGAATGACCCTTCTTGAGGTGCTTATCTCTCTTGCCATATTTTTTATGTCGATTGTCGCCATTACCAGCTTGGTCGACATGGCTCGTGAGCGTGCTGAAGAGGCCGAACAGCGGAGCGTTTCACTCCTTGTTGCCGAATCCAAAATCGCTGAAATGAAGGCAGGGGTGGTGGGCCTTTCGAGCAGCAGCGGAATTTGGGATACGGATGATCGGTATACTTGGTCGGTCGATGTGCAGTCCGTTGGCACAAGCCTCTTTCAGGTCACCGCCACAGCCCAAAGGGATGGGGCGCTACGGTCCAAGGTAAATCTTGTCCAATATCTTGTTGATCCCCAAGCATTGGGCAGCACCATGGATGCTATTCCTGAAGAATTGGCAGACGGCTCAACCAGTTCGGGCACCACAGGATCAAGTAGTTCAGGATCCACCTCTTCTGGTGGATCCTCCTCCGGTTCAACAACCAAGTGATACTTGCAAAGGAGTGAGTGTCATGGAAAATAGAGTCCATTTTCAAACCGTCCCAAACCGTAAAAGGGGTCGCAAGGGTTTCACCCTTCTTGAGGCCCTGTTGGCGAGCGCCATTAGTTTGCTTCTTTTGGGTGGACTTTATGTGGTTGTTGAGCTCCAGGTCTTTACCACCCAAAATAGTCGCGATGCCATTGCGCAGGCAACCTTGGCCCGGGCCCTAATGGACCGGATCGCCCGGGACATGGTAGGCGCCATTACCATTAACAATCCCGGTCCCTTTCGCACGGGTGATTTGTATTACCCCACGGAGGACAGTAGCTCCTCGTCCTCCACAACGGGTGACTCAAGTGGAACAGCATCAGGCTCCACCGGTTCATCGTCAAGTTCGGGGAGTGGTACAGGCCTTGGAAGCGGTTCCTCCACAAGCGGTTCCTCCTCGGGCAGCGCATCCAAATCCGGAAGTTCAAGCGGCTCCTCCTCTTCGGGTAGCACCGGTTCATCCTCTTCTTCATCCTCTTCAACCACTAGCACACAAGCCCAGGTAAGGGTACTTTTTATTCCTGGAGTGGTGGGTTATCAGGATCAGTTGACTGCCTTCCAGGCAGGAACTCTTCGAGCCCCTAGCGGAGCAACTTCGAGTACCGGTTCGGGATCACAATCTCCAACCGATTTCGAGGGGCCTGCTTGTGATGTAAAGCGGGTAACTTATTGGGTTCCCGGGGAGGGACAGGGGCTCGCCCGTTGGGAATCAAGCCAGGTCTCATCGCCTGATAGTGTCAACACATCCAGCCTTCCCGCAGATGTTGAAAACCTCATTATTGCACCCGAGGTGCGCTCGATCACTTTTAGCTACAACGACGGCACGCCAGGATACTGGACGGATTTCTGGGATAGCCGATCTCTCAGCTATGACAGTTCCACGCCTCAGGGTCCTCCAAGGGCTGTGAAAATTGAAGTGGAGATGGAGGGAGCTGACGGCAAAACCATTCGTCGTTATTCACAAATTGTGGCGCTTCCGACGGCTAATTCCATTGCGCTTGGCAAGGTTGTGGACCCTGGTGCAAACTCCCCCGATAGTGGGACTTCATCTTCCTCCTCTTCCTCCTCCGGATCCTCATCATCATCGGGTTCAAGCTCCTCGGGAGGTTCGAGTTCAGGGGCTGGTTCGAAATCTACTCCAAGCGGATCCAATTCCTCGGGATCCAAATCCTCCGGGACAAGTGGGGGTGGCTCAAAATCTACCGGCGGTGGTTCGGGAAGTGGCGCAACCATACCTTCAGGGTCGTCGAAATCAAACGGCGGCTCCTCCGGAAAATCCAAATAGCAAGGAAAAGCCATGAAACTCAGATTGACACCAAATCGACTGCCAACCTCCGGCGAAACCCGCCGGGGTGTGGTGTTGCTTGCGGTGTTGATGGTTGTTGCGTTTCTTTCACTTGCGGCTTATCGATTTAATGACAACATGATGGCGGAATACCGGGCAACTGACTCCGCCGTTCGGCTAGCCCAGGCACGCTCAATCGCGGATTCGGGTGTTGCGTTTGTATTGTCGGAACTTGCCCAGGGGAATATTCCCCAGGCGGGAACGGTCCAGTCGATTTCCCTGGTCAATGGCTCCCAGTCGGCCACTTTTGAGATCCTTACTGTAGACGATGAGTCCTCGAAATGGAACATCAACGCCCTGTTGCAGGTTGATCCAACTGGAAAGACCCTGAAAGACACCCTCAAGCGTTTGCAGCCCCAGATCCCGGTCCTTGGCGATGCGATCATCGATGCGGTGGTCGATTGGGTGGACAACGATGACACGATAGGTGATGCCGGTGCGGAAAGTGAATACTACAACACCTTGCAGCCTCCTTATTATTGCAAAAATGGTCCACTCGATACGATTGATGAATTGCTTCTGGTCAAAGGTGTTACCCCCGAGGTACTCTTTGGGGATTCCTCCAATCCCGGCTTGTCGAAGTATTTTACCGTTTACAGCCGGGAACAGAATCTGGTTCCACCTTCAAACGCCTCTACCAACGCCTGGAACGCCAAGGTAAACCTGAATTCTGCTGATCTTCCTACGCTCCAGCAGGAACTCAATACGGTTGCAGGGGAGCAAGTTAGTAATTTTGTGATGGCTTACAGGTTGTATGGCGCGTCCAAGCAGCCTGTTAGCACAGTCACTGTCCTTGCCAACCTTGCTTCGGGAAAGGGATCCAGTGGTGGTGTATCAGGAATGAATTCCAATGATTACACTCTGGTCTCCACTGAAATCAGCAACAAAATGCAGCAGGCTTCCACAGGGATGGCCAAACTGAACAAGATCACAAATATTATGGATTTGGTATCCAAAAATGTGGATATCAGCGTGGGCTCGGGGAAAACCCAAAAAACCGTGACATTTCCGAGTCCGCTCAAGGATCCCATGTTGGCAAAGCAATATCTCCCCTCGCTTTATCAGGGTTACACCACCAGTCAGGATGTCGATTTGCCTGGCAAACTCAACCTGCTTACGGCTGACCCTGTTTTGCTGGCTGGACTCCCATCCCTTCAGGAGTCGGACCTGCAAAACATTGTGGGGACAAGGCCTTCCTCGATGGTTTCTGATGACCCGCTCTATCAGAGTCCGACGTGGCTTTTCACCGAGGCCAAGCTTGATCCGAACAAAATTCGATCACTCGAACGGTATGTTACCGGGCGGTCCACGGCTTATCGTGTCCGGATAATGGGTAAACTCGATCAGGGCGGACCAATGGGACTGATGGAAGTTGTAGTGGATATCAGCGGTCCTCGCCCCCGTGTGGTATACTTCCGCGACCTTTCGGAAAAGGCACGCCAAGCTAGGGATGCGGGGGCCGACCCGGCGAAATTGGCTGGCCTGTAAGGATTGGCCAAGGTCCCAGTCCTTGGCTTAATGAAACACGGGAATGGATTCCCACCCCAAGGAGACTTAGCCGCCGCATTGTGGCTTTGGGAAATCCATGATCCGTAAGGTATACATCGATTGGGATAATGGTCGCTTAAGCGTTCTGGGCTTGACCGCCCGGAAAGGCCTTGCGGGTTGCAAGGTACTTACCATTGAAACCGAAGGCAGTCCGAATCCGGTGATGGCCGAGGAGCAGGCCGAACAGCTCAAGGCTTTTCTAAAAGATTTCGCCGTTGCGGGTGCCCGACTTGTTGTTTCCTTGCCGCGCGACAGACTCATTGCACGCCAATTGGCCATCCCCCGTGTGGGACCGGCAGAAGAGCCGGGAATGGTCCGCTTCCAGGTGATGCGTGATCTCAATGAATCTCCGGATGAAGTCAAGCTGGATTATGAAACCGCGGATTTGCCTGGAGCGGCCGATCGCCGGGTTCTGGCTCTCCTTTTGCGGATCGAGCTATTCAACACTTGGAAAACCATAGCGACCGGTTCCCAACTGAAACTGGGGGGCCTTAGTCCCAGATTGTCTGGTCTCGTTGGCCTGATGTCGGACCTTGGCCCAGTGGATGAGCCTGTGGCCGTGGTCGCTGTTGGTGGAGCGTGGTCGGAATTGGTGGTCCTCCTTAATGGTAAACCCCTTTTCAGCCGCTCATTAAACCCCGCCACCGGTTTGGTCCAGGAAATTCGGCGAAGCCTGTCTCTTTATGGGTCACAGAACCCGGAAACCGCGCCCAAATCCCTTTTCCTGTTGGCTCCACCAAAATGGGATCAGGACGCTGACTTGGCCTCGGCCACAAAACTCCCCCTCCAAAGGATTCTTCCTTTTGATGGAGTTTTGGATGCTCCAAGCTTGCCAATCAACAGTAGCGATTATGTTGCCGCTTTGGGAGTTTTGTCTGGTTTGGCCCGGGTGGAGGAAAAGGGGCATAAAAACAGGCCCGATTTCCTTAATCCCAAACAACCTCCTCCGCCCTCCCAAATGGAGCAGCAGCGGGTCGCAATTTATGCTTTTGTTGGTTTCATTGCGTTTGTAGTGGCTGGGTGGTTCCTTTGGGGCGTAAAAAGCCGGACCATGGACGAACTGGATACACTTACAAGGCGTCGCGATAGTCTGAAAAAGGAATTTGAAGATTCCAAAGTTACTGCGAAAAGGTATCAAGCCCTTGGAGCTTGGGACGATGTGGTTTGGTTGGACGAGATCTATGACATATCCCATCGGATCCCCAACACAAAGGATCTGCAACTGACTGAAATCAGTGCTTCACCAAGGCGCAATCCTGAGAAAGAAACCGATTTTCGAAGTCACCTCACGATCAAGGGAACTCTTCCCGGCGGACCCGAAAAGCGTGAAGCCCTGAAGTCGCTACTGGATGAATTGCGCAAGGACGGGGTTTACAAAATCGAAAAGGAGGAGCAAAAAGGCTCCGACTTTACCTTGGAAATCGATGTGAAAAGGCGGCCACCGAACGATTACAACCGAAAGTTGGTTCCCGCCGCAAAGCCCGAGTTGAAAACTTCCGGTGCAACAAAAGGTCCCATGGATCTTGAGCCTGGTGAAGCATCTGGCGCTGGGGACGCATCTGCTCAGGAAAAAGCGTCGCCCAAAGAAAACAAAGATAATTTAGATAAAAAGTCCAACACCAGGGAAGGTATTGGCGGCAAGGAGGGCAAGTCATGACACCCAGAGAAAAAACTCTAGCCTGGATCCTTGGCGCGATCATGGTGTTTGGTGTGGGTGGAGGCGGCTTCTATTATGGGTTTTATTCCCCATGGTCGGATATGCGCGCGCAAATCGACACCCTTGAAACAGAGGTAGGGCGTCTCGAGGAAGAGGTTGAAAACGAAGGCGGCAAAATCACAAAGGTTCTCGAGAAGCACCCTCGTCTCAAGGATTGGAAAAAGCTGAGTTTGCCGGTTGCCCAAAAACCCGATGCGGATGCCCAAAACGCACATTTGGCATCCCTGAGGCTCGATTATTCAACCTTGCTTCGGGACCTGTTAAACGCAAGTGGTTTCAAGCCTGGCAACACGATCGTTACGATTGGAAGGAGCTTTACCAATCAGGCGATTCCCAAACTTGAAACCAAGGAAGGCCGGAAAGACGCCTACAAGCCTGTTGCATTTGAAATCAGCACGCAGGGAAAACTCGAAGACCTTGGGAATTTTTTGGAGATGCTTCACCGGGTTCCCCTGTTGCATCATGTTCCAACCCTGAAGGTTGAAAACCTGAAGAAGTCCCAAAGCAAATCGGACCTGAAAATGGTCTTAACGGTTGAGGGTTTGATGGTTCCCGGTGCTGAGAAAAATAATCGCTTAGTCCCTGAAAAACTTTCTGCGGATGCCAAGTCTTCGGTAACTCCCCAAAAGGTTCTTGCGGCCCAAAAAAGGGACTACACCATCCTGGCCTCGGCCAATCCCTTCTTTCAGCCCGATCCGCCTCCCGCACCCCCGGAACCTCCTGCACCACCCCCAGCGGTGGTTCGAGGCCCGGAAGAAGATCGTGAAGAGGTCCTCTCGGGTGTGAAACTAACGACAATTTCCGGAGATGGTCGCCGTTGGGAAGCGTATGTTTATGACCAGAATCGAGGGGGACGGGAAACGAAGTTGAGGACCTCAGCTGCCTGGAGTGATTTTTCGATAAAAGATAAGTATGACAATCTTGTGTTGAAGGCCAAGTTGCTTCATATAGATCCGTCATATATTGTTTTTCAAACGGATGGAGAGTTGTATCTGATGCGTTGTGGGGAAACCTTTTTCCCGGTAGTGAACACTCCCCTGGATTTGGATGCGCTAAAACTGCTTGGTTTGGAAAAATTGGTTCCTGCCAAACCGGAAACTCCAACCAAAAAGGATGGATCAAGCAAGGGAGATCAAAAGAAAGAGGGGCGAAAGCCAACCGGGAACTAGTCCTTACCTATCTTGCCTAATTGTTAAAATCTTTTTTTTGGGAACGACCGGTATTTTCGCAAAAGAATTTGGGCAAACTCTGCCGATCTTAACCATTGCAGGGGTAGCATGAACTTGCCGGACCCTCTTTGCGTTGATGTTATGTCCTTGACATCCATGCTAAATGAGGGCGGCGTCAGAAAGTCAGGGTTCTTCCATGAGCCTTCAAAATTCTATGGGTCGCCCGTTCAATCGGGTATTTGGTAACAAAAGGGCATGGGTTGCAGCGTGGGCGCTGGCCTATTTTGGTCCTGTGGCTTTGGCTCAGATTCCCAATCTCCCGCCGGTTTCTGGGGTAGCCCAGCCTGTTGCCGCTCCAGCGGAGGCACCCGCGTTTTTCCAAGCCACACCCCTTCCGATTCAAGGAGCCACCCCCGGTGGACTCCCTCAGCCCAGGCTGACGCCAATGCCGCTTGGGCCGCTTGGGTCCGTTGCGGGATCGGGTATGACTCCTCCCGCTGCTTCTCCTGCGCCTTTTGGCGGAAAAAAGGTAGCCTTTTCTTTTGACAGCAAGCCTTGGGCCGGGGTTTTCGAGTGGTTGACCAACCAGACCGACCTCCCCGTTATCACCACCTATAAACCATCCGGAACATTCACCTTCCAGGGACCTGCCGGGAAGCTTTACACCGTTCCCGAGGTGATTGACATCATCAATGAGGCGCTTCTTGCCAATAGCGAGACGCAAAAATTCTATCTCATCCGTCGTGAGCGATCATTCACCCTGGTTCCCGCCGACGAAAAGATCGATCCCACGCTGTTGCCTCGCATTGCAATGGAGGAATTGGACCAGCGGGGAAACACCGAAATGGTGTCGATTGTCCTCCCGCTTACCACTCTGGTGGCCGAGGATGTCGCCCCTGAAATTAAGAAAATGATGGGGCCTTTTGGTGAAGTGGTTCCCATGACCCGGGCGAACCAATTGATCCTGCAGGACACAGTTGCCAACCTCAAGCGTATTCGCAAAACCATCAAAGATATTGAACAGAACGAAAATCAGGTCCAGGCGGAAAGCCTCACCTACGAATGCAAATACATCAAAGCCCGTGATGCGGAACGCATTCTCAAGGACCTCTTGGGTGATCCCAAATTGACTCCCCAAACCGCGGGTGGCCAGCCCGTAATGGATCCCCGAACGGGGCGGGTCACCGCTACCACCGGGCGTTCCAGGTCCCACAGCATCACCACCGACGACCGCACAAACACCGTTCTTGTGACCGGTCCTGCGGACAAGGTCGCCCAGGCTCGCGATGTGCTCAAACGGATCGATGTTGGCACCCCCGGGCAGCAACCATTCCTGCCAGGCAATCCTTTGCTCAAGCAATACACCGTTCCCTCGGGAACCGCCGATGCTTTGGCCCGGACCCTCACCGAAATTTACAAGGCAAGTCCGGTTGTCCGAATCAGCGCCGCCAATCCAAACACTGTGATTGTTTATGCGACCCCGGATGACCAGTTGGAAATCGCCCGCCAGATACTTGGTTCCGGCACGGAGAAGGGTGTTCGAACCACCCTCCTTGCGGTAGGCGCACTAAATCCCACCACGGTGGTTGAAACCCTCAAGGGAATGTTGGGCGATGCCAAGAGTGGCGCTCCTTATCTTGAAGCATCTGTTGAACGAAATGCGATCATTGTTCGTGGTCCGGCCGACCAGGTGCTCGAAGTTGAACAGATTATCAAGGCCCTCAATGGTTCCAGCTCGATGGGCGGAACCAGCAACCTTCGCATCCTGAATATCGATAAAGGCAGCGCGTCCGATCTGGCGGAATCCCTGGAACGGATGATGCCCCAAATGCGGGCCAATCCGGTTCGTGTGGTAAACCCAACGGCTACGCCATCGACAATTCCGGGCAATATTCCTGCACCTATTCAACGAATTCCCCAGACGCAACCCAAGAAACCAACCGGCAACGACCAGCCCGAAGCTTCGCTTCCTTACGGAAACGGCCTGACTCAGGTCTCTGCCCAAATCCCGCTCCAGGTAGGCCAACCTCCTGATATTCTTCCTGGTTCCCCTGGAGCAGAACAGGGGCGACCTCCGGTTGCACCACGCACTTTTGCTCGGGATCTGCCCGGTCGCAAAGATGCGCCTTTGAAGATATCTGTTTTGGGAAATAGAGTGCTCCTTTCCTGTGATGATGAGGAGACACTCAATCTTGCGCAGGAACTTGTCCGGGTATTGACTACTGCTCCTACAAATGAAGGCGATTTTGAAATCATTCGCCTCAAGACCGCAAGCGCTCCCCAGGTAGCCAAGGTCCTTGAGGAAGCTTTTAATGGACCAGCCCAGGGGCAGGGTGGCGCAGGTGGTGGACGCGGTGGGCTTTTTGGCGGTATCGGGGCTCTTTTGCCCTTTGCCGGACTTGGAGCAGGAGCCCCGACCAGTCCTGCCGCCAATCGGATTCGTGTGGTGGCTGATGCTACCAGCAATACGCTATTGGTCCGCGCCAGCAAACTTGACATTGTCACAATCAAAAAACTCCTTGAAAAGGCATTGGACTCGGGCGAAAGCGATTCCCAGGCAGTACCAAAAACCTGGGTCATTGGGCCTTTGGAAAATATCCTCGCCGCAGATGCTTCCCGAACCATTCAGGATGTTTATCGCGATTTGACCCGATCCTCCGGGGCAAGCACCAACGCAGGTGGATTCCCCGGAATTGGATTCCCTTTTGGTGGTGGTGGCGGCGGCGGTGGTGGAACTGCGACAGCGCGCGTATCACTTAGCATTGGAATTGATGAAAAAAGCAACAGTCTGATGCTTTATTGTCCTCAAACGCTTTACGATGATATTTCTAAGTTGGTCGAGTACATGGAAAACTCGGCCAAGCCGAACGCCAAAGTGGTTCGTGTCGTTCCTGTTTCCGGGATTGATCCTGCTTTGGTCCAACAAGCAATTGACGCCATCCAGGGACGCACTTCTTCCCGCCCTACATCAAGCGGTTTTGGTGGAGGAGGCTCAGCCTTGCCGAGTGGTGGTGGCTCGCCTTTTGGTGGCATGGGTGGCGGTGGTTTTGGCCGTGGTGGCATGGGTGGCGGCGGCATGGGTGGTATGGGTGGTATGGGTGGCGGCGGCTTTGGCCGTGGTGGCATGGGTGGCGGCGGCTTTGGCCGTGGCGGTGGTATGGGTGGCGGCGGCATGGGCGGAGGCCGAGGCGGTATGGGCGGAGGCCGAGGCGGTATGGGCGGTGGTTCACCTCCCCAACGCTCTGATGAACCTGCAACACCTCAGGTCCGGCAAAACGATCAAGGAAACCCGGATTTTTTCGCCAACGCGGTCACGGATGACCTTAGGGCGGAAATCAACCAAGGGAACCTGGGTTTTATCCAAAACTCCATTTATGATCCCCGACTCGATCCAACTCCGGCTAGCGTGATTGCGGAACAGGGTATTCAGAAGGTAACTTGGCAAAACATTCCTGGAAGCCCACCCGTGGCCATTCAGCCCGGCGCTTCCAACAAAGCGGATAATTTGCCCAGTCCCAAAGAAGCTGTCGTGGTTGAATCTCTCAGCCAACTTGGGGTCCTCATCCTAAGTGGCAATAACGCCGCCGACATTGAAGCGGTGATGCAAATCATCGAGTTCATCAAAAAGACCGGAGTCGCCTCCGATTTCCAAATCAAGCTGATTCCAATGGAATACGGCGACCCGACCAGCATTGCGGCGACCTTCTCGCAGCTTTACCGGGCCGTTGTGATCAGTGCCGTTGGCAATACAAGAGCCATCCAACCACAAGCTCAACCCGGCCAACAGCCTGGCCAGCCCCAACAACCCCAGGGTGGTTTTCCCTTCGGCGCACTGTTCGGTGGTGGGCAGCCCGGCCAACAACAAGGCCAGCAAGGCCAACAGCAAACGGGCAGTGTTATCCTTATTCCTGTGCCCCGTCAGAACGCGATTTTCATCGCGGCTCCAAAGGGTCGCATGGAAGAAGTCCTGGCCGACCTTAAAAAATTGGATCGGCCCAACGCCGAGGCGTCCCGCGCGGTGCCCTTCCAATTGAAAAAGGCGCCTGCTTCCCGGGTCGCAACCCTCATCACCAACTTTTACTCCAACCGGTTCCCTGGTGAAACCACCACCCAAAACCAGATCCGTGTCACCTCGGATGATGCTTCCAACACGGTATTCGTTCAGGCTTCTGCCGCAGACCTTGAAGAGATCAAGGCACTGATCGAAAAAGTGGACACCAATGTTTCCAAAGCGGTTAATGAATTGCGGGTTGTGCCCCTCAAGTACGCTTTGGCCGATGAGCTTTCGACCCTGATCAATACCGCCATCCAACAGGGAATCGCAATTCCTGGTACAAACACCCAACAACAGGGTGGTGGCGGCTTCTTTGGTGGCGGCTTCTTTGGTGGCGGCGGCCAACAGGGTGCCACCAACAATCAGGCGGTTCGTGGCACTGGTACCAAGGCCCAGACCCTTCGTATTGTCGGGAAAGACAAGGACGGAAAGCCCGTTGAGGCAGGTGTGCTTGAAGATGTTCACATCACCGCCGATGCCAGGACCAACCGGCTGATCATCTCTGCTCCGGAAAAGTCTGTCGACCTGATCGTCTCCCTCCTCAAGGAGTTGGATGTTCCGCCGATTGCCCGGGCAGAAATCAATATCTTCCCCCTCAAGAAGGCCGATGCCACAACACTCGCCACCACCATTCAAAACCTGTTCCTGGGTGGGGCCACCACCGGTGGAGCCACGGGCCGGGCTGGACAAGCCGGTGGGGCAAACCCCGCCTTTGGTGGATTGGCCGTAGGTAACCAGGGGAACAACGCGGGCAGCACAGGTCGTGCGCTTCAGATCGCACTTGGCGGCTCTGCCCAACCGGGTGCTCCGCTGATTGACCTGCGCATTTCGCCTGATGAGCGCACCAACAGCATTATTGTTGCTGGTAGCCGCAACGACCTCGACGCGATCGAGGCAATTATTGCCCGCCTTGATGAATTTGATATTCAGCAAAGGCGAAACGAGATCTTCCTTCTCAGGAATACTACCGCCGCTGACCTTGCCAGCGCCCTGAATAACTTCATCACCAGCTCATTGCAGGTGTATGAAAGCAGCGGCCAGCTCAGCAACTTCCAACAGGTTGACCGTCAGGTGGTGATTATCCCGGAACCGATCACCAACAAGCTGATTGTGTCCGCAACTCCCCGATGGTTTGGTGAAATCACCAAGCTAATCAATGAGCTGGACTCGGAACAGCCCCAGGTCGTTATTCAGGTGATGATTGCCGAGGTAAGGCTGACCGGTGGCGAAGAATTCGGTATGGAGATCGGTCTTCAAAGTCCGGTTCTTTTCCAGCGGGGTATTCTCCCCTCCATAGGCTCGGCTGGTACGGTTGGCCTGAGTGGAGCCTCGCCTTCAACTGTGTTGCCCGCAGGGGTCACGGTTAACCAGACCACAGGCAACTTTGTCACTCCGGGTACCAACTTTATTGGAGCCGCTCCTTATCCTTATAGCAGCTACCAATCGGGTGTAGTTGGTTTCCAGGGTGTGAACTCGCTTAATGTTGGACGGACAAGCAACAGACTTGGGGCGGGTGGCCTGGTATTCTCGGCCGCTTCGGACTCCTTCAACCTGCTGATTCGGGCCCTTAAGACCCAGGGCAGGGTGGATATTCTCAGTCGCCCCCAGGTAACCACTCTGGATAACCAACAGGCACGCGTGTTTGTTGGTTCCAACTTCCCCCTGATCGGCGCAAGCAACGCGACCGTGGGCGTAACCCAACAAAGCATCTCCTACACCCCGGTAGGTGTGGAGTTGGTGGTGACCCCCAAGATCTCGCCTGACGGCAAAGTAATCATGCGGGTAGCTCCCCAGGTGTCCAAGGCTAGCCCCAGCGGTCAACAATTGACCGGTTCTGCGGGAACCGCCCCGATCGATCTCTTCCAGATCGATACCCAAACTGTGGAAACCACAGTAATTGCCCAGGACGGGGAGACGGTTGCCATCGGTGGCCTCATCAAGAAACAGGATGAGAAATCCGAGCGCAAGATCCCCTGGTTGGGCGATCTACCTCTTGTTGGAACAGCCTTTCGCTACCGCGAACAATATAAGGACCGTCAGGAACTTCTCGTTATCCTGACCCCCCATGTGGTTCGCAATCGGCTTGAGGCGGACAGGGTTCTCGCGATGGAAGCCTCCCGAATGAGCTGGGTGGTTGGTGATGTGATCAAAACACATGGACCATCCGGTTTGCAGCCGATCCTTCCCCCTCCGGGAGATGTGGATGGAGTCATCCCCACCGAACCCACCAAGAAGCGTCACTTCCCCAACCTGTTCGCACCCCCCGCAGTAAATGGTGCGCCTACAACTACGCCGCCTGCTGGAACCGGAACACCGGAATCGGGGCGCCGTCCCACTGGTGAAGAAATTCCACCCCGGCATCGTCTTAGCGGTGACGAATTCCTTCCCGCTCCCCGGTCCCTCCCAGACCCGCTTCCCAGTCGGCCAATGGGTGAAGAAATTTCCAGGGGTGGCGCGGTTCCCGGAGCGCTAATTCCAACCAGGGGCGTGGTAAATCCCGCCCAGATCGATGCCAATCGTGGCACGATCGGTGTTCGCCAGGCTGGTTATCCCGCCCAGCAAGGGCCAGCAGGGGTGGATGGTCCGAGCCTTGGGGTCCCCAATGTGCAACAGATGGGTGGTGAACCTAGACAGGTTTATCCCCAACAGAATATCCCCGGGGCGGATACCCGCCGTCCGGGTCAATAGTCTGAAGCGTCCAGTACAGTTAAATAACGGGGCCAAGGATTCGGCCCCGTCCAGGTGAAGGAGTCGCCATCATGAAAAAGCACACAGGTTTTGGTCGTGTCAATCGGGCATTTTGGCGAGGAGTCACCGGGGCTTTGATGGTTGCTGGGGCCTTATCCGAAACGGGTTGTGTGACTCTCCCAACAACGGAATCCATCCTTCACCCCAATCGGGAAGTGGCTTGTCAGATTGTGACAACCTGGCAGCCTGAAGTCATCTTCACGCCAGATCCCGCTCGTGGTGGAATGAGCGCCGCCGGAATAGGCGGACGGCTTTACCTCTTTGGAAGCGAAATCGGCAAGCCACTAAAGGGCAAAGGAACCCTGGTGGTTGACCTCTACGATGTCAGCGGCAACAAGGGGCCAGATCCTATCCACCTGGAACAGTGGCAAATTGATGCAGTGACCCTTGCCCGCCTGGGCAAGCTCGACCCTATTGGTTTCGGGTATACATTGTTCCTCCCTTGGGGCACTTGCTCCGAGGAAGTCAACCGGGTTCAGTTAAAGGTCAAGTACCAGCCCGCAAACGGTTATCCGCTTTACACCGATAGCGGCCCGATCACCATGACCCATCCGGATTCAGCCGAGGCAAAATCGGAAGGGGTCAACCGGGTGAAGACCAACATTTTCAATAGCCAAGGCCAAAAGGATACCGGGCCCCAGATTCGCTCCGGTCAACCTGTAGAGGCGCTTCCATTCCCAAAGCAGGGACCTGCTTCTGGACCTGAAGTCCCCGGCCAGGGTACCCAAATGGGAAATCCAATTCAGGGGGGCCGAATGGGCAGCCCACCGGTTCAGGCTCTTCCGTTCCCCAAACCTGGTTCTGGGTCAGTGCCTAATGCAAACATGGCTCCCAACACAAATTCGGGGCAAAACAACATTCCTACCCAAGGCCCAAGTCTTGGAACGGCGCCAGGGCAAATTCAACAACAGGGTTATTTCGCTCCGGGTGCCGGAAGGGCAGGGCAATTGCCTGTGATCCGGACCGGTGGGTCATCCCGCTAAACCACTTCTTGGATCACTTGTGGCAAGGACTTTTCTGGTTTGATTTTCCCGAAAACTCCTTAGGGCCTCCCGAAAGTGGGGAAATTTGATCCCCAAAATGGATGTTGCCAAAATGGCAGCGTTTATCGCGCCTGCTTTGCCGATTGCCAAAGTTCCGACCGGGATACCCGCCGGCATCTGAACAATCGAATGAAGGGAATCCACACCCCTGAGCGCATGGGACTCAACGGGAACACCCAGGACAGGGAGAACCGTTTTCGAGGCCGCCATTCCCGGAAGGTGGGCCGCGCCTCCGGCCCCAGCGATAATCACTTCGATTCCCCGCTTCTCTGCCGTGGAAGCATATTCAAACAGCAAATCGGGCGTTCGGTGCGCGGAAACAATCCGGGTTTCGTGGGGGACCCCCATCTCGTCGAGAATGGCGCTTGCGTGCGACATGGTTTCCCAATCGCTTTGAGAACCCATTATTACGCCTACAATTGGTTTTTCTGCCACTTTTCTACCCTTTAAAATCTTTTAACCAACAAGGTTTCGCGGTTTTCCGGCAAGGAATCCCCGAATGTTTTCGGTGGTCTCGTTCATCAGGCGTTGCCTTGCTTCGCGAGTTGTCCAGGCCATGTGGGGTGTAACAAGGCAGTTGGGAAGTCCAAAAAGTGGATGATTTGCCGAGGGTGGTTCCGTCAACAGCACATCCAGCGCAGCCTGGGAGGGCTTGCCCGATATGAGTGCCTCACGCAATGCCAAATCGTCGATCAATCCGCCGCGGGCGGTATTGATCAGCCAGGCTCCCGGCTTCATTTTGACCAGGGTTTCACGATTGATCAGGTGTCTGTTGGAATCGTTTAAAGGACAATGCAAGGAGATAATATCGGATTGCTCAAGCAATTGATCCAGGGTTACCGCCGTGACGCCCGCAGGGACTTTTCCCGAGGGGCCCGGCAAAGCGATCACTTTCAGGTCCATGGCTTGGGCGATACGGGCCACTTGGGCTCCAATTCGTCCAACTCCCACAAGCCCAAGGGTTTTTCCAGCAAGTTCCACCTGCGGCGTTCGCCAAAGACAAAAAACCGGACTTTTGCTCCAGGAACCATCCTGGCTTAGTTGGCCATGGTGACCGACTCTATGGGCCAGTTCCAGAATCAGGGACCATGTAAATTGGGCCACTGTGTGGGTGCCATATTCGGGGACATTTGCTACCAGAACTCCTTTGGCTTTTGAGGCTGTTTTGTCGACACAATCGTGACCTGTGGCGGTCAGGGTTACCAGCTTGAGGGAGGCGCATTGCTCAAGTACGGCCGGGGTGATGCGAGCCTTGTTGATCACGGCAATGTCGGCTTGCCTCAGGCGTTCCGCAACCAGATCCGGAGTGGTCGAATCGTGAATGGTAAGGTTCCCGAATGCCTTCAACGGCTCCCAGGAAATTTCAGGGCCCATGGTGAGGGCTTCTGTCACAACGATGTTCATGGGATCGCTTGTCTTCAGGTCTTGGAGTTGGAATTCCGGATGGTTGAAGGATTCCATAACATTTTCC